>CAYPZL010000062.1:0-26956 GCA_964415045.1 uncultured Pirellulales bacterium | reverse complement strand
TTCAGTTAGAAGCTGCGACGCAAGATGAAAAAGGGCTGCGACGCGATGGTCGCAGCCCTTGTTCGTACCTGATTTCCACGCGGGAAATCTGCATCACTGCTCTGTGGTCTGACGCCCTCAGGGTTTGGTCAGGCGAATCGCATCGATATACAAAACGCCTGTCTCACCGCCTTCGATCCCGATGCTCAGCGTCGTGATGCTGGTCAGGTTGACGCCGACCGAGGCGAGATCGATTTCCCACGCGATCCACTGATTGCTGGCGATGTCGGCGGGGTCGCCGTCGTAGGGGACCTTGACGCCGTTGATCTCGAGGTACAGAGCGCCCGTGTTCTCGGCCTGGCCGCGGATGTGCACGACCAGAGTCGTTACACCCTCGAGCGTCCAATTCTGTGGTGGCGTCAAGGTGTGATCGGCCTGGGAGTACCCGGGCGCCGCGGTGTTGTCGTAGTAGATCGGCATGGCCTGGGCGCCGTCGTAGACGTCGCCGGTTTCCATGAGAGACGCGTAGCCGCCGGTCCAGATATCGTGGCCGACCAGCGCACCGGAGCCGTTGCCCGGAGTCTCTACCGGCTGTGTGAAGCCGGCGCCGTCGATCCACGCCTCGAAGACGCGGGAGCCGACCTCGTTGGTGTAGCTCTCGAAATCATCCACCATCAGATAATCCGGCACGGTGAACTTCCAGACGTAGCCGGTCTGCACAGCTCCGTCGGCTGCGACTTCGTCGATCCGCCAGTAGTAGTCGCCGCCGCCAAACTCGACGAGGCCGGCCACAGAAAAGCTGGTGCCCGCCTGGTTGCCCTGGAACTCGGGCGAACTTTCGTCGGCAGTAGCGACCGCCTCCGGGTCCGTGCCGAAGTAGACACCGTGCTGGGAGGCGCCTTCTCCGGCAGACCAGCTCAGCGTCTGCGCCACGGTCAGGGTCGCCACGGAACTGTTGCCGGGGCTGGGGGCGCCTGCCTTGAGCGGGTCCTCGCCCCTGGTCATGATCTCGCGGACCTCTTCAGCGGTGATCGCGTGGTCGAACAGCCTGACATCATCCAGGAAGCCTTTGAGAAATCGGAAGTTGTTGTTCGGTCGTCCCAGTCGAATCACAGCCAGATCCGCTGCTCTGCCGTTGTGTCCCTGGAAGTCAACTTGTACGCCGTTGCAATACAACGTGCAGCCATCTGTCTGATCCCACGTTACCGCCACGTGGTTCCAGCCGGTGCCGGCAAGCATGGGACCGTCCAGGCTGACATTCGTGGTCCCTCCCATCCAGAAGCCCAAGGCGCCGGTCGTCTGGCTGTGGATGTGCATCTCCTGCGCGCCAAAACCCATGCCGCCGCCTTCGGTTCCATACCAGAACGTACCTTCAGAGTAAAGGTCGCCGGTCTGATTGGTGTTGACCCACATAGCGACGGAACCACTGGACGTGGTGACCATGCGCGGCGGCAGTTCCACGTGCCCCTGGTTGTCACCGAAAAACTCCAGCGCCAGGTTGAACTGGCCGGGCGCCCAAAGAACCTTGTCAACGATCGTGCCGTGATTGTCGTGGCCCGAGAAGTCGATCACATTGTTACCCGCGCCGGTCTCGAACTTCCACCAGCCGACGAGGTTGGGATCCGTGACGGTTATCTCCGGCGTGGTGGTGAAGCTCCAGACCTCGCCCGTAACCGTCTGGATGCCATTGAACCCGTCGATGCGCCAGTAATACGTCGTATCGTTCGCCAGGGGACCGGGATCATAGGTCGTATCGGCGACCATGAAACCGCCGGTCGTCGCATTGTTGATTTCGTCGAAGCTTTCGCCGAAGTAGACCGTGTGGAACAGGGCGCCCAAGCCCACGTCCCAGCTCAGCGTCGAATCGGTGAAGACATATTTGGCCCCGTCGGCGGGCGAAGGCGCCCAGGCAATGCCCGGCCGCACCCGGAAACTCCAGACTTCCCCTTTCAACGGATTGTCCGGATCGAGGTCAGTGACCTCGTCGATCCGCCAGTAATACGTGGCCCCGGGGGTCAGGTCCTGCACCGTGAGCGCCGCCTCGCTCTGGTTACCCATGAACGCGTCGTCCTCGGGCGTGGCTTGATTGACGTCGTCGAAGTTATCGCCGAAATAGACGTCGTGCGAAACGGCGGATCTTCCCGCTCGCCAGCCGAGAGACACCCATGTGGAATCGAGCATGACGCCGTCCTCCGGATCAGGGCTGGAGGCCTCGTCAACAAGGCCTATCACGTCGCCGAAGGTGTTCCCGAAACGAATTTCATCGGTGATTGCGTTGGTGCCGTCACACAGTGCGATCAGATTGAAGGCCGACTGGTCAAAATCCAGATTCGTGATCGACGCGATAGCCTCCGACTCCGCCGGTTCGGTGGTCAGATCGGTGACGTTGAAGAGGAAATACTCATCGGGCGTGCCATTGGGCTTCCAATTGATTTTGCCAACTATCAGACTGATTGCTGTTAATGGACTTGGTGTATATGAAACGCCCGATTCAATGGTTGCGTTGACACTGTTATTGAATGCCACCGCGCTGATGGGGCCGTCGGAAGGAGTGTGGATCGAGAACCCAAAACCACTACCCGGGGCGGCCATCGTATGGAGATCCGTATGCTTGAGCGGCTGCGATCCGAAAATGAACATCGCACCTCGATTGTTGGCAGGTCCCGCAAAGAGCAGGCTAAACCAGATCGTCGTGTTGTCGCCTGTGAGAGCGGCCTGCGATGCGGCGGAAATCGTTCGGTGTGCTTCAGCCCTGCCTGCGCTGCCATAGCGGGACAGGGCACTGCCGGCCACGGGCAGTGTTGAGAAGGACAGACCTGAGTCGGCGTTGATCGGTTTTTCGTCTGCAAATTGGGTCATCCCGACGACATAATCCCTGCCGTGGGACTTCGTTGCGACCCAGGGACCGTCAAAACCGGTTCCGCCGTCCAGCCCATCGAGGACTCCGGCCTCATAGATAAATTGCTCCTCAATAACGAGATCCGCGTGGGCCGCAGTGGTTGTGAGGACAAGCATTGCCATCGCCACAGCGGCGAGGCTCAATGCCGTTCTGGTTCTGTTTCTTCCAATCATGATCATCCTCCTGCAAAAAAAGGTTGAAAGGTGGAACCGCCACCAGCTCTTTCTATCGCAATTGCTTTCCTTGCTTCATCTTGCACAGTGGTAAGAGAACACACGTGGGTTTGTAATGGCGATTCCTTCAAGACATGGGTGCCGTAGAGATAATTCGGGGATCTGCTGGTATCTTGAAGTACATCACTCGTTCAAGCCGGGAGCGAAGGCCTTAGAGGCCGGCCTGCAAGTTGACCCAGGCAGCCAACACCACTTCACCCCGCGGACCCTTGTGTGCTCGATTCTTCACGTAAATTCCGCATAGAAACCAAAGGGGGATTTCCCATTTAGCTTCGTACTTCTCATCCCTGTACACAGCTATTCAATAATATCATAATCGGGGAGGCGACTGCAACATAGAGATGGGCCACAAATCTCCCCAAAGGGGCCCTCGGGTACACCCATTCGTCGGAAATCCGAAGTTTCGGCACTTTCTCGACGCGCCTCGACCCGGTTACCGGCGGTGTTGGCTCGGTTGCAGCAGTTTCTTCGGGGGCTGATTTGCGCCGTGCTTGAGGCCGGCCGGGCCTGGATCGGGGGGCGGAAATATACCAAACGTCTGATTGCCGGCTGTGTGATCGTGGCCGCGGTCATCCTCGATCAGGACTGCCATTGACTCCACCAGGCGTCTAAGTGTAGTTGAGTAAGGGGGTTATGGCTGTTTTGAGGGGGCCGGGACGATGGGGGCCGGCCGAGGGCGCGGGCCCCATGCCACACGGTGCATTGTTTTCCTTGACAAAAGCGACGAGACAAACGATAATTTAAAAACACTTACATGAACCCGGATGCGGAGGCATTGACGATGCGTCTGGTACTAAAACACAAAGATGGGGAAACGAAAGAGTTTCAGTTCGCTCAGGGCCCCATCAATATCGGCAGAGCCGCCGACAGCCACGTCTTTTTGCCCGATCGAACCGTCTCGAAGAAGCACGCTCTGATTCTCTGCAACGACGACGGCAAGTGGCACGTCCAGGATCTCGATTCGGCCAACAAAACCTACCTCAACGGGGAGGCCGTCCGCAGGGCCGAGATCAAGTCGGGCGACTCGATCCGTATCACTGATTTTACGATGGAAATTAGTCTTGACGAAAAGGCCCATGTCACCCATCCCGCCCAGTTCGAGGACACGCTCAACCTGGAGGCGGGGCTGGCGACGCCGGTCCACGAGACCGTGGTGCGAAAGCCCGACGCCGGCCACGCCCCGGCCATGCGACTGCCGGCCAAACGGCTCTCGGACTTCTCGCAGGCCTGCGAGGCGGTCTGCAAGGCCGAGAATCTCGAGGATCTGCTCGTGACGTTGCTGAACATCGCGGTCAAGCAGTTCAGCGCCTTCCATACGTGGTGCGCGTTGCGCGAGCAGCCGAGCGGTCCGATGACGTATCACGCGGGCAAGCGGCGCGACGGGCAGCCCGTGGAGCTGGGCGACCTGAAGCTCGCCCCCCGGATTAACCAGGCCGTCGAGCGGGGCCAGTCGCTGGTCTTGCCGCGCGTGGCCGCCGACGTCGAGGAGAAGGCGCGCATCCGCTCGGCCCTGATCGCCGCGATCAAGAGCCAGAGCGGCTGCTATGGCGTCATCTACGTCGACAACGCCATGGTCCACGACCACTACACGCTCGGCGACCTGGACTACCTGATGATGCTGTCCATCCACACCGCCGCCGTCCTGAGTCGCTTCCTGGTCTGACCGTCGGCGGCGTGACGCCGCTATCAGCTCCCGGGCCGGCATATTCTCGGACCACACCCGGGGGTTTCACCATTGACTTTCACTGCCGGTTTTCCTACAATATAGCTTCAGGGACGTACCGGAGAAGAAAGCACTTCAGCGGTGCTATTTGAATCAATGGGCGGAGGTCTTTTGAGGAGGTTTATGATGAGTCATTTGCGGGCGCTTATCGTCATGATTCTGGCCCTTGTGGCTTTCCCTGCGGCCGGCCTGGCTCAGGAGGTGGTTTTCGATCTGGGGCCGGAGGAGTTTGTGCAGGCCGGCGGCAGCGATATCGTCGTGCCGGGTTATTCCGTCCCGTCGTGGGCGGATTGGAACAACGATCTGCTCAATGACCTGATCGTCGGCGAGGGCGGCGGTTACGGGGAGGCGAAGGTCCGCGTCTACCTGAACGTGGGAACGGAGGCGGACCCGTGCTTTGCGGACTATTTCTTCGTGCAATCGGACGGCCGGGACCTGACCTGTCCGGCCCAGGGTTGCCTGGGGTGTTTCCCGCGCGTGGTGTACTGGGACGAGGACGACGGCAAGGACCTGCTCGTCGGCCAGGCCAACGGCACGGTGAAGATTTTTCTGAACGTCACCGACAACAACGAGCCGGCGTTCGATGCCGGCGCGAACGTCAAGGTCGGCAGCGGCGACGCCTGGGACCTCGACGTCGGGGCGCGGGCGACGCCTGTCATGGTGGACTGGAACGAGGACGGCATGCTGGACATCGTGTCCGGGGCCCTCGACGGGATGATCCACGTCTACTACAACTGCGGCTGTGGCAGCGCCATCCCGCCGCATTTCTACTTCTCCCCGCCGGACGGCTCCTACGTCCTGGCCGATAGCCGCGATCTGTTCGTGCTCAGCGGTCGTTCGAGCCCCGTGGTCATGGACCTGGACGGCGACGGCAGGAAGGACCTGCTCGTCGGCAATACCGACGGCCTGATCCTGTTCTATCAGAACATCGGAACCGAGTCGCTGCCTATGTTCGAGGACTACTCCGTCGTTCTGTCCGAGGGCGTCCCGATCGACCTGCCGGGTTCGCCGCGGTCCCGGCCGGCCGTGTGCCACTGGACCGGCGACGGCCACTTCGGCCCCAAAGACGGGTACTGGGACCTGCTCGTCGGCTCCGGCGACGGTAAGATTCGCCTCTATCGCGGCATCCCGAAGATCGGCGATTTCGATGCCGACGGTGCCCTCGACGGCGACGATTTCACCGTCCTGGTCCGCGCCCTGGATCAGCCCCTCGGCCCCGAAGGCTCGCCCGCCGACCTCAACAACGACGGCGCCGTAGACGACCAGGACCTCCGCCTCTTCGCCGACCTCTGGCGCGCCGACCACCCTGAATAGCAGACTCTCCGGCATACCCTTGCACGACGCCGCGGTTCGAGGGCAGAAAGAGACTGTAGAGTTGCTGCTGTCCTACGGCGCCGATGTTGACACGCGGGACAAAGCCGGCCGCACGCCGCTGGATGAGGCGATTCGTCACAAACACGAGGACCTCGCCCGATTGCTCCGCAAGCAGGGGGAGGGCCGAGAGTGAGGATTTCGGATAGCTCTCTTCGGCGTTATCGGTTGCGCGATGGGTGGGCGTTGGTAAGACGTGATGTTTGGCGTTCTGGCTTGGCGTGGAAGTTGTCGTAGCCGGTTTTCATGTAGTCCCAGACGCCGGTCTTCCACAGGTTGACGCGTTGTTTTTCCACCTCCGTATCGGCGAGCCTTACGGCCTCGTCGATATAATTCCGCAGTTCTCTCATGCGCTCGGGTGTTCCGAGGCGTTGCCAGGACAGTTCGCGGGTGCGGCCGACGACGCCTTCGGCCCGGTTGATGGCCGCGATGCGATAGTAGAACTTCTTCATGGGCGTGCCGGCGGCGCCGAAATAGCGGGAGAAGAACTCGTCGATGAGCTTCTCGCCGTCTGTCTCGACGTTGAAGGCGGTCTGCATGTAGAGGTAGTAGTCGAGCTGCTGGCCGATTCCGCAGAGGAAGACGCCGCGTACGCCGTCTCTGTGATAGCGTTTCACCACGCGAGAGATGACGTCCGGCTCGAAGCACGGGAAGCAGTTCCACTTGCCGATCACGGCCGGCTCCAGCGGGTGGTGGAAGTAGTTCCAGAGGTAGATGCGTCGTCCTTTGTCCGCCAGCCAGGCTTCGTAGAGGGCCATATCGTTCGCGGTGGTCGCCTCGTCATAGCCGTAGCAGGTGTGCAGGCAGGGAGCGACGCAGATGTTGGGTTCCAGCTTGAGGTTCTTCGGCGGGTAGGCGTAGGATGCGTAGGCCAGGGCGGCGATGAACTTGTCCGGGTGGGTCTTGCGCACTTCCTTGGCCACTTCGTTGATGAAGTTGAAGATGTAGTAACTGCTGCTTGCGTTGCTGAAGAACCCTTGGCCGCGTTTGTCGGCCCGGCTGACGGCGAGCACCTTGCGGCATCGGTCGCACTGGCACCACGAGGCGTTGTCGTCAGGTACGACGGCGAAGTAGTCGCCCATAGCCTTCAAGCCCGCCGGCAGATCCCTGCCGTCGAAATAGTCACGGGCCACCTGGGCGACCTTTTGAACGAGTTTGGGATGGGTGTAGCAGACCTGGCTGCCTTTGCCTCGGCCCTGGGCCTGATACTCCGGGTCGTTGAAGATGGACTGCACGGTGCTACGGTGAATCGTATGGTTGCCGGCCCACTTCTCGCCCCCGACGCGTATCCGCCGCCAGTAGAGGTTCAGCTCATCGGCGTTCGGGCGGTTCCACTGGACGTTGATGATGGGCCAGGAACCGCCGGTGGCGTGGACGTGCTTCAGGTCGCGCGAGCGCCGGATCGTGTGGCCCGATACCGTCAGCGTTCTGGCGGAGGGAAACACGACGTTCAGTTCCGTGGGACCGTACCAGCGGACACCGCAGTACCGTTCCAGGAAATCGTAAGCAGCGTAGCAGGTCCCCTGATCGTCGAAGAGGCCGGGAAGCTCGATGGGCCTGGCGCCTTCCGAGCTTCGTCCCGTGGCCTTGTGATAATCGATCTCATGGCGGTACGAAGCGAGGGTGTCACCGTAGGTGGATCGCCCGAGCTCTTCTCTGTTGGCCTGCGTATCGTGCCAGTCGCGCCCGATCAGGACGATGGTGGCGGGCCGGATCTGGATGAGGTATTCCAGCGGCTGGAAATCATCCGCGTCGATGCCGAGGGCCCTTGTCTCCTTGCTCTGGCCGACGAGAATCCGGGTGCCCGCCGTCTTCTCCCGATCCGTGCCTATCGGCACGACGGCACCCGTGATCTTGCGGATATGATACTGGAGCTCCAGGGCCGCCAGGCGAGCCGACGGCGTCGGGTTCGCTGCAGTGACAATGGAGGCGACCGGTTTGCCATCCTTCACCAGCGCCACCGTCTCCGATTCTGTTCCCTTCAACACAGGGACATTCAGACAGAACGCAGTCGCCAGCATCACCGTTGCTACTGTCTTTTTCTTCAGCATCGCCGGGTTCTCCTTATTGCTACTGCAAGGTTCGTGCAGGGTCCTATCGGCATGACCATGACTTCGCCGAGATTGGCTTTTATCGTGTCGATAATAAAACCAACGGCATGCTTCCTGCAAGGCTCGATTCCCGGCTTGGTCCCAAACTCACCTTCATGATCGGTGCTCCCATACAGTACAGCCATCGCGCTACACGATACCACGACAGAGGACTTGATTTCAACGCGTTTGTCGCGACGTACCGGCCGGTCGGTATACGGGTCTACCAATGGAACCAGAGGATCCGCTATCAATCCCGGTGGCACGGTCGCTCTCGGCGCGCCGTAGCGGACCGGAACGTACCTCCCATGATTGCAACCGAACGCAATACTCTCACGCAGGCCGATCGCTCATCAGGCCTCCAGCATCATACCCGCCTTGATTTGCGAAAGCAACCCGCTCAAAGCGGAGAGGCACGAACGTTGAAATCGAACCCCATATTGTGCTATGGTAGAGAGCGTCGTGTACCGGAGCAGCATTCGGAAGTTTATATAGGGAATTTCGAATGAAACACTACGTGAAGAACAAAGTGGTTGTCGTAACAGGTGGTTCCTCAGGTTTCGGCCTGGAGACGGCGAGAATTCTGCTGGAGATGGGGGCCAAAGTGGTCATCACCGGACGAAACGAGGAACGCCTTGCTGGTGCCGAGGAAGACCTTGCCCACGAGAACCTGATGGCGGTCCGGGCCGACGCCGTCAAGACCGCCGACTGGAAGACGTTGATTGCCGAGACGCGTAAGCGATTCGAGCGGATCGACGTTCTGGTCAACAATCACGGTGCGGGGGTCAAGATTGCGGAAGTCGAGCACATGGAGGACGACGACATCCAGGCGGTGATGGATATCAATATCATCTCCGTCATCAAGGGGTGCCGGGAGGTCATACCGGTCATGAAAGCGCAAGGGAGCGGACACATCATCAATGTCTCCAGCGGCTGCGCGAATTACTCGTGGCCCTCCTGGGCGGTCTATACCGCCGCCAAGGCCGGCATGGTCGGATTCACGCGCTGTCTGCATCTGGAAATGGCCGAGTGGGGCGGCAAGGCCTCGAACTTCGTCCCCGGTGCGGCGCGCACGGGTTTCTGCAAGGCCGCCGGCATCGATGCCGACTGGCAGGAAGGATACCCCGAGGCCAGCGACTTCGCCCGCACGCTCGTTCATCTGATCGACATGCCTGAGAATTCATTCGTTGATGAAGTGTCGATCTGGGGCACGAAACAAGTCAAAGAAATGCTGAATCCCTTTTAGGAGAGACTTTATGAGGCGGGAGGTCGTGCTGTGGGCCCGGGCGATTGCGTTCGCTTTGTGCATCTGCGGGGCGGGTCGCGGTCGGCCCGTCTCACGTGACGAGGGGGCCGGGGCTCGCGCCGCGTTCGGCGCCCGGGTCGAGGCGGACTGGCTGCGACAGGAGAAGTATCGCACCGACCGAACCGGGGATGGAGGCAAGGTCGAGGTAACACCGCCACTCGATGCCGCGGGCGGCTGCGACGGGATCAAGGACGGCACGTATGGCTTTCACACGGGCCGGGCGACGAACCCCTGGTGGCAGGTGGACCTGGGGACGTCGCAGGCGGTCACCAAGGTGGTCGTCTGGAACCGCACGGACGGCGCCTCGGAGCGAACGAATCATTTGAGCATACTGCTTTCGCAGGACGGCGAGAACTGGCGAACGGTTTACTCGCACGACGGGACGTTGTTCTACGGCTTCACCGACAAGAAACCGCTCGTGGTCCATTTGAACGGCCAGCGGGGCCGCTTCGTACGCCTGCAACTGCCGGGTACAACATACCTTCACCTTGATGAAGTGGAAGTTTTTGGCCCGGCGGCGCCGGGGAAGAACCTCGCTTTGCACCGCCCGGCCGATCAGGTCAGTGTATCCCAGTGGTCCACACGACAGCAGCGCCCGCTCGGTATTGACTGGGCCGGATGCGGCGCGCTGCGGGTAGCGGAGATTCTCGCCCATTGCCGACGGCTCGCAGAGGAATTGCAGGCGCAGGGTCTCGATGTATCGATGGACCGCGACGCCATCACCTCGCTTGCAGAGAGGGTGGAGGCCTTGCCTGCGGAGACCGTTGGAAAGGCGCTTTATCTGGAAGCCCGCTGGATTCAACGCCGCCTCACGCTGGCCCACCCGATCCTCGATTTCGACTCGATGCTGTTTGCCAAGCGCGTCCCCGCCGGTTACAACCACATGTCCGATCAGTATATCGGATGGTGGTCGCGTCCGGGAGGGGGGCTCTACATACTGGAAGGCATCACGAGCGATGTCCCGCGGGCCAGATGTATCAGCCGGGCATTTTCCGCGCCGGGCAGCTTCCTGCGGCCGATGTTGTCGTACGACGGGCAAAAGGTGCTTTTTGCCTGGTGCAGGCACTATCCCAACCTGGCCGCGGAGCAGAACAAACTGAATAAGGACAACGTTCCGGAGGATGCCTTTTACCATCTCTTCGAGATGCGTATCGATGGCACCGGCCTGCGGCAGTTAACACGCGGCAAATATGATGATTTCGACGGGCGCTATCTGCCGGACGGGAGGATCGTCTTTTTGTCCACCCGCCGGGGCCAGTTCATTCAATGCGGCCGCGACAGCGCCCGGCGGACGCTCGTCACCAGCGATCTGCCGGATGTGTACGTGCGTTGCGGCGGAGGCCCGGAACGGCCCTGCGTGGTCTACACGCTTCACATGCTGGAGCCCGAGAGTGGCGATCTGTGCGCGATATCACCGTTTGAGATGTTCGAGTGGACGCCTTCCGTGGCTCACGATGGCTCCATCCTCTACTCACGCTGGGATTACGTCGATCGCGACAACATGCCGTACATGAGCCTTTGGGCCATCAATCCCGACGGTACCAACGCCCACATCGTGTATGCCAACTACACGCGGACGCCGCACTGCACGTTCGAGCCCCGCTGCATTCCCGATTCTCACAAGATCGTCTTTACCGCCTCGGCTCATCATTCCCAGACGATGGGCAGCCTCGTGCTGCTGGACCCGACCGCGGGCATGGAGGGGCCGTCGCCGATCGCCCGCTTGACGCCGGAGGTGGCGTTTCCCGAGGCCGAAGGCTGGCCCGAGACCTACTACGCCAATCCGTGGCCGCTCTCCGAGCGATTCTATCTGGTGGCCTGGGGAGACGAGGGAGCCATGGCGCCGGGCAAATCGAACGGCTGGGACCGGTGGCACACCACGATGCGTCCGCCCAACGGCATGGGCCTGTACCTGTTCGACGCCGAAGGGAATATGGAGCTTCTCTACCGCGACCC
The DNA here is from genome assembly GCA_964415045.1 of uncultured Pirellulales bacterium. Lineage (GTDB taxonomy): Bacteria > Planctomycetota > Phycisphaerae > Sedimentisphaerales > Anaerobacaceae > CAYPZL01. Next base: position 15,399 of record CAYPZL010000062.1, on the reverse strand, counting down.
CGACATCTCTTGCATGTATCCCATTCCACTGCAGCGGCGCAAGCTGCCGCCTCGCATCGCCAGCACCGTCGACTGGGATGGCAAACAGGAGGGGCGGTTTCTCCTTGCCGACGTCTACCGGGGGCTCAAAACCGTCCAGCGTGGCGATGTGAAAGCGCTTCGCATTATTGCCGTTCCGGCCAAAACGCATCCGACGATGAACTATCCCAACCTCGGAGTGACACGCGACGATCCGGGAAAGTGTGTCCTGGGAACGGTCCCGGTGGAGAGAGACGGCTCCGCGTACTTCCGGATACCTTCGGGCGTGGTCGTTTTCTTCCAGGCCCTGGACGAGCGCGGCATGGCCATCCAGACGATGCGTTCGACAACGCACGTCCAACCGGGCCAAACCCTCAGTTGCATCGGCTGCCACGAATCACGCTTCGAGGCGCCGCCGGCAGGTCTCCCGCTGGCGGTTCGGCGTCCGCCTTCGAAAATCACGACGGGCCCGGAGGGCTCCTGGCCGCTTCGGTTCGACACGCTGGTTCAGCCGGTGCTCGACCGGCATTGTGTGCAATGTCACAGTGCGGCCGGAGAGGATGCCGAAGCCAGAGAGTTCGATCTGACGGCCTCCAAGGCATACGAATCGCTGGTTCGGTACGGCCGCCCGAGTCTGTACGATCACGTCATGGCGCGGTACCGCCAGGGGCGGTCCGTGGAAGGGGCCTGCCCGGCCGCTCAGAGCCTGTTGTTGGCGGAGATCACCGATCCCCGGGGCCACTACGACGTCAGGCTGGATGACGAGAGCCTCACGCGCCTGATCGTGTGGATGGATGGATACGCCCAGAAGCTCGGCTCTTTCGGTCCCGACCAGGAACAACGTTTGCTCGCCCTGCGTCGCGCCTGTGCCCACCTGCTTATAGACCGGCCACCCAACCCTGACGGGAGATAAAACGAATGAACGCATGTGCGAAAAAACATCGGACCGTAATCAGGAGCTTGCTTGCTCTAAGCGTCATGATCCCGCTGCTGCACGGGTGCGCGAGCGCCGACCCGCCGCCCGAGTCGATCCGCTTTGGCGTCTGTGCCGATGTGCACAAGGATGTCATGCACGATGCGGATCAGAGGCTCGATGTCTTTGTCGATCGCATGAATCAGCGAAAGGTCGATTTCATCATCCAGTTGGGGGACTTCTGTCGGCCTTACGCACACAACAACGGCTTCATGGAGGTCTGGAACTCTTTCGACGGACCCCGGTACCATGTGCTCGGCAACCACGACACCGATGGCGGATTCACGCGGGAACAAACGGTGGCCTACTGGAAGATGCCGGCAAAGTACTACGCGTTCGATAAGGGCGGCTTCCATTTCATTGCCCTCGATGGCAACGACAAGACGGACCCTCCGCAGTCCGGATACGCCCGGTACATCGGCGCCGAACAACAGCAGTGGCTGCGTCGAGAGCTGGAGAACACAACCCTGCCGACGGTTGTCTTCTCCCACCAGAGCCTGGAAGACCCAGGCGGCATTGCGAACGGGGAGGCGATTCGCAGGATACTGGAGGAGGCCAATCAGGCGGCCGGCAGGAAGAAGGTCGTTGCATGTTTCAGCGGCCACCATCACATCGATTATTCCCGGGAGATCAACGGCATTCATTACATCCAGATCAACAGCATGTCGTATTTCTGGGTTGGCGGTGACTATCAACACGTCAGGTACAGCAAGGAGATCGACCGGGATTACCCCTGGATCAAGTACACGGTCCCCTACAAGGATCCTCTGTTTGCTCTGGTCACGCTGGGATCAGACGGAACCATTCAGATCGAAGGGACGCAGAGCGAATGGGTGGGTCCTTCACCCTGGGACATCGGGTACCCCGCAGACAGGAAGGATCGGATTGTTCCCCATATCTCGACGCGCCGGCTGGAAGCCGCTGCAAAGTAAACAGGCTCGCCCGTCTGCACCCGGTCGAATCGGAGCGCCGTTTTCACAGGAGAGTGCCATGAACTGGACACGATGTCGGATCGTCATTGGTTGCCTGGTTTTGATCCATGCGGCCGGATTGTATGCGGATTCATCCTCGGTTATGTGGTATCGCCAGCCGGCCGAGCATTTCACGCAATCGCTGGTGCTGGGCAACGGCCGGCTGGGCATGATGGTCTTTGGCGGCGTCGAGCAGGACCGGATTGTGTTGAACGAGGAATCGATGTGGTCCGGGTCGCCGGCGCAGGACAATCGACCGGACGCGTACAAGCAGTTGCCGGAGATACGCCGCCTCTTGCAGCAGGGCCGGAACGTCGAAGCCGAGCAACTCGTCAACCAAACGTTCACCTGCCAGGGCAAAGGCTCAGGACACGGCAGGGGCGCCAACGTTCCGTTTGGCTGCTATCAGGTCATGGGAAACCTCCGGCTTACGTTCGATGCGGACCCGAACACGGTGACGGAATACCGCCGGCAGCTCGATCTTCGCTCGGCTGTGGCGCAGGTGAGCTACAAGGCGGGCGGTATAACCTTCCGCCGGGAGTATTTCGTCAGCGCGCCCGACCAGGTGGCGGTCGTGCGTCTGACCGCAGACAAGAAGAGCGCACTTGATGTCGGCGTTGGACTGGACCGCCCCGAGCGAGCCACCGTGCGAGCGGTGGACGACGACACACTGCTGATGACGGGCCAACTCTCTGACGGCCAGGGCGGCGGCGGAGTCCGCTATGTCGTTCGGGTACGAGTCGTCTGCGTGGGCGGACGCGTTGCCGCAGAGGCCGGCCGGCTGCAGGCAAGCGGTGCGGACGAAGTTCTCCTCCTGATTGCCGGAGAGACCGATTACCAGGGCAATGTGCCGCGACAGCGCGTCGTCGAAGACCCCGCGGCCAAGGCGCAAGAGGTCATCTCTCGAGCCGTGGCCAGGCGCTATGCGAACCTGCGCTCCGACCATAAGGCCGACCATGGTCGCTTCTTCAATCGCGTTTCGCTGACTCTCGACGACGGGAGCGACGCGAGTCGAGAAGCGGCAAGCTTGCCAACGGATCGCCGGCTGGTCGCGTTCGGAAAGGGCGGCGCCGATCCGGCGCTGGCGGCGCTGTATTTCAACTATGCCCGCTACCTGCTCATCAGCTCTTCACGTCCCGGGACACTACCGGCCAATCTGCAAGGCCTCTGGGCCGAGGAAATTCAGACGCCCTGGAACGGCGATTATCACCTGGACATCAACGTTCAGATGAACTACTGGATTGCCGAGGTCGCGGCGCTGAGCGACTGCCACGTGCCGCTTCTGCGGTTGATCGAGTCGCTTCAGAAGCCGGGAGGCCGGACCGCCCGCGCGTATTACGACGCGGACGGATGGGTGGCCCATGTGATTACGAATGTGTGGGGCTTCACCGCGCCCGGGGAGCGAGCGTCCTGGGGCGCCACGACCAGCGGCTCAGCCTGGCTTTGCGAGCATCTGTGGGAGCATTACGCATTTCATCCCGACCGAGACTATCTGCGCTGGGCCTATCCGATCATGAAGGGCTCGGCGCAGTTCTACCTGGACATGCTCATCGAAGAACCCGGGCACGGCTGGCTCGTTACGGCGCCGTCCAATTCTCCGGAAAACGCCTTTCGCCTGCCCGACGGCAAGACCGCCCACGTGTGCATGGGGCCTGCTGTAGACATGCAGCTTCTGCGCGAACTGTTCGGCAACTGTATCGCCGCCGGCAAGGCCCTCGATACCGACGCGGAATTCCGTGCGCTCCTTACGACGAAACGGGCTCGCCTCGCACCCAACCAGATCGCTCCCGACGGGCGCCTGCAGGAGTGGCTGGAACCCTACGATGAGCCCGATCCGCACCACCGTCATGTCTCACACATGTACGGCCTGTATCCTTATCACGAGCTTACCCCGCAGGCGGACCCGAAGCTGGCTGCGGCGGCGCGGCGGTCCCTGGAACGACGCGGGGCAAAGGGGGATGTCGGCTGGAGCAACGCCTGGAAGACGGCGCTGAGGGCGCGACTTCAGGATGCGCCCCAGGCCTATGACTATCTGCGTCGTCTCATCAGCGTCAATACCTTTGGCAATCTGTTCAATGCCTGCTGGCCGGGCCGGGTCTTTCAGATCGACGGCAATTTTGGCGGCGCCGCAGGTATCGCAGAGATGCTCCTCCAGAGTCACGGGGACGCAATACATCTGCTGCCGGCTCTTCCGCAAGCCTGGCCGAACGGCCGTGTCGAGGGGCTCTGCGCGCGCGGAGGCTTCAACGTCGACATAGCCTGGAGAGACGGCAAGCTGCAAAGCGCCACGCTCAAATCCAACTTCGGCAAGACCTGCCGCGTGCGGGCGGTGATGCCGGTCCGGATTACCTCCGTGGGAGGAATGGTCGTTGTCACTAAACTGCCAGGGGGGATTGTGAAGTTTCCGACGAAAACCGGACAGACCTACCAAATCAAGCCCGTGCAATGACCCTGAGGAAGAATGTCGGTTGCCGGCCGAAGTGGCAGGCATACGCCGAATTCATCAGCGTATGCCTGCGAAACGACCTTCGACCCCTGTGGAACGTGAGATACCACCGTTAAATCTCGCACGGTGCTGCTCGCCCCACGCGGTTATTTGATTCGGTTCAGGGTCTGTCGAGCCCTCCGTTTGGTGCCGTCATTTCTCGATTTCTCGATCACCATCTGCAGCGCTTGGCGGCGTTGCTGTTTGGACAGCCCCGGGGCGTTCCGGCCGGCAACCTGGACGATGGCCGAATAGGCTTCTTCGGCAACCGCCGGGTCCTGTGCCAGTTCCTTCAACATCTCCAGGGCGCCGGCACTCGGCGCCTCGCCCAGAACGGCGATGGCCAGCCGCTCCTCTTCGGGCCGCTTGATGTGGGATCGCAGGTCGCCGACCTGGGCCACCTTCTGATCGCTGGTGAGCTTTGTCGTGCCGCGTACGTACTGCAGGTAACCGCGCAGACCCAGGACTTGATGGGACATCTTCTCAGCCGACGTGGCCATTTTCAGCAGGATCCGTCCGGCGTCGGCGTCCTCAGGCCAATTGTTCGGCCAGGTGGACAGGATGCGTGCCGCCTCGTCCTGCACCGTCGGCTTGGCGCCTTCGATTGCAGACGTGACGGCCGCCAGCGCCTCAGGCCCGCCAACGATGGCCAACGCGTGCAGCCCGATCATGTGCAGCTCGGCGTCCCTGCTTTGCGTAAGAGGACGCAGGTGCGGAATGCACTTCGCTCCGCAGCGACCGCTGATTGCCAGCAACGCCTTCTCGACGGCGGCCCGTTCTCGGGAACTGCCGGTTCCTTGAAGCAGCTTGACGAGATCGGCCGCCTGCTGGTCCCCACCGAGAATGCCGATTGTCCGCACGGCCGTACCGCGAATCTCTGCATCGGAATCTTGAAGGCTCGACACCACGGCCGGAAGAGCCTCGCCGATTTGTCTCTGGCCGCTCAGCTCAATGAGAACGCCGCGCAACTTGCCCTTGGCCCGTGGCAGGCGGGCAAGCAGATCGGCGTCCACGTCCTTTCCGGGCAACCTGACCAGCGTTTCCATGGCTGCCTGCTCCAGTTCGGCATCGTCCTGAGTCGCAGCCTCCAGCAGCACCGGGACGCACGAAACGTCACCCAGGTCGATCAGGATCGCAATGGCTGTGCTCCGCAGATCTTTCGACCCGTTCCGGGCCGCGTCGAGGACGGCAGGCAGCACGGCCTGGTCGCTGCGATCCGCCAGGGCCAACAGCAACAGCGGACGTCGCTCGGGCGACAAACGCTTCAGTTCCGCCGCCAGCGCCTCGGTTACGTCACGACCGGGCAGCTCGCGGGCGGCCCGTAATCCGATGGCGAGCTTGTCCTTGTCTTTCGAGCGCAACTGCTCGATCAGCAGCCCGATGCCGGCCGACCCGCGGGCCAGAATCGCGCCGCGAACGGCTTCCAGATGCCTCTGCTCTGGTACGTTCGCCTCGCGGACAGCGTCGTACAACTGCGCGGCTTCGGCGGATCCGTCGTGGGCCTGATACCACTCGGCACAGAGAATACAGCCCTCTGCCACCGCCGAACGAACGTCCGCCGGTGCATGGTTCAGTGCGCGTCGTAGCACAGTGGCCGCGCGTTGGCCGCCGATGTGGCCCAGGGCCACTGCCGCAGCCGATGCCACGTCGGCGTCGGCGCCGCCGAGTTTCTGCGTGAGCCCGTCCACGGCGCGGCTGTCACGGCGAACGGCGATCGAGTTGATCGCTCCGATCAGCAGCCGGCCTTCCAGTTTGCCGAGCGCGTCGCGCAGAGCCGCGTCGGCGGCAGGGCCCGGGATGGCCTCGAGCGCGATCCGCGCCCACGATGCCAGTTCTTTATCCGCCAGCAGTGGCGCCAGCGCCGGGACGGCTTTCTCGGTGCCATAGATGGCCAATCGCTTGCAGGTGATGGCCTTTTCGGCCTTGGGGGCGTTCGACTGGAGTACGGCGATCAATTCGTCCTGTTTGGCATCTTGACCGAAGGTCCCGGCAGCGCCAACGAACGCAAGAAGCAAAACAAACCACGTGAAATATCGATTCTCAACTATCATGGTTATCCTCGTCGATAGGGAAAGTTCTTTCAAAACGATCGGACGCTAAATTCGCCATGGTTCCCGCAGGGCCTCGGAACGCAGCCGGTTGGCCTGTTCGTCGCCGATGAACCGGGTCGTCTTCGGATCGAACTTGACTTTGCGGTTTAGGAACAGGGCAATGTTGGCCGCATGGCAGGCGATGTGCGCCCAGCAGGCGCACTCGGCGTTGGCCCGGGTCAGGGCCCGCGTCTTGACGCAATCGAGGAAATTGCGCACGTGGAAGTCGGCCGGGTAGCCGGGGATCTTCTTGCCGCGACGCAGCAGCAGCGAATCGGAACTCGCGGCCATCTCCGCATTGTCGCCCGTCTCGACCCAGCCGGTGGTGCCCTCGAAGCGGACCGGGCAGGAGCCTAACGGCAGCCAGCCATCGTTGCGCATCACGAGCTTGACGCCGTTGGCGTAGCGGGCGTGCAGTTGTCCGTTGACCGGTTCGTATTCGACCGGCGCCGTGTCGTCGGCCTGGTTGGCCCACTGGCAGAGGTCCACGCAGTGCGAGCCCCATTCGAGGCATCCGCCTCCCGTCAGGCCGCCGCCTTTCTCGAAGTGGAAGGCGTTCATCAGTTTGGAGGTGTACGGTCTCCAGGCGGCCGGCCCGAGATACATGTCCCAGTCCACCTTCTCTCGCGGTGGCTCCGGCTCGGCCGGGAGCCAGCCGCTCATCTTGGTGCCCAAACCACCCGGGTGAGCGTGGAGAGTCTGGAGCCGTCCCAGTTTGCCGCTCTGGGCTAATTCGACCGCATAGGCGAAGTTGGGCAGGCTGCGTCGTTGCGTGCCGGCCTGAAACACCCGGCCCGTGCGGCGGAAGACCTCCGCCAGTGTCAGGCTCTGGGCGATGTTCTTGGTGCAGGGCTTTTCGCAGTAGACGTCTTTGCCCGCCTGGGCGGCCATCGTCGCGGCCGTCACGTGCCAATTCGGCCCCGTCGCGATCAGCACCGCGTCGATATCGTCGCGGGCGAGTAACTCGCGCATGTCGATGTACGGCGTGCAGTCCTTGTCGCCGTTATGGGCATCGACCATGTCCTTGGCACGCTGGCGGTTGTCGCCCCGAACGTCACAGACGGCCACGCACCGCAAATCAGGCTCGCGCAGAAAGCAGCCCAGCACGTACCGACCCCGATTGCCGATGCCGATGGCGCCCAGTGTAATCCGTTCGCTGGGCGCGACACTGCCGCCTTTGCCCAAGGCGCTGCTGGGGATCACATGCGGCATCGCCAGCAGGGCACCGGCCTGCGCCGCCGTTTTCAGAAAATGACGTCGGCCCAGGTGAGCACTGGCTTTGGACCGGCGGTTACAGGTTGTTGTCCGCGTCTTCTTCATGTTGCTCCCTTCACTTGAAAGCCCGGATGATCGCAATCATACGAGCGCCGCAGGAACGGACCGATGGAGACAGGCATGGGCCGCGTCTCGATCAGATTGACATTTCCTGCATGATCGTAAACGGAAGATTTTCGATTCATCTTCCCAAATGCTGTCGGCATTTGCCACGCCATATTACCCTACTTGAACGAACCATTCCATCCCATTTTCGAAGCGACTCGTATGGGACCGCTTCGGGAATGCGGCGCCGGTCAGGTCTGCTGCTGGCGCTATTGACGTCTCACGGCCAGCCGCAGGGGCGTGCCGGTTTCGAGGCGAACGGGGAACCCTTCGCTGAGCGATTTTCCCGACAGGATCTTTGTCGATCCGGCATGGGCGATTGAGCCGGACTTGCCGTCGTACTCGAAATAGAGGGTCCGCCTGCCGGACCCTTTCGTTCCAAACAGGACCTCCAACCGATCGTCCGCCGCGGTATCGTCGGGGAGGGTGACTTCCAGCTTCCATTCGGCCAGCCAGTAGTACCTCTGGCCGGCGAATTCCTGCGGTCCCGATGTAAACAATCTCTCGCCGCCCGATACGACGGATGCTGTCGTGACGAGAATAGCCAGTGTGTGCAGGTACGCCATGATCCGCTCATTTCTCTCGATAGCAGACCACGCTGCCGTCGATCATACTGATGAACACGCGTCCTTCGGCCACTGACATGCCGTCGGAGACCGGTACGCTGTCGGTTTTGTACTGGGCAAGTTTCTCCCCGGTTCGGGCCGACATTGCCCAGAGCATGCCTCCATGCTTTCCCCGCCAGGCGTCGTCCTGGGCCTTGAGCTGCCGATTTATGTCATCGTTGGCACCGGGAAGATAGCCCAGCATCTTTGTCTCGTCGGCCAGATCGGGCGGTCCGGCGATGAACAGTGTCTTGTCCCCCAGCGCCATGGCGTTGACCAGCAGCGGAAGCGATGCCTTCTGCCAGTGGATTTTGTGAGCGCCGACGGTGAACTCCCTTTGTAGACCTCGTCGCTTGATCGACCGCGGCGTTTCCTTCGGCTTCGGCGCCTGTTCGCCGGGTTCTTTATCCGCCGAGTAGAGACGGTACGTGGTCCGAGGAAGCAGCATGTTCCCGAGGGGTTCGGAGCGAAAGGCGTACGCCCGGGATTCGTCGAGCACCATAACGCGGCCCGAAGGGTTCGAGTTTCGCGGCCCGGCATACGCGCCCCAGCCTTCGCCGCAGTCCTCGGCATACAGCAGATAGGACCGGTGGAACCAGGCGTCATCGAGAAAGCCGGTCTGGCAGAACAGGTGCCTCTTGCCCGGCGGAACCGGTTTGCCCTTTTTGGCCGCCGGGACGGTGGGCGCGACCGTGATGCGCTTGCCCTGCATGTTGAAGTTCTGCTCCTGCATGTAGATGCGTTCGCCGTCGCTCGAGAGAATATCATCGTTGGTCACAGGCATGTACTTGGTGTTGATCAACGTCTGGAGATTCTCCCCCGTGGCCGGATCGTTTTCGTCAAGGATCGTCTCCGACTTTTTCTCGCCTGAAACCGGGTTCAGCAGAGCCAGGCGCATGCCGCCGTCCAGGAACATATTGCGGCCGGCAAGCGCGTATACGGTGTCGTTCTCGATCAGGACGCTGCCGTGCACGGGCCATACGGACTCGAGCTGCTGATAGGAGACGTTCTGCTTGTCCTCCGGCGCGACGAGGTAGCGCCACACAACGGCGCCATCGTTGGCGCGCAGGCAATACACGCGACCGTCGCCGCAGCCGAACAGGACCAGGTCTTTGTATATCGACGGCGACGAATCGATTCTGCCTCCGGCCGTATATTTCCAGACGATCCGGCCCGAGTCGGCGTCCAGGGCATATAGCGTTTGCCGGCTTGTGTCGGCCACGAAGGCTCTCCCGGACGCGACGACCGGTTGCGTGGGCTTGCCGCCCAACTCGACCCGCCAGGACGGCTGCAAGTCGGCGGAGACCGGCGCCGGAACGAATCCGCTCCGCGCGGCGTTGCCGCGATAGGTTGGCCATGAACGGGTGGCATGGCCTGCCGCAGACGGCTGGTGACCGTATGCGGGGCCTTTCTCGAGACGGTTCTTCACCCTCGATGCATCTACTTGAAACCGTCCCGGCGCCAATGCGCATAGATGGTCCAGCTTCGACTGATAATAGCACGCGCACGTGTCCGGCGGCTTGTAGAGCAGGCCATTGCAGGGCATGACGCCGTAGATGCAGCTTCCTCGCACGAAGTTGTTGATGTCCACCTGGTCACCGCCCACCTCGTAGAATTCGGTCCCCATTCCGTTCATCATGATGTATTTCGTGGTGGCCCGGCCCGGATAGCATCGCGGATGCATCGGGAAACCCGGCAGATTCGTGGCGACAAAATCCCGTCGGATTTCACCCGTGTGCAGGTCGAGCACCTTGAAATGCGTTCCTTTCTCCTGGGGCCGTCCGGTGTTGGGCGACCAGATCAGGCCGTTAATGATGAACAGGTCTTCCGGGCAGTGATGGCTCGTTTTCAGCAGCGTGCCCGACCAGAGCTGCTTGCCTTTGTCCTGGGAAAACGCGGTGAGCTTCGTGCCGCTGGCGAAAACCGCGATTCCGTCGGAGAGCGAGACCCTCAACGAGCCGCCCGTCACGACCATGTTGACGGCGGGGCCCTGCGACTGCCATATCTTGTCTCCCGTGCGCCGATCGATGGCGACCAGACCATGGCCGTTGTGGTAGAAGACCTTGTCGTCACCGACGGTCAGCGACAGGGGAGCGACCTTGGCGGGGTGTTCCCAGAGACGTCTTCCGGAACGGGCTTCCACGGCCATGATCTTTCGCAACGGACTCTGCGGCGTCCAGGCCCAGCCGCGGTTGGCTCGGTTGATCTCCTTGTACGTCGTGGTTTCCGCTCGGTAGTCGATCGGCGCGGCTTCCGGGTCCACCAGCAGGTACAGGATTCCGTCGCAAAGCAGTATCTCCTGCGTGGGCCTCGTCCCTTCATACGTCCTGATCGTATCGCCGGTGACCGCGTCGATGCATTTGACCGGCTCAGCCAGTCCCGCGGCCACGTACACCCTGTCCCCGACGGCAACGAGCTTTCGCGGGTAATGACCCGGACCGCTCTTGAGGGGCCAGTTCGTCGGATGCCAGTCGGTCAGTGTCTTCTTCCAGAGGATCGTCCCGTTGAATCCGTCTCGGGCGATGAGGGTCCATCGGGAGGGCAGGAAGATGTGGTTCCGCAGGGCTTCGTCGATGACGTAGAACACCTTGCCCCGGGCCGAGACCATGGCGTGCATGACATTCATGAAGTCATGGTTGCGCAGCCACTTCGGCCCGCCGAGCCATTGGATTCTTCGCGGCGGACCCACCACCTGATCCTTGCCCACCATCGTGCCCTGAGGATCGTGATGGAAATGCGTCCACTCGTCCAGCCCCTCGGGCCAGGGCTTGACGGTCTTCTTACCATTGATGCAGGCCACTCCACCGGGCGCCAGCACCCGCAAGATTTCTCTCTGTGGCACCTCACAGGCGCCGGTTGCAACAATCAGATTCACGAGGTTGTCGATATAGGGCAGGCTCTCGCCGTCAAACCGTCTGGCCGTGACCTGGCCGTACAACCCTTCGGTTTGGATCGTTCTTTTCGCCTGCTCGACGTCGTCGGGGTTTGTGTCCAGCCCCTGGACGATGTAGCTTTCGCCGGCCCGCAGCGCCGTCGTCAGCTTGCCGTCGTCACAATCGAGGTGCACGATAAGGCCGCCTCTGACGCCGGCTGCGTCCAGGATATCGCGGGCCCGCTGTTTCTGATCCTGGGACTGGGCCGTCACAGCCGGTATCGCGCACGAAACCCAGACAACAAGGACTGCCTTTGTGAAAGACCGATCGTTCGCGCTCATGGGTAATCCTCCATTTTGACTGAGAACCGGTAGAGATGCCTGCGGCGGTATTGTAGCATCCGGTGCCGCAGAATGCCAGAGGTGGATTCGCCCGGGATACAAGCCCGTCGCGTCAGTGCGACACGGTCGCGGGTCAAGCAGGGGATTCGGATTGCCGCAGGGCCCTACGTGTGCCAGGGACTGCGCATGGACCGGGACGATAATTTCTCGGCCCGCTCGTTGCCGATGAAGCGTTGTTCAGCGGGGTCCCAGTGCAATTCCTCTCCGAGCTCGCAGGCGATGTTGCCCAGGTGGCATATGGTGGCCGACCGGGCTCCGATCTCAACGTCTGCCACGCACCGCTTACGGCTGCGCATACAATCGATCCAGTTGCCGTGGTGGTCGTTGCTCTCATATAGACGTGTATCATTTGCTCCAATCGGCTCCTTGGCGATTGAGTCGGGCTTGGTCCATAGTCCGTCCCTCCCGACGTAGAGCACGCCATCGCTGCCGTGGAACGTCAGCCCCAGGCAGTTTCCTCCCACGTGATTCATGATGATCCCGTTGGCGTACTCGAATCGCACGCGGTGCCGCTCTTTTCCGTCCGGCGGATATATTTTCGTCGGCCCGGAATGGTCCATGTCCAGCGCCCACTGGGCAATATCGAAGTGATGGGCGTCCATGTCGGCGAAGCCGCCGCCGGGGCGATCCTCACCATATTTGGCCTCGATCTTCCGGCGGACCTCCTCCAGCTTTTTGCCGTTAACGTCGCAGGCTGCCACGTACCGGACCTCTTTGCGGTTCAGCAGGGTCGACAGGTGACTGCCTCCAATCCAACCGAATCCGACCTGACCGATCGCGATCTGGTTGCTCGGAGCCACGGAGCCTTTTACGCCCAGCACGCGGGAGGGAACGATCGTTGGCAAGCCCACCGTTGTGGCGACACCGGCTGCTCCATAGCGCAAGAATGTGCGGCGTGTAACGTCCTTCATACGTAGAACCTCCAAGAGTCCACGAGAACTCAGTTCCAAATCCAGGATGTGTTCATTTGGCCAGTCGTAGCGTTAGAGTATACCACAATCCGCCGCTCCGGCCAGCAATGTTGGAATGGTGCCGATGATTCAGGTACAATGCTGCGTCGCAGCCTACTGGGTTGTTGTCTGTGAAGTTAAACGGGAAATCTCGACGAAGGGAAGACACCCATGAGAAAACCGTCGCATCTGATGATTGCTCTTCTTATCGGCTTGTCGCTGTCTCTCTGTCCGGCGAGCCGGGCGCAGACCGGGCCAAGCGACCCGTTGGACGCGTGCAACGTCGTGTGGGATACGCCCAGCGAAGACCACAACGGCTCGATGCCCATCGGCAACGGGGACATCGGCATGAACGTCTGGGTCGATACCGGGGGCAACCTCTGGCTGCTGCTCAGCAAGACCGACGCCTGGAGCGAGAACTGCCGACTGCTCAAGCTCGGTCGCGTGCGCGTGCGGCTGACGCCGAATCCGTTCGTCGAGGGGGCGTCTTTCGAGCAGACCCTGTGCCTGCGACAGGGCGAGATCACGGTCAAGGCGGGCACCGGCGACGAGGCGGTGACTGTGACCATCTGGGTCGACGCGAACAACCCGGCGATTCACGTTGAGGTCGATAGCGTTTCGCCTCTGGAGATGCAGGCGAAGCTCGATTTGTGGCGCACCGCGCGGCGCGAGCTGACCGGCAAAGAGCTCAACAGCGCCTACGGCCTGCAAGGCGCGCCGTTTCCCGTCTATGTCCATCCCGACAAGGTCCTCGATGGACACACGGACCGCATCGTCTGGTACCACCGCAACCAAGAATCGATCTGGGAAAACAATCTCAGGCACCAGGGGCTGGGAGGATTCACCGGCAAGGCGGCCGACCCGCTTCTGGGGCGCACCTTCGGCGGTCGCATCGAAGGTCCCGGCCTGGTGAATGAAGACGCCACTACCCTGAGATCGCCAGCGGCGCGCAAACGTTTCGACCTGTCGATCTATCCCTGTTGCGCGCAGACGGAATCGGCCGGGCAGTGGCTCGAACAATTGGACCGAACCGTTGCTTGCTGCCGGGCTCAGAGCCTGGAGGCCGCCCGCAAGAGCCATCGCGCCTGGTGGAACGCGTTCTGGAATCGTAGCTGGATTCGCGCGACCGGTTCGCCCGATCTCGAGGCCGTCACGCGGGGGTACACGTTGCAGCGCTGGATTAGCGCCTGCGCCGGCCGCGGCGCCTGCCCGATCAAATTCAACGGTACGATCTTCACCGTCGACGGGGAGGGCTTTGACGCCGACTACCGCGCCTGGGGCGGGCCTTACTGGTGGCAGAACACGCGGCTACCCTATTGGCCCATGCTGGCCTGTGGTGACTTCGACATGATGGTTCCCCTGTTCGATATGTATCACGACATGCTGCCTTTGGCGGAGTACCGCACGCAAGTCTGGTTCGAGCACGAGGGCGCCTTCATCGGGGAGACCGTCTATTTCTGGGGCATGTACAACAACACCAATTACGGCTGGAAGCGACCCGCGGAGCTGCACGTCAGCGAGTTGACCAATCGCTACATCCGCCGCGAGTACACTGCGTCGCCGGAGCTGATGGCTATGATGCTCGATTACTACGCCTACACGAACGATGAGCAATTCCTGCGCGAGACACTTTTGCCCGTGTCCGATTCGTTGCTGACGTTCTGGGATCAGCACTATCAGACCGACGCGGCCGGACACATGAAAATGTATCCGGGCCAGGCGCTGGAGACGCTGCAGGACGCCGAGAACCCGACGCCCGATATCGCGGGGCTGCGCTGGGTGCTGAAAGGCTTGCTGTCCCTGCCGAGCAGCCGGACCGGTCCGGCCCGCCGGGAGTTCTGGACGCGACTGGCCAGCAAGGTCCCGCCCTTGCCGATGGAAGTCACCGAAGGCAAGAAGTACATCCTCGGCGCAGGCAAAGTCTATGGCGGACGCGGCAACTCGGAGAACCCCGAGCTGTACGCCATCTTTCCTTTCCGGCTCTACGGCGTGGGCAAGGCCGACCTCGAGACAGGCCGCCGCACGTTCAGACGCCGGCCCGTCAAAGGCAACAACGGCTGGCGACAGGACGACACCCAGGCGGCCTTCCTCGGCCTGACCGAGACCGCCGCCGACTACGTTGTGGACCGGGCGAAGAACAAACACGCTGCCAGTCGCTTCCCCGCTTTCTGGGGCCCGAACTTCGACTGGATTCCCGACCAGGACCATGGCGGCAACCTGATGATGGCGCTGCAGACCATGTTGCTCCAGGCCGACGACGGCAAAATCAGACTGCTCCCCGCCTGGCCCCGCCGGTGGGATGTCGACTTCAAGCTCTACGCCCCGCGCCGAACGACAGTTGAAGGTCGCCTCAAGAACGGCCGACTCGTCAGCCTGAATGTCACTCCCGAGTCGCGCAGACAAGACGTCATCGTCATGGGAACCGACTGAGTTCGCAGAACGCAAACGTCGAATGAACCACGCGGCGCCTCCCGGAAGACCCGGGTCGCCTTGTCACCTTCAATCCGGCCTGAGAATGAAGAGCGTTCTCCGTACGCAGCCCGGATCCTTCAGTGAGCTGCGATTCGTTCGTGAATTTTGCGGCTCTATCTGATATTCTACTGAACTTTTGCAAAATGGAGATTAGGCTTACTTTAGGGAGGAAAAATCTCCT
>CAYPZL010000061.1:0-27111 GCA_964415045.1 uncultured Pirellulales bacterium | reverse complement strand
AGCGACTCCTGGTGGCCGCATGAAAACCAACACAAAAAAGTCAGTCAACTTGAGAACTTATAGGATCAAGGACAACGTGCTTCATGGAGCCCAGATGGGCAAATCCCGCCCAAGAACCCTATTGACTGTGCAGAAGGCGTTTGCCACGGTCAACATGTTAACAGGAAAACCAGAATTTTCTCAGTTTTTTCGTCGGTGTGGGCCGAGAGCCTGCACGCCGGCCGCACCAGGGGCAGCGGATGTCCATGCGGCTGCCGCAGTCCGGGCGTCGGAGGCAAGCGACGGCTTCCAGGGCCAGGCGTTCCAGCATGCGCCTCCGTTTCTCCAAGCACGGCTTCGCGATCTCCTCACTCTCCCTGGACACGCACCCTCCTTTCCATTGCATGTATCTGGATTGTAGAGCGTCCCTGCCAGCAAATCAACGCCCTACCCGTTTTGATGCCCGGCTCCCGAAATTGCGCACAGCAGTGCCGTCCTCCGTCGGCCTCCGCGGCGGCAGGATATATCTTCGCAAGCCGTACCCGACCGTTCTCAAATTCGGCCGGTGGGTCATGGACCTGAATGCCGATCGTGTGTATCGTCCGCTTTGTCTTTGGATCGTCAACCGACACTCACGGAGAACGGGCTTATGACTCGAAGGACTTCAGCCCTGGCCGCATGCGTCGTTGTGTGCACACCCCGGTCTTCCTCGGAACGGCCTCTGGCAGTTTCAGGCGGCTGAAGCGGGGGACACGGTGCCGGTCGGACAATACCTGGGCGGCCGCATCCTCGTGCCCTTCCCCTGGGAATCGGCCCTACCGTTGCCACTCACCCTTGGGGCACAGGGGCGTCCAGCTCGTGAGCCTGGCGCGCTTGCTACCGTACCGGGGGCTAAGTGCGGTTCACTTCGACGACGATGCGGCGGTAGCGGGTCAGGGGGGGCGCGCCGTCGTCGGTTACTTGCAGGATGACGTGGATGGTCTTGCCCGCGGCGTCGGGTGGGATGTGGAGCGTGCACTTCAGGGTGTCGGCATTTGCGAGTGTCACGAGGCCCTGGTACGTTCCGGCCTCCTGATAGACGAACCATTCGTAGCGAAGCTCGTCGCCATCGGGATCGGTGGTGCCGGCAGCGTCCAAGGTCAAGCGGCCGGCAGCGGGCGCCTCTCGCACGAGCGCATTTTGCATCCGGTCGCCTTCCACAACCACCAGCGGCGCATGGTTGGCCTTCGCGAAGCTCTTGGCTACACACCAGTCGGCCCGCGCTTTGAAATCGTTCTGGAGGTGCGCCGCCCAGCGGGCCAGCGTGTTGTCACGGTGCGTTTTTCCTTTCCAGGCGTCCCGCCGATCGCACTGCCAGAGGTGGCGCTCTTCGTTGAAGCTGAAGCGGCCGGACCAGCCACCCCATGCGGGCCGGGCGGGCACGTTGAGCCCGTTGGGAATCAGGTGCATGAACGTCGGCGTGTCCCCCTCCTTCTGAATCGTGTAGTTGGCGCAGAGCGGGCCGTGGTTGCGCTTGATGTCACGCTCGACGTCGAAGCCTCCGGCCCGCGCCGTCAGGGGCCGCCAGCGATGGTACCAGCGCCCGCCGTCCATGTCGGGGTAGAACGCGTCCATGTAGAAACCCAGGGCCGAGCGATGAGGCCCGAGGTGATTCTGCCGATACACGCCGACGTACCGAACCTTGCCGGCGAAACGCCGGTACTGCGCGGCGCTTCGGGGCCGCTGCACATGGTCGAGCGCTTCCCGCAGGGCCGTGGGTTTGTCGTCCTCTTCGTTCGTCCCCCAGTTGAGATACCACACGTCCCGGACATCGTCTGCGTCCACGACGGAGATGACATGGTCGCGTCCCTCGCTTCCCTCACAACACTGCTTCGTGACGCAGCGCAAAGCATCCGGGGCGGGATAGCGCGGGTCGTGGAGTCTCAGATTTCCATACGCTTCTTCGTAACCATCGATGTATTGCAGAATTCGCTCTTTGCCGGAGATGCCCAACCGACTCTGGGCCGCGGCGCGCGTGCCGATCAGACCTTCGACGTCCCACTCGTTGAGGTACAGAAAGAAACGGACCAGCGAGCCCTCGTCATCCGGGTCCCCGCCGGGCGCATCGGTCTCGATGACAAGGCGCAGCTTATCCGCCGCGGCAGCAACAGTAGAGAAACGAACACCAACCAACAAAAGGACACACGCGATCGTAAACCGCGCGTGCAACGCACTGCTCCTGATTCCCATCCAAACGCTCCTTTCCTTCTATCCGGGCGACAAGACGGAATTCCGTATAGCCTGACGTGCGTATCACGTGCAACCACCCCTTCCGCAATCAGGTGACGGGCCACGGCCGCGTCCCGGCACAGGGCCTGCGAAATTTCAAACGGTTTCTCAGCGGTTCTTTCTCACTTGGGTAAATTCGGTTCTGCCGGCTCCGCTTGTGCTTCCATGGCTTCCATGTGCTTCTTGAAAATATCCGCCACCGTTTGGTCGTCGAGCAGATTGCTGCGGGACCGTTCGGTGTTGGAGATGGGGATCAGGGCCGCGGCGTCCGGCGCCACAAGCGGCGTCAGGAAGATCAGCAGTTCCGTCTTGTCTTTCCCGATAATCGTGCGTTTGAAGAGGTTGCCCACGATCGGAACGTCGCCCAACAAGGGAACCTTGCTGATGGTTTCCGTCGTTTGATCCTGCATCAAACCACCGATCACAATGGTCTGCCCGTTCCGAATGGCGACCTTCGTCTCGGACGTTCGCGTGGAGAACACGGGCAGCGCGAGATTCTCGGAGATCTGCACGTTTTCGCCCGTCTGCGATGAGATTTCGGGTCGAACGGTCATGTTGACCAGTCCGTCCGGATTGATCGACGGGGTCACCTCCAGAATGATACCGATGTCGCGGTACTCGGTGGTGGTCTGCGACTGGCCGGTCGTCAGGCTCTCACCGGTGGCATAGGGCACTTCCTGGCCGACGGTGATCGTGGCCGTCTGGTTGTTGCTGGTCAGGATGTAGGGACGAGAAAGGATGTTCAACTTGCCGGTCTCCTGAAGAGCATGGATCGCGACCTCTACGTCCTGGTCGAACACCGTGGCACTGAGACCGCTCACGGGCTGACCGAACGTGGTGCCAACCTCAACATTGCGATCGTCGCCGAGCCCTCGGAGGTTCCACGCCGAGAACTCGGTGCCGAGATCGATATCGTTGTTGTGTGTGATCTCGGCGAAGAGGACCTTGATGAGGACCTGTCCGATGGGCTTGTCCAGCTCGTCGAGGATCGGTTTGATCTTCTCGTAGTTCTTCGAGGAGGTCATGATGAGCAGGGAATTCGTATCGGCATCGGCTTCGAAATAGGTTTCTTCGGAGAGGTCGTCGCCGCTGTCGGAGGAGTCGCCGCCCGCCTGTGCCGTGGGAGCGGCCTGTCTGCCCTGGAATTGCTGGCCGGTCCGGCTGCTGCCCGCCTCATCCAGCGCCTGCATCTCCAGGAAGAGGTTGTTGAGAATCTCCATGAGGTTCGTGGCGGTGGCGTTCTTGAGCGGGTAGACGAAGATGCGCCGCTCCTGCTCCGGATTGATATCCAGTTCTTTGATGACATCGGCAATCGCCTCCAGCGTCTCGGCGGGACCGCTGACCACCACGGAATTCGTCTGCGAATCGGCGGAAGCGATGACTTCGACATCCGCGATCCCCCCGCTCTGGGCGCCTCGCTGCGACGATCCTCCGCGCATGAACCGGACCATCTGGTTCTGCTGGCTGCTGGACCGGGTCGACCGCGACGAGGAGGCACTTTCGCCGAAGACCTCGTTGATCAGCTCGGAGGTATCCTGGGCATCGGCATACTCCAAGTGGAAGACCTTTACGTCCGCCAGACTGGGGATCTGAGAGTCCAGTTTCTCGACCACACCGGCCACGACCTCCAGCAGTTCGTTCGGTCCGGTCACCACGACGGTGTTGGTCTGGCTGTCCGCTGCGGCAACGACCGTGAGCTTGCTCCCGCTTTCGTCGTCCCGGCTCTGCCGACGGTCGGACCCGCCGCCGAAGGGAGGTCGAAACATCGTGAACCCGCCCCGCTGGTCGGATTGGGACTGCTCCTCGCCGAAGAGATTGTTGATGATGTCGGCCACGTTCATCGCGTCGGCATAGCGAAGCTGAAAGATCTTCACACCGGCGACCTCGACCGTCGTATCATCGAGGGACGCGAGCACCTCGGCCACGAGGTCCAGCAGCTCAGCCGGTCCTCTGACCACGACCGAGTTGGTCCGTTCGTCGGCGACCGCGATCACCTGCACGTTGACGCTCCCGCCGCTCTGGACGCTGCCGTCTTCTTGTTCGTCATCCTGGCGGCGCTCCCGGTCGAAGCGGTCGCGCCGATCGCCACGGTCGGTTACCGTAGCAGTGTCCTCCGTCTCCGTCTCGGAGGACAGATTGTCCGTTTGCTGGGCATAGCCATGACGGGGCATCAGCACACCGGCGGCAACCAGCATCATGACCATCACAAGTGTTCTGTGAATTCGCATCGCCAGGGTCTCCTTAGCGTTCAAACGTTCTTCGGTGCTCGTGCTCGGCGTCAGCCGCGTGAAGCGAGGGCCATTGCGAGATACGTTTCACGAGATCAGCGCCCCCCGCGTCCGCTGGGGCCGCGTCCGCCGAACATGCCGGGAGGAGGACCGCCACGGAACCGGTCCATCATCATCCGGAAGGGGCTGTCCCCTCTGGACGAGCCGCCCCGGCTGCTGCGACCGCTTCGCGAATCCTGCTGGAACATGGTGTTGATCATCTCGGCCGCACTCGTGGCATCGGCGTTGACCAAGCGAAAGACCCGGATCTCCGCCACCGACGCCATATGGGTGTCCAACGCCGCCACGATTTTCATCAGACGCTGGATGTTGGCCATCGTGTCGGTGACGATCAGGGCATTGCCGTCTTCGTTGGCCTCGAGACTGGCGTACTCCGGAACCAGGCCTTGCAAGTTCTCTCGCAGCGCGCTGGCGGTGACGTAACTGACGGGGATCACGTAGGTCACCACATCATCGCTGGCAAGGACGGCGTCCGGGTCACGGCCCGAGAAGACGGGAACACTTTCCTGCTTGGCGGCTTCCAGGGTCACGACCTTGAGGACTTTGCCGTTGAGTATCGTGGTCAAGTTCTTTTCCTTGAGCATCGAGTTGATCAGGGAGACTGCCTCCTCGAGTGAGATGGGCTGGCGGCTGATGACCGTCATCCGGCCGTCCACCAGAGGTTCGCTGGAGACGACCGTCAATCCCGCCGTTTCGGACAGATACTCCAGGACGGCCTGCAGGGGAGCGTCCTGGAAGTTGAGCCTGACCTTCATGCCGCCGTTGTTCTGAACGACCTCGACGGGCTCGGTCTTTGCCGGCGGCTCGGTGGCTTGCTGGGCGGCAGTATGGCCGGGCATCAGCACTACGAACGCAGCCAGCGTCGCACCGATCATCATTATCTTCAACGTTTGCATTATCATTGTCTCCTTCGCATGACTGTATTTTCAACGACTCGGACCACCTGCTCTACTTTCCGAGCTCTTGCTTTCGTCGCTCCATAAGCTGCTTGAGGATGTCGGCCTGTTCTCCCGTGGGCGTGGCCGGCTCCGGGGCGGCCGACCCGGCGGCCGCCGATGTCTGCGACCACTCCCTCAGCTCACTGGCAGTAACGGCGCCATGTCCGCCCTCCAGATCGTATCCCATCCGGATCGTGGTTTTCTCGCCCTCCAGGTCGTACTCGAGCGAATCGAGGCTGAGGCTCGCAATCGTGCCCCGCGCGACGCGGTCTCCCTGGCGCAGCTTCAGGATCGTCGCGCTGCGCGTGTCTTCGACGAAGGCGATGAACGTGCCGTCCTCCTGGACGATGCCTCTCAGAAGGAGATACGATTCGGGATTCGGCATAACGATCTCCTTCGGCTTCTCATCGACCTCGCCGGGTCGCCGAATCGGACCCCGCTGGCGCGAGAAAATGTTGCGATCCAGGATGATCTGGTACTTCGCCCACGGATCGGTCTGCTCGGCGCTATCCTGGCCGGGCCCGATCCCGGGCCACGTCACGACCGCCAATCCCAGCACGACGGTCGAGAAAACACCGACGGCCATTTGATTAAAACAGTTCTTCATCATCTGCCTCGGACGATTGGGTAGGTTGCCTTTCCTGTTCGGAGAGCTTCGATTCCGCATCCAGGTAGAGGGCGGACAAACGAAGCTGCAACGACATACTGTCGCCGGATTCGCTGCTCGAACCGAGCTGCATGTTCTTGACCTTGATGGGCAGGGCCGCGGTCTCCACCTGGTGCAGGAACCAGGCGACGGCGTCGAGCGGTCCCTTGCCGGCGACGACGAACGTCATCTCCTTGAGGCCCTTGTCACCGGCGACCCGCTCGGGTTTGACCGAGCTCAGCGTCAGACGAGCGTCGGCGGCCCACTCGTCCAGCGCCCGCGCGACCCGCGTCTCCGCCTCCGCGTCGCCGCGCAGACCCTCCGAAAGCATGGCCTTCCACTTGGGCTCCAGCAGCCGCTGCCGCTCAAACAGGCTCTGGGCTTCGTTGAATTCCGCCTCCAACTGCAGCCTGCGGTTCTCCACCTGCTCCAACTGATTTCCCGCGGGCTCGATGACGAAGAAGTTGAGCACGAGCGCCCCCACGGCCACTACAGCGACGATCAATATAATCCGTTCTCGTTTCGATAGAACCATGTCTATTTCGCGCCCCGGAATATGAAATTGACAGCGAATTCCTGCTCTCGGGAATCCCTTCCGGCATCCCGGACGTGAACCATTTGCACGTCGGAAAACGCCTCGTTGTTCTTGATCCGGTCCAGCACCTTGTAGAAGCTCTCCTTGTCGACCGCCTTGCCGACCAGCGCCCCGACGCCGTTGTCACTGAGGGCCAGGCTCGTGGCCCAGATGCGCGGCTCCTGCGGAAACGCCAGGGTCAGCTCGCGCAGGCACTCCAGAAATTCCGGCTCCCGGGAGGTCCAGCTCCGAGCGTACGAAACGCGATCGACCAACTCTCGAGCGGCGGCAATATCCTCGCTCATCAGTTCCAACTGTTCGGTGTAATACGCGATGTCGGCGGCGTCGCTGCGGTACCCGGCCAACACGGCGCCCAGACCGACGAGACACGCCACGGCGACGATGCCCGCCCAGACGGTCAGGCGCTTGTGGCCCGTGGCCTTCTTGCCGTTGATGCGTGAGTGCAGGAAGTCAACGGGCGGGCGACCCGTACCGAGGGCCCCCATCGCCACGGCCACGGCGGCGATCGACGGCGCCCCGGCCTCCGGGGGCTCAGCACCGACCCGGTCGGAAAACAGCTCGGCATTGCCGTCGGCGACGGCAATCCCAGGAGCGAGCCGGTCGCGCAGCCGGTCCAGCGTCCCGTCCGACAGGCCGCAGTCATCGTACACTGTGACGTGATCGGCCGACGATGGATCCTGCTTGGATGACAGCACGAGAAGCCGCTGAATCGTGGCAGCCAGCGCCGTGGCGTCGGCGGGCGTCGCAACGTGCTGGATGGACCGAAGCCGGCCGTTCGCGCGGCTCCAGAATTCGCAGTAGCCCGGCCGTGCGTACAATCCGTAGCGGCATTCGGTCGTGTCCGCAGACAGCGCTTCGTTCAGGGTCAGCGCCGAGACCGTCACAGATTGGACCCGCAGACCGGCCGCAGTAACTAAAGCGACGATCTGATCCGTCAGTTGACGTCGCGTCGCCAACAACAGGATTTTGCTGCTCTCGGCACTGCTGGGGCGGCCGCAGTAATCGAAAACCAGATCACCGGCATTCAGAGAAAACGCTCGCTCGGCCTGGATGTGCAAGAGGCCCGAGAGGGAGTCCGCCTTGGCCGGCGGGACCGTAATCTCCTTGGCCACGATCCACTGCGCCGGAATCCCCACCGCGGCCTGCTTCGCCGTGAAGTGATTCGTGCGAAGAAACTGCTTGAACTGCCGGCCCAGCTCTTCGGCGTTCTCCGGAGAGAGCTTGTCCCGGAAAACGAACCGGCCGCAGCGCCGAATCTCATGACGCCCCGCCCGTGCCCGCAGCGCCGTGGCAGCGATGCCGGACTCGTCAATGGCCAGTCCCAATACGGTTTGCGTGCTGCGCATAGTCACCGTCCCGTTAATCCATGTTCAAGATGGTGTTTGTCAGCGGTTCGCCCTTCCGCACGGCCGCCACGATCGCTTCGCTCAAGGGCCAGCCCGAGTGGGTCAGCGTCTTCCAGTACACGATCTGAGGCGAGGCCTCGCGCAGGTCGAGGACCGCCTTGTATCGCTTATAGGCCCGGCCGTTGCCCGCCAGGCAAACGATATCGGCCGAGTACTGAAACGAGCGGGTCGTGATGAAGCTGCCGATCTCGACCGCCTTCTCACGATCGAGAACTTTCGTCACCCAGGCGATCGAATCGATGTCGTCGTTCGAGGCGCGGTAGGACAGAAGGGCCTCGACGTCGCTCTCCTCCAGCCCGGGCAGACACAGCAACACCTCTTTGCTGGCGGTGTTGACGTTGACCAGGCCGGGGAGCGTCTCTTCTTCGCTCGTGGTGAGCCGCTCGGCAAGCTGCGCGAACTCCTTGAACGTCAGACCCGACTTAAAATAGAAATCCAGGATGTTGTCATAGCGTGGGTTCGTGGGTATCTGATTCATGATCTCCAGAGCCCGTTCTTCCTCGACCACCTCTTCCAGCGCCGCCTGCAAGTCGGCCCGGGCCTGGGCGTCGTTGACGTTGAGGCGCTGGTTCCCCTCGCTGTCGACGTTGGCCTCCACGCTGTAGACGGTGACGTAGTCGTAGAAGCCCGCATCCAGCCGACCGTTGCGGTTGTCGAGCGGATCGCTGTTGTCTCCGTCGTTTTCGTGATCGTCGAGAACACCGTTGAGATTCGTGTCTTCCCCGTACAGGAGATCTTCCGAGGCGCCTTTGATCAGGAGGATTTCATCCACGGTCTCCAGCGGAGCGTTCTTGCAGTCGTAAGGTTCCGAGAGCGACAGATAGTACTCGTTTTCCGCGCCGCCGGTGGAGATCTCGCTGTCTTCGTCGCGCCAGTCGATGATGGAGGCGGCCAATTCCGACGTCATGCCGGGGAGCTTGAGCAACATCTCCAGCGAAGCGGAGTTCAGGTTGATCTTGCCCGCTTCGTCGGTGATCCCGTACTCGAACTCCCGGTCGTCTTCCAGGTTCGAGCGCAGAATCCAGAAGTAGCCCCGGCCCAGCTCCATGGCCTGGTACGAATCGGCCCCTTCGAGGGCCGAAGTGTCCTCATCGGAGATCGTGCTGAGCTGGGCGATGACGTATTCCAGGGCGCCGGCGGCGACGCACTCCGCTTCCAGAGAGGCCACGTGGTTGGCCGAGACGATGGCGGCGACCCGCATCGAGCGGGCAAACACCAGGGCCAGCCCGGCCAGAACCAGGACCACCCAAATCGTCACGATCAGGACGGTGCCTCTGACCCGGCCTGCCCCCTTGCTTTGTACGTTTGCCAGCATTTTCATCCTTCTGACTCGCTCTCTTTCCTGGCCCAGACCCCGCAGGGGATCGCGAAGCACTGGACGAGCCGGCGTTTTCGCGGTTCGCCGGTGCGCCGATCCTTATCGTGTGCGATCTCAATATCGATCTCGACGGCTTGCGGCAGGCTGTTGGCGTCGGCCGTCGAGTCCCAGGCTTCGACCCACCCGTCACCGTCGAAATACCGAAGGTTCAGGGACACCACGCTGCGGCAGAGGATCTGCTCGTCCGGATCGACGGCCTTGAGAGACAGCAGGTTGGTCGTGACCCGCCGCACGAGCTGGTAGGTCCCGTCGTCCGTGTCGTCGTCCTCGACCAACATCAGCTCGATCTGCCCCAGGCCCGCCGCGACCTCGTCGTCGGCCGCATAGACGTGCGTGGTGTAGAAGTCCAGACTGTCGGCATCCACTCCCTTGATGCCCGCCGAATTCGTACCCACAAAGGCACCCGCCAGGACGCCGTCCGGCGTCAGCACTCCGTAGATATCCTGCTTCAGCAGCTCGATCGCATTGACCGCCAGCGCGGTCGGCTCGACGGCGGACATCGCGCTGCGCCGCGCGCGAAAACCCGTGTACAACGCCGTGTACAGGCACGAGGCGGCGACCACCATCAATGCCATCGCCACCAGCAGCTCCAGCAGCGTAAAGGCTCTGCGTTGTCGAGCGGCGCCGGCCATCTCACTCCTCCTCCGGATAAATCAACGTGCTCAGCGTGATGCTTCGCTCCCTGCCCTGGCTGAGCCAGGACACCGTCACGTCAAGCTGTCGCATCGTCGTATCGGTCCAACCGACGACCGTTGCCCTCCATTGATAATCAGACCACTCCTCCTCAAACTCACCCCGCTGGTTTCCGTTCTCCCAATCGCCGGTGACCCTCAACTCGGTCAGCTTGGTGTTCGCCAGGCAGGCCGCCTCGATCTGCCGGCGCGACTGGCCCCCCAGGCGCGTACACAGACTGATACTGCCCATCGCCACGGGCATGATGATGCCGATCAGCACCACCGTTGCCAGCAGTTCGATGAAGGTGAAGCCGCCCGGGCGGCCGCGTCCTTCTGCCGGGTTATCTCGACGCATGCGCGGCATAAGTCTGCTCACATTCGACAATGGAAAACGATTCGGTGACGGTCGGACAGGTCACTTCCAGGGCCCGGCCCCCGCGGTCGATGAGCCGGAGCGTGCCGGCGGTGACGGTCCCCTGCGGCGTGAAGGCGAGAAACACGTCGTCCTCCTCCTCGTCGACGTCCTCCAACTCCAAAATCATGTCCTTCGGAAGCGTGAACTTCTGCCCGAAGCTCGTATCGAGTCTTTCGTAGGCGCCGGCCTTCTGGGCGGTCAGCCAGTACGTGCGCTCGCGCGTGTCGAAGTTCAACCGATAGATAATCCCTTCGCTGATCGCCTGGGAGCGAGCCAGTTGCGTCAGTGCCAGAATCTGCGCGGCGGTGTCATGGGTCTGACGCGAGGCGAAGAAACCGCGCAACGACGGCGCCGCCAGCGCCAGCACCGTTGATAGAATCACCATCACCAGAACCAGTTCCAGGAGAGTGAAACCTGCGCCCTTGTTGTTTCGCATCTTGACCATGCTCATTCGTCGATCCATTCGCGCGACTTTCACGGCCGCCGCGCGCTGCGCGGACCGTCGCCTCGAACCGTTCTGCTATTCGTCTTCCGTCCAGTTCGTGATATCGTCGTCGCCGCCCAGCTTGCCGTCAGGCCCGTTGGAGTGCAGATCATAGCCCTCCTGGTTGTGCTGGCCGGGGTATCGATAGACATAGTCATTGCCCCAGGGATCCTTGGGCACGTCGCGCTTGAGATACGGCTGCTGCCATCCCTCGGCGTCCGAGGTCGGTTTCTCGACCAGGGCCCGAAGTCCCTCGCTGGTCGTGGGATAGCGGCTCAGGTCGATCTCAAACGCGTCCAACGCCACTTCGAACTGAGAGATCTGCGTCTTGGCCGCCGTGATGCGCGCCTGCTCCGAGCGCTTCGTGAACTTCGGCGTGACGATCGCGGCCAGAGCCGCCAGAATCACCAACACCAGCAAAAGCTCGATCAGCGTGAAGCCCGACGGCATCGACGCGGGGCGACGACGATCCCGAAACGTTCTTTTCCTTTGGACCCATGATTTCATGTCAAATTCCTATTCAAGAACAATCGTAATTGCCGGAGTTTTGCAAAATGGAGATTAGGCTTACTTGAGGGAGGAAAAATCTTCTTGTCGGTCTTTCCTCCCGAGAACGTAAGTGCTTCGGGTATTGGTATGTAAGCCCCGTCTTCACGGAAATCAAACCAACGATTTCCTTGAAGAATATAAGCCTAATCTCCCTTTTGCAAAACTCCTCTAATCAACTGATAATACGTCTGACCGCTCCGGCTGCACCGCGCGCCGCTCTTTATCGGATCAGCTCCTGCAGGTTGAATATGGGCAGAAGCATACCGATCACGACCGTGCCGACCAGCACCGCCATGACAAACAGCAGCGCCGGTTCAGCCAGCGCAACCATCATCTTCAGCCGGCGGTCCAGATCCTGCTCGTACGCGCCCGCCAGGCGGGTCAACTCCTGATCCAGCCGGCTACTCTCTTCCGCCACGGAGATCATCTCGACCACCGAACGCGGAAACAACAGGCGGCAGCTCTCCAGGCTGCGGGCCAGCGACGTCCCGCGCTGGACATCCTCGATGGCGTCCATGACGGTGTCGGCCAGCACCTGATTGCCGATGGCTTCCCTGGCGACATGCAAGGCCGTCACCAAAGGCACACCGGCGCCCACGAGGGTTCCCAGCATCCGGCAGAACCGCACCAGGGCAAACCGCGCCACCGCCGTGCCCAACAACGGCACCCGAAGAACGAACCGCTCCAGAGACCGGCGTCCCTCCTCGTGGGCCAGCGCCCGCCGCAGCGCGAAGACCACCAGCGCGATGGCCAGGATCACCACCAGCCAGTACTTCACGAGAATCTGGCTGACCGCGACGATGGCCTTGGTCAAGGCCGGCAGGGAGCCGCCGAACTCGGCGAACATTTGAGAAAATCTGGGTATAAAATATGTCAATAAGAACGTCAAAATCCCGGCGCCGAGCACCGCCAGAACGCAGGGATAAATCAGCGCCGAAGTCACCTTGGCCTTGAGATCCTGCTCGCGGGCCCGGAAGGTGGCGATCTGTTCGAGCACGAGATCGAGGAATCCGCCGGTTTCGCCGGCCCGCACCATGGCGACGTGGACCGCCGAGAAAACACGCGGGTGCTGCCCCAGCGCTTCGGCCAGGGCCATGCCGCCGGCGACCTGATCGTGGACGACCGCCCAGAGTTTCCGGGCCGCCGGTCGCGAGGCTTCGCGACTGAGGATATGCAGCGCCCGGCTCAGCGGCACACCGGCGGCGAGCAGATTCGCCAACTGCCGCGTGAAGGCCTCCACCTCCGCCTTCGAGACGCGTCCGACGCGCGCGAAGACACCGCCGGCCTGGCCTTCGGCCTGCCTCTCCACGGAGACGGGGGTAAGATTTTGGCCGCAGAGATGCTCGATGGCCGAGCTCCGGTCCGGAGCCGTCAGCGTATCGCTCACCGCCCGGCCCCGCGCATCCAATGCTTTGTACGAATACGTGGCCATTACACGTCCTTAGCCTGCGCCGGCCGCACCGTAGAGCCCGCTCTGTTCCATCCCTTCGTCCTTCGTGACCCGAAGCACTTCTTCGACCGTCGTCCGACCTTCGGCCAGATGCCGGAAGCCGTCGTCGCGCAGACTTCTCATCCCCTGCTTGGCCGCGACCTTGCGCAGCACCGGGGCCGAAGCGTTCTCCAGGATCAGCGACCGGACCTCGTCCGTGACCACCATCATCTCGAAGATCCCGATCCGGCCGCGGTAGCCCGTGCCCTGGCACCGCCGGCAGCCCCGACCCTTGTACAGCGTTTTCGGCAGCTTTTCGCCGAACCGCTCACGAAGCGGCGCGACCTCGCCGGCCGAGAGCTCTTCCTTGCAGTCGGAGCAAATCACGCGCACCAGCCGCTGGGCCAGGAGCGCTTCGAGCGACGAAGCAACCAGGTAAGGCTCGATTCCCATGTCCACCAGCCGGGTCAGCGCACTCGGTGCGTCGTTGGTGTGCAGGGTCGAGAAGACCAGGTGGCCCGTCAACGAGGCCTGGATGGCGATCTCCGCCGTCTCGGCGTCGCGAATCTCACCTACGAGAACGACGTCGGGGTCGTGACGCAGGATCGAGCGCAGCCCGCTGGCGAAGGTCAAGCCGGCCTTGCGCGAAACCTGAATCTGATTGATGCCGTGGAGCTGGTACTCGATCGGATCTTCGATGGTGATGATCTTGCGCTGAATGTCGTTGATGCGCGACAGGGCGGCATAGAGCGTGGTGGTCTTGCCGCTTCCGGTCGGTCCGGTCACGAGGATGATGCCGTGCGGCCGTTCCAGAATGACCCGGGTGATATCCAGATCGCGATCCGACATGCCCAGCTTGTCGAGTCCCAGGAGCACCGACGAACGGTCGAGCAAACGCAGCACGACCGCCTCGCCGTAGAGCATGGGGATCACCGACACACGCACGTCGATCTCGTGCTCGGCGATGCGAATCTTGATCCGCCCGTCCTGCGGCGTGCGCTTCTCGGCGATATCCAGCTTGCTCAGGATCTTCAGACGCGAGACAATCGCCGCCTGGAACTGCTTGACCTCGGGAGCGACCGAAGCCTCCTGGAGGACCCCGTCGATGCGGTAGCGAACGCGGAGCGTCTCCTCGAACGGCTCGATGTGCACGTCGGTGGCGCGCAGCTCAATCGCCTCGGTGAGAATCTGGTTCACGAAGCGGATGATCGAGGCGCCCTCGGCCGCCTCGGTCAGATCCATGTCCTCATCCGCGTCGGTATCGATCACCTGGAGGCCGTTCTCGCCGGCCTCCGAAATCATCGACTGAACCGTATCGGCGCCGACCCCTAAGTAGCGCTTGATGCACCGGTCGATGTCCGCCAGCGGTGCCAGAGCCAACTGGAAGTCCTTCCCGGTGGCCAAACGCAGCTCGTCGACCGCCGAGGTATCGAACGGATCGGCTGTGACCGCCAGCAGTCCCCCGTTGCCGTCGTCGGCGGGCAGCACGTGCCGATCCAAAATCAGACGCGCGGGGAACCGGGCCAGGAACTGCTTCGAAAACGAACGCTGCTCGAGCTCAACATAAGGCAAATCGAGCTCGGCCGACAGGAACTGCAGCACGCGCTCCTCGGCCAGGCCGCAGGCGGCAAAGGCCCGGGCGGGAGACTCGCCTTGAGCAAGCAAGTCGCTTACGCCCCGGGCCGCCGTCGCGTCGATCAGTCCCTGTTCAAGCATCCTGTGGGCAAGTACATTCATCGGACAGACCGTACCCTAATTCAACATTCCCATCAACACCAACTGCGCTTCCTGGCGCAGCGTGCAGATCTGGCGCAGCTCCTGTTGGGCCTTGGCCAGTTCCTGCTTGGCCTTCTCCCGCTCGGCGCGGAGGGTGGTGAGCTGCTTCTTGATCTCTTCGGGAGAAGCCGACTCGTTTTCCAGCGTGGTCTGCAACTGATCCGCCGCTTTCTCGACCGCCGACTGCTCTCTACCCTGCGGCCTCTGCGGCCTCTGTCGGTCGCCCTGCCCGGGGCCCTGACCGCCGCGCTGTCCAGGCCTGCCGCGCATGAACATCCGGGCCATGCCGCCCATGCCCGAACTCTGGCGATTCAGCTCCATCACCTTCAGGACCCGGGGTCCCATAACCTGCCACTCCTGATCCGAGGCGCCAAGCTGCTGCTTGAGCCGTTGCGACATCATCTCGCGCATCCGCGCCGGGTCGAATCCGCCGGGTCGGCCGGCCGGTCCGCCGCCCGGTCCTGTGCCTTGCCGACGGCCCTGACGGCCTCCCTGAGGCTGAGCAATGGCCAGGCCACCGACTGCCAATGCCACCACACACACAACCATACCGACCGTGATTGCCTTCTTTCGCATCGTTCTACTCCTTCCAGTTGAAAAAGAAAACCCATGGATCACGAAAAACGAATGGAGCCCGCTCGGGCCCCCAGATCACCCAAATCGACCGGCACTTCACGTCCTATAGACGCCTCCCAACAGGCAGCCATTGCAGGTATAAATCAAGATGCGAAAAGCAAAGTGCAGAATTAAGGAAGTCATCCCGGCACGCCGGGATTCCGCAATTTTGATATTTGATTTTTTGATCTTTGCTCTTGGTTTTGCCCTTGGGCGGCCATCCGCCCCAGCCTTCCCGAAGCCCCTGGTTTACGAAGGACTCCAACTCGATTCTCATCTCTTCCGAACTCATGACTCCGACTCCATTTCCAACGGCCAGCTCTGCAAGAGGCTGCATTTTGCTCTTTTTGGCAGCGTTTCTGCATGCGGGTCGCTACGCGTGGGTTGATCCCGGCGCGCCGGGACACCCTACCGTTATGCTGCGCCTTATCGTGCGGCTTTCATGGAGTCAGTGGCAGGAAAATACCGCCGGTTACAGTCGCGCAGGCGTTTTCTCCAAGGAAAGATGGAAGAAGACGGAGCAAGGGCAAAGCCCATTGGCCCCAGGCAAAGATCAGACCGAATGAGGCGGGAGGAATGCCTGCAGCCTACGGTTTCGCTTCGGCGTCGAGGTAGGCCCTGAGCGCCCGGACGGTGGATTTGGGATTGCTGACGACACCCGGCCCGCAGATGCAGCCCCCCTCACACGACATGACCTCGATGAGGTTGCCCGGCGCCTTGCCCTGGGCAAACAGCTTGAGCTGTTTGAGACCCTTCTTCTTCAGGCCGTCAATCGGCACGGGCTGGACTGCAGCCCTTGGCCCGACGTAGTGTTTGACCGCCTCGGTAACGCCCTGACTGACGGGGAACCCCCGCCCGTGCCGGGTCGCTGTGGTCGCGTCGAAGGTCGATTCTTCCAAAGAAGCCGTGTCGATGTCGCACGCCATGAAGAAGGCGCCCAGCTCTTCGTACGTCAGGACGTAATCGACGTTCTCGTCGTGGATTCCCTCGAACTTCTTGGCGATGCACGGACCGATGAACACCCTGACGGTATCGGGGTAGTGCTCGGCGGCCATCTCGGCCGTGTACGACATCGGTGTACGCGTGTGCGAGACGAATCGCTGGAAATCCGGCGCATGCTTGGCCACCGCTTCCGTGTAGGCAGGACAGCAGGAAGTCCCCATCAGGCCGTCGCCGTCGTTCAGTCGCTCGACGAACTCCTCGGCCTCGTTCCGAGCCGTCGTGTCCGCCCCGGCGGCGACCTCCATGACGACGGAGAATCCGACCTCTCGAATCGCGGCGATGGTCTGTTCCAGCGCGCCGGGAAACTGCCCGACAATCGAAGGCGCTACCATCGCCACGAGGGTCTTGCCGTCCTGAATGTGCTTGGCCACGTCGATGATCTGCGAACGCTCCATGATCGCGCCGAAGGGGCAGGCCCGCGTGCACCGACCGCAGAATATGCACAGGTTGTAATCGATATACTCGCGCCCCCGCTCGTCCTTCTTGATCGCGCCCACCGGGCAGCCCTCTTCGCACGGCACCGGCTGATACACAATCGCGTTGTACGGACAGACCCCCTGGCAACGTCCGCAGTTGACGCAGTTGCCGGGGTCGATCTTCGCCCGGTCGCCCTGGAACGAGATCGCCTCGCGCGGACAATTCACGGAACACGGGCGCGCCACGCAGCCGCGGCACGCATCGGTCACGTAATAATTGTTTTGCACGCACGCGCTGCACGCTTCGTCGATGACGGTCAGCACCGGTTCGCACACCGTCTCGCGCGCCAGAGCCTGTCGCACGTAATGTCTCAACGGCAGCGGATCGTCCGGTTCGTCCTCGATACTGATACCGAGGATGGCCATCAGCCGATAAGCGGTGACCGCCCGGTCCTTGTATACACAGCACCGAACGGCGTCTTTCTTGCGCGGATACAGCTTACGCGGAAGATCGTCGATCTCCTCCTCCAGCCGCCCTGCGAACAACAGCTTCAAGACCTTGGCCTGCAACTCGCGTCGAATGTACGTCGCTCTATTTTCAAGCACCAACATCGCCGGTGTCTCCGTCAATCAATCGTCGGGCCCGCTGCTCGATTTGCCCCAGGACCTTGGCCAGTGTCGCCTCGGACAGGGTCTGGCCATCGATCACCACAAAGGGCGGTTTGCCGCTGGCCTCGTCCTTGCACAGGCCCATGCAGGCCACGCCGGCGATCTCCACCCGATCGCGCAGGGACCGGTCCAGCAGGTCTTCAATCACGACCAGATCCGCGGCCCCCATGATGTGACACGCCGTCCCCACACATATTTGCACCTGCACTTTTTCGCTCATAACGTCTCCTGCCAGCCCCAGCAATCCGGGCCCCGGCGCCCTCAACAATATTCGACCGTGACCTCTTTGCCATGCTGGTTCAGGGCAAACACGATCTCTCGGATAAGGTTCTTGCGAATGGAAATGTGTTTGGACACATCGGGATTTTGATAGAACTCGTTGATGCTCTGGCCCACGATGAAGTGAATGACGTCGGCGTTGAGCATTTCCCGCGCCAGCAGGACGGCGCCGTCCCGGCGCGACGGGAGCATGGCCGGATTGAACTGACACTCCTCCAGCAGCTCCAGCATTTTGGACATGGTGATGATGCCCTCCGTGAGCAGATCCACGCCCGGCAGCTCTCCGATCGGCGGCACCTCCGGCGTCACGGTCTTCATGTCCACTTCCACCTCCCGGCCGACGTGACGAGCCACGATGTTGCCCGTGGTCCCCCCGCAGACGATCTTGCGGGCCTTCGAGGCCAGAAAACGCTCCACGATGGCCGATTCCGTGGCCCGATCCAGCGGCGGACCGGTCAGGACCACCACCCGGTTGCGCCGTCGAACCAGAATCCCGACGACCGACGCATCGTCTCCGGGCTTTCCCCCGTAGAGCGAATACGTCTGGGCCAGAACGTTGCGTGTCACCTCCCACGCGCACTGCGGAGACGCCTCCAGCCGGCGCTCGACGTGTTCGGCAACGTTGTCCCAGCCCCATCCAAAATTCATTTTCACACCCAGGCCGGCGTGAAGAACGCCGTCGCTGGTCAGACAAATGAAGTCTCCCTGCTCCAGACGGCCTTGCGAAACGAGGATGTCCCGGTCGTGAATCCGCATGGTGTGTCGCTCGGGACGCATCAGACGACGGCCCCGAAAGAGCATCGCCTCCGGACTGTCGAAATTCACGATCTTGTAGGAATAGTCCGCATGCAGAATTTCCATAACGGCGAAGGTCGAGTAGGCGATCTTGCGAACCCGGCACACCGGCAGCGTGCCGATCACCGTTCCGACCACGTCCGCCAGCCCCACGTCCGCCTTCAGCATGCGAATGATGATCTCGGTTGTCAGCGTGGCCAGGATACTGGCCTTTATACCGCTGCCCAATCCGTCCGACAGCACCACGATCGTCTTGTCCGGCGTCCGCGCCGTCCTGATCTGGTCCCCACATACGCTTTCACCGTGCTTCTTGAGGCTCAGCTCCGAGATGTCCAGAAAGAGTTCCATCGCGCGCTCACAACACCTCTTTTTCGAGCATGCTCAGGAGCTTGAGCAAGCTGACCTTCGTCTCGGCCGTGGTTTCCCCCAGCAGGCCGGCGATCTCCTGCGCCACCTTCATCTGCTCGTCGACCACCTTGTTTACCTCGGCGATTGTCTGCCGCCGAAGCTCCCGCAACTCGTTGCGACGGTGCCATTCGGGCGTGAGATCGACCATGATACACGCCACGATGTTCTGGTCGCGGATCGGGAAGATGACCTTTCGGACGTACAGGGTGTTGTTGAGGTAGGCCTTCTCCTGGTCCCGGATGACCCGGTTCTCGTGCCAGGCTTGGCGGAAATGCTTCGTCTCCTCGTTCAGCACATCAGACAGTTCCTTGCCGATCACGTCTTCGGCGCGAACCTTGAACAAGGTGCAGAACGCCGGGTTCACTACCTTGATGATCATCTCCGGGTCCACGGCCACCAGACCGTTCGGATCGTAATCCCACAACAGCTCCCAGAGGGTCTTGCCGCTGTTATTCATCGACTTCGCTCCTTATGGCCGGCAGGATTTCCTCGCGAAAACGCTGCGTGATGTTCGCCGGGCTGATCCTCGTGAACTGCCTCTCGCCAAGCTGCATGACGATCCCTTCCAGACAAGGCCCGAGACAAAACGCCCCTTTGAGCTCGACGACGGTTTCCAAGCCGTTCTCGTCGATCAGCCGTTCGAGTATGGGCAAGACGTCGCTGACCCCCTTCTGGTGGCACGCCGATCCCATACAAACCTTCAATTCGATTCCATGAGCCATAGTTTCTGTCACCACTGTCTTGTCTTGCCGGAAGACCGGATTATATCGAATCGCCGACGACCCTTAACGCCAAATCCGTGCCGTCGGGGCAAACCCACGATGCCCGGGCCATTGCCACCGAGCAAAACCACAACCTTCTCCTGCTTTGCCGCGTCATTGCCTGCCTGCACCCCTGTCGGTGCGTTCATCACCGCGATTCATCTGCGCCGCGAGCTTGCTCGAAAGCACCGCCAGGCTGGCCGCAAGATCCACGCGCTCGACGATCACTCCCGCCGGCACGTTCAGCTTGGCCGGTGTGAAGTTCCAGATCGCCCGAATGCCCGAGTCGATCGCAAGCTGCACCACGTGGGCTGCCTCCGCACCCGGAACCGTCAAGATGGCGATATGCACGTGCAGACGACCCGCCAGGTTCGAGAACTTGGCGATGGGTAAAACCTCCTTGCCGTGGACGCGTCGCCCGATTTTGCCCGGATCGTTGTCAAAAAGAGCCACGACGTTCAGCCCGTATCTCTGAAAGCCGCTGTAACCCGCCAGTGCCATACCCAGATGGCCTGCGCCAATAACGAAGGCATCCGTCACATTGTCCCAGCCCAGAAATCCTTCGATCGCCGCCACAACGTCGCGCAGGGGAAACCCGACTCGCGGCTGACCCGAAACGCCGACCGCTTCCAGATCCTTGCGGACCTGAATCGGTTCCAGACCCAATACACGGGCCAGTTGCGAGCTGCTCACGTGCGCAGCCTCTCTCTCGACCGCCTTCTGTAACACCGAAAGGTACAGCGGCAGTCTTCGAATCGTAGGCAGCGATACATTCACAACGCGATCCATTCGTACGGGCCGTCCTTACAGCGAAAGACAATCCAACACTTCGATAACTCTATATCGATAATAATATATCCATTGCTCGCGACATGTCAATCTTGTTTTGTGAAAAAAATCACAATTACTGAGCCCGCCGCCAGCAAAATTCACATAAGTCCATTTTTTAGAGACGCTTAGGCCGATCTTCGACACCATGAAATGGCCTGGTTCAACTGTGGGAGAGCCAGGGTAACACTTGTGCAGCATGTGATATACAGTCTTGGGAACTCTAAGGCCTTTCAGCGCAACGCTTTACGGATTTCGACACGGCTCACCCTCCCATAGAGAGTGTTACCCTGTTTTGAACCAAGCCCATGAAATTGTATTTCCTTTTGCGCACGGGACTTGCGCATTGGCCGGCAGCTCCTGGCACTCCATCTGGTCTTCTGGTCCGGTGGTTCACAGGGGTTCATGGTTTGTCCTCTGAGACGGCTCGGACCGCCGGACCGAGAGCGACTCCCGCCGCCTGAAGCGCCTGGCCGGCACCGCCGCGAGTTTGGGTGCGGATGACAAACGGTTCCCCCGCCGCCTCGACGGTGACCTCTTGCAGGTTGTCCAGAATGGATTTGATCGTCCGGAAGATCTGCTCCACCGGCCACGATTCCTTGTACCGCAAGGCAATCTCTTGGGCCGGCCGGTCCGGGTCGGTCCGGAGGACCCAGACGCCATCGGATTTCTCCTGGGCCCGTATCTTCTCATCGTCAATCTCGAAGCGTCGGCTCGACGCCGGAGTCTTGAGGTACTTGCGATAGCCCTTATTGCCCACGAGGGACTTGTCCCCCTGTTTCAGGGCAGAACGCAGATGAGCGACGATCGTGAGGGTCTGGGCGGCCGGCAGGGTCTGCCGCCGATAGGCATCGAGCACGCTGACCTTCTGAGCGAACCGGGCGCAGGAACTGATCAGGCCGTCAAGCTGTCCTTTGGATTGGAGGACATCCAGCCGACCCCGCGTGGCGACGACGCGTTGAGTCCCGTCCCGGGCAAGCTGCCCTAATTCCGGCTGGTCAGCGCCTCTCTTTGAGGATGTGCTCGAAGAAAGTGTAGATTTGTTCGTTGGATTCGGGCGTGCCGATGGATAACGTCACGAACCCGTCACGCCGTGCCAGAAGGCCAGTATCTCCCGGCGGCGGTTCAAAAAACGCGCCGATATTCGACGGCACACGCGCGGTAGCCTTAACGCGTGGGTTAAGAACCTACCCCACGACTTGCGCCGAAGTAAAGGCAAGGGATAACAGCAGAAGCGACCTCATGCGGTCCCTCTCAGATTCACCTCAGCGTCTATTCTTGCGCTGGTCGAGTCGTTCTCCCCGGGGACGGCGGACGGGAATAACGAGTCCGCCGCCGGCCTCGAGTTCGTCGAAGAGCTGCTGCTTCATCGCTTCGATCTGCTCGCGATAGGCCGGCACGTTGATCAGGTTGTGTCGCTCGTGGGGGTCGGTCTGGAGATCGTAGAACCCGTCGTGGTCCCACACGCCGTGATAGTAGATGTACTTGTAGCGCTGGCCGCGAATCGCAAACACCGTCGGCGTGGCCGGGAAGTTCCACTCCCAGTGATACTCGTACAGGATGTGATCGCGCCACGGGACCGACTTGCCGGTGAGCAAAGGCAAGAACGAGCGTCCATCCATGTTGGCCGACGCCGGCGCCGGGACGCCGGCCGCATCCAGCAGCGTCGGGGCGATGTCGATGTTCTGCACCATCTGCGTGACTGTGGCTCCCGGCTCGATCAGACCCGGGGCATAGGCCAGCATGGGCACGCGAATCGATTCCTCGAACACGTCGCGCTTGTCGTAGAAGCCATGCTCGCCCAGCTCGAAACCGTTGTCGCCCATGTAGACGACGAGCGTCGAGTCGCTGAGCCCGGATTCGTCGAGATAGTCCAGCACGCGGCCGAGGTTCTCGTCGAGCCCGTGCACAGTCTCGCAGTACTGGCGGTAGAGGTCGTCGAACGACGGGACCGGGTCGTTATCGTAGGGTCCGGTCTCCATGTGATCGACGCCGTGGATGCTGTAGCGCCGCTCGCGGACCCAGTGGGGCTGGGTCTGGTAGTTGCGCTCCGT
Source organism: uncultured Pirellulales bacterium (assembly GCA_964415045.1). GTDB lineage: Bacteria > Planctomycetota > Phycisphaerae > Sedimentisphaerales > Anaerobacaceae > CAYPZL01. The sequence goes on along the minus strand of CAYPZL010000061.1, from coordinate 4,459 downwards.
GTTAGCCATCGTCTCGGGACGCTTGACCGGCGCCTTCGCGTAACGGCCTTGATGCCGCGGGGCGGGCTGAAACGGATAGTGCACCGCCTTGAACGACAGGTAGAGGAAGAAAGGACTTCCGCTGTCGCGCCCCTCCTTGAGCCAGGCCAGCGCCTGGTCGGTCAGGACGTCGGTGGTGTATCCCTGGAGGGTCTGGCGCCGCCCGTTGATGTTGAGCGTGGGATCGGAGTAGGTGCCCTGGCCCTTGAAGCTGGCCCAGTGGTCGAAACCCGGTCGGGGCCGGTCGTGATCGTGGCCCATGTGCCACTTGCCGATGAAAGCGGTTTGATAGCCGGCCTTCTGAAGATACTGCGGGAAGAACACGGTCCCCTCCGGCTCGGGCCGCTGATTGTCCACGACGCGATGGTGGTGCATGTACTGGCCCGTCAGGATCGAGGCCCGGCTCGGCGAGCACAGCGACGTGCTGACGAACGCGTTGGCCAGGTGCGCCCCCTGCCGCGCCATGCGGTCCATGTTCGGGGTCTCCAGAAACTCCGGCCCCGTCGGCATGAAGCCCATGAAGTCATAGCGATGATCGTCGCTGAGGACAAAGACGATGTTTCGCTTGCCCCTGCCGGCGCGCCGCGCCGCCCGAAGGGGCTGTCCGGCGACGGCGAGAAACGCCAGGCCGGCCGCGCCCCAACCGGCCCTCTTCAAAAAACCACGTCGAGTGCAATTCGATTGTCCGGCTTTCGTATGTCCTGTCATGTGTGTCGATCCCTACTGTGTTGTCTCCGGCGCCGCAGAAACATCTTGTTTCCGGGCTCTTCCGGAGAATCCTACCGGCTCAGAGAACCCGAGTCAACCGGCAGCCGAAGGCTCGGCAGGCGACCGCTTGCGTCGGAGCGCCGCTGCCTGTAGCATGGCGGTTTGAATGTCACGTTTGCAGTGTCGTTTCCCGGAGATCGATATGAACGAAAACACACGCGGAAAAGTGCGTGCCGCATGGCTCCTGCTGCTGTCCGTCTCGATGCTCTTTGCGAGCGCCACCCAGGGCGCGGATCGCAGCCCCTTTCCAGGCGAAAAGTCTTCTTTTCATTCGTACGACCGCTACGATTTCACCCGGGACGGCAGATCGTGCATCGTCGTCGCGCCGAAAACCGCGGCGCAGGGAAGGCCATGGATCTGGCGGGCCCGCTTCTTCGGCCACGAGCCTCAGACGGATGTAGCTCTGCTGGAACGGGGCTTTCATGTGGCGTATGTTGACGTGGCGGGGCTGTTCGGCGCCCCGGAGGCCGTGGCGATCTGGGATCGCTTCTACGCGTACCTGACGCGGGAGCACGGATTCGCCAGGCGGGTTGCGCTGGAGGGGATGAGTCGCGGGGGCCTGATCGTCTACAACTGGGCCGCGAAGAACCCGGAGAAGGTATGCTGCATCTACGCCGACGCTCCGGTCTGTGACATCAGGAGCTGGCCCGGCGGCAAGGGCGTCGGCGCCGGTCACGCGCCGAGCTGGGCACAATGCCTGGAGGCGTACGGCCTGACCGAGTCGCAGGCCCTGACCACCGCCTGCAACCCCATCGACCAACTGGAACCGCTGGCTCGCGCGCAGGTGCCCCTGCTGCACGTGGTCGGGGATGCCGACGAGGTCGTACCGGTTTCCGAAAACACCGCCGTGCTGGAGCAGCGCTACCGCGCCCTCGGCGGGTCCATCGAGGTGATTCACAAGGAAGGCGTCGGACATCACCCTCACAGCCTCAAGGACCCGGCGCCGATTGTGGACTTCATTTGCGCCCGCGTCGGCAGCCAGCCGCCGGCCTCGGCGGTTGCAGACGCCGGCGAACTTGTGCGCGAGAGAATCGAGTGGTGTGACATCTGGATCACCAACGCCAACACGGACGACCTGCCGCGCGTGCTGATGATCGGCGATTCCATCACGCGGGGCTATTTCGGCGGCGTCGAACAGGCGCTGCAGGGCAAGGCCAACTGCGCCCGGCTGACGACGTCGCGCTGCATCTGCGATCCCGTGTTCTTCGAGGAATTGCTGATGGTCCTGCGCCAGTATCGCTTTCACGTCATCCACTTCAACAACGGCCTGCACGGCATGGGATACACCGACGCCCAATACCGCCGGGCCTTCGCCCGCTTGATGGAGACGCTGCGGAAACACCGACGCGGGGCCCGCCTCATCTGGGCCACCTCCACCCCGGTCCGGGATCGCGCCGATCTGGCCGTGCTCTCGCAGACCACCGAAACCGTGGGCCGCCGGAACCGCATCGCCATGGAATTCCTCGCCGGCACCGACGTGGAGGTAAACGATCTCTTTGCGCTGGCCATCGATCACCCGGAATACCACAGCTCCGACGGCGTCCACTTCAACGCCAAAGGCAAAGCCGCCCAGATCGAACAGGTTTCCCAACACCTGCTCAAACACTTCCCAGTCGACTGAAGACCGAAGCCCGGGCTCGCCATCCCCTCAGAACAGCAGCTTGACGCCGGCGGAGACGATGTTGAGGTCGTCGCGGTTGATGCTTGAGCTGCTGTTCTCGCGAATGTAGGAGATATCGCCCACGATCCTGTCCGTGAAAACGATGGACAAGCCCGCTTGAAAGCGGTGCCGGGTGACGGTGTCGTCAAGCGTATCGTAGAAGATCTCATACCCTCCATACGGTTTCAGCGTGTAGCGTCGGAAGATCAAACGTTCCCGGTCCGGTTCCAGTTCGAAGGGCGGGTTGAGCATGATCCTGTTCCGAAACGTTCCAAAGTCCCCGAACCCTTCGAAATCGCTGTACTCCAGACGAACGCGATCGCTGAAGGCGACGCCCATCAACCGGCTCCTTGCCGTGACGTTGAGGTATCCCCGGTCCGCGTTCTTCCATTCGTCGTCGGTAAGCTTGCTGAAGATCGCTCGATAGTTCACACCGACGTCCAACCAGTCCGCGAAGCCTTTGTAGACGACGCCGAAATCCGAGTGATGACGGACGAGACTGCCCCGGTCATCATAGCGTGCCTGGGCGCCCAGCGTGGCCTTCCATTGCTCGGCCAGATCCACAGCCGTCGCGCCGCCAAGCCAGAATTGGAACTCATCCCCCGCACAGGCTCGCCATGGAACAAGCAACAGGATGAACCCAAGAGCGAGCTTTCCGGCAAGATGTCTCAGCCGAATTCGCTTTCGGTATTCCAGCATCGTCCCCTCAATGAACAGTCACGAGCGCGGCAGTTGCTCCCCCCCCGCCGGTCGTTCTCATCTACTCATTCGCCTGCAGCCGAAATCTCGTCACACGGCACACACACGGTCTATTTCGGAAACAGGAGCTGGATTTGCGCCCGCAACGTCCAATCCGCTCCCCTATCCGGCTTCTCAACGTTGTAGTATCCCTGGATCGAGGCGTTCACGGGCTGCTTGCCGATCTTGAAGATTTTGCCGATCCCGCCGCCCAGGGGCACCGTCCACGCGTTGTCGCTGCTGGCTTCCCAGTTGGCCGTGATGACCGGGGCGCTGACGAGATACCAGCCGTCGGGCATATTGTAGTTCACGAAGGGCTGGAGCAGCATCTGGTTGACGTCGGCGCGGTCGTCATCGCCGGCAAACGACCAAATGTTGTTCATCAAAGCGCCGTAGACCCAGGGTCCATCCATCGTCAACAGCACACCGGTCGGCCCCGCGCCCCACTGCTCCGTTCCCAGGGCGTTGTCCGTGGCGGTCGGAAGCAGCAGTGAAGGGCCGATCCCCCAAATCCACTTGCTGGGCTTCCGTGGCGAGAAGAAGGCCGAGAAGTTGATGTCGCCAACGCCGAACTCGCTGTCCTTCCCGGTCAAAGCATCCGGCTGCGAGATGATCGGCACAATCGTCCGCGTGATCAGGTTCCACTGGTCATTCAACTTGAACGGCCAGACCGGCTGAATATTGAGCACGTTCTGCGTGTCGTCGCCAGGATCGATGCCGAAGCTGGTATTGTTCTGAAACGGCACACTGATCAGATCGCTGACCGGATTCTGCGTCTGCTTGGCCAGGTCCCCTTCATCCTGCGCCGACGCGGGCACCGCCAACAGGCCGACAAGCAGCGCGAGTACGCAAGCTCTCTTCATGATTCTGCCCCCTTCTGAATCGCTGTTCATCTGATCTTCTCGATATCCGGCAGCTGCCACGTGCCATCGAAATAAGGCTGGGTGGGGGCGTAGAAACGGAAGTAGGTGAACCAACCCTCGGCGGGAACGGTTTTGACCCAGTTCTGCTTGGAGCCCTTCTTGGGTGGCTTCGGGCCGAAGTACAGATCAACCGAGCCGTCGGGATTGAAGTCCAGGTCCATGCGCGAAGATTTGTCTGGCAGCTCACCTGTGTCAATGAGGCACCGATCGTCATTGTCATAAACCGTAAAGGACCAGAACTGCTTCACGGGCGCGTTGGGAGGGACCGTGAGCTTGTAGTACCGCATTTCATAAGTACTGCGACTATGTAAAGGTCTGTGGCTGGCTAGGC
>CAYPZL010000060.1:0-27412 GCA_964415045.1 uncultured Pirellulales bacterium | reverse complement strand
TACGTCGAATCTTTGTCAAAAACTTAACGATGTTTGAGGTTAGTAGTACAGGAGGTTTCAAATTGAAGGCGTAGGCGATACACTGATCGTCTGCCGGCCGGGTCGTTTGCCGGAGGCGAAGAAGATCAAGCCGTTCCTGGATGAGGTGATTGCCTTGCCCGGCCTCTTCGAGGCGGCAGCGCGACGTGATTAGATTGGGAATGGAGGTCGTGCACGATATGCTCAGGTGTAGAACTCTCTTGTGTTGGCTGTTGTTGGTCGGCGGGGCGGTGACGAGCGTATCGAATGCCGCGGAGGCGAAGTGGCGGCTGGGGACGCCGGTTTTGTCGCCGGGGGCGTTTGATGAAGTCGCGGTGAAGGACCCCTCGGTGGTGTTCTTCGCAGGGCGGTGGCACGTGTTCTATACGGCCCGGGGGCGGGGCGAGTATGCGACGGGTTACGTCTCGGCCGAGAGCCTGGAACAGTTGCAGGCGGCTCGGCGTCACGAGATTGAGAGCATGCGCGGGCGGGGCAGCCGGTATGCGTGCGCGCCGCAGGTGTTCTTCTTCCGGCCGCAGGGACTGTGGTATCTGATCTGTCAGACGCAGGACGCGAACTATCAGCCCGTATATGCGACGACGAAGACGATCGAGAAGCCGGACTCGTGGAGCACGCCCAAACCGCTGCTGCCCAAGGACGAGAAGGCCAAGTGGATCGACTTCTGGGTCATCTGCGACGCCAGTTCCGCGTACCTGTTCTACACGCGCCGGCACCGGGATGTGTACGTGCGAACCACGGCTATCGAGAAGTTCCCCTCCGGCTGGAGTGCCGGCGCGAAGGCGTTCGGCCCGGTCCACGAAGCCGCGCACATCTACAAGGCGAAGGGCCGTGGCGAATATCACATGATCTACGAGTTGAACGAGGGCGGCGTGCGATCCTTCGGCCTGGCCACCGCGCGACAGCTCCGCGGGCCCTGGAACAAGGTCACGGACACCTGGGCCACCGGCTCGCAGTTGACCGGCGGGGCGGGGGAGAATCTCTGGACCGACATCGTCTCCCACGGCGAGGCGATTCGCACCGGCTGCGACGAGCGCCTGGAATACGATGCTGAGAATCCCAGACTGCTCATCCAGGGCCGCACCGGCACCACCGCCGACGGCCCCTATCAGGACCTCTCCTGGAAGCTGGGGATCATAGACCGCGTTGAGACGTCGTCACCGTAGCGCCGACGGTGACGAGGGAGGCGCAGAATTTCCTCTTTGCGGGCCGGTTCTGCGCCGACGGAATTCGCGTGCCTTTTCAGCTTGCCAGGCTTCCGTCACTGTGGTGAGGCATTTCCAGCCCTTCCTCGATTTCTTCGTTGCAGACGGGACTTTTGCCACTTGCTTCTCTGTGATTGCGGCGGTAAGATCGGTGGCTCAAGGGCCCTGGGACAGGGCTCGGCGCTGCTCTTGAACCTTAGCGGAAAGGACAAGTCATGGGTGACACGATCAACGTAGCCATCGTAGGCCTGGGATTTGGAGCCGAGTTCATTCCCCTCTATCAGCGGCATCCGCACGCGAACATGTACGCCATTTGCCAGCGGACGCGGCGCAAGCTCGACGCCATCGGCGATTCGTTCGGCGTGGACGTTCGCTACGACGATTTCGACGAGCTGCTCAAGGACGACAAGATCGACGCGGTGCACATCAACACGCCGATCCCGGACCACGCGCCGCAGGCGATCAAGGCCCTCAAGGCGGGCAAGCACGTCGCCTGCACCGTCCCGATGGCCACGAGCGTCGAGGAATGTCAGCAGATCGTCGATCTGACCCGGGAGACGGGCAAGAAATACATGATGATGGAGACGGTGGTCTACAGCCGCGAGTTTCTCTTTCTGCGGGAGATGTACGAGAAGGGCGAGCTGGGCAAGATCCAGTTCGTGCAGGCGAGCCACCAGCAGGACATGGACGGGTGGCCCGATTACTGGCCGGGCCTGCCGCCGATGCACTACGCGACCCACTGCGTGGGCCCGTGCCTGGCCCTGACCCGCGCGACCGCCGAATACGTGTCTTGTTTCGGGTCGGGCAAGATTCGCGAGGACTTGGTCAAGAATTACAATTCGCCGTTCGCCGTCGAGTCGACGCACATCAAATTCAAGGACTCCGACCTGTGCGCACGGATCTACCGGTCGCTGTTCGACACGGCCCGGCAATATCGCGAGAGCTTCGACGTCTATGGCTCGAAGAAGGCGTTCGAGTGGCCTCTCGTCGAGGGTGAGGACCCGGTCCTCCATACGGCCAAGCGGCCCGAGCCCGAGATTCCGGAACGCATCAAGGTGCCCGACTTCGCCCACCTGCTGCCCGAGCCCATCCAGATGTTCACGACCAAGGGGGTCTACGATCTGGACGAGCACCAGCATCTGTCCTTCACGCAGGGGGGGGGCCACGGCGGCTCCCATCCGCACCTGGCGCACGAGTTCGTCATGAGTCTGGTCGAGGACCGCGATCCCTTCCCCAACGCGAAGGAGTCGGCCAACTGGACCTCGGTGGGCATCCTCGCCCATGAGTCGGCGCTGAAGGGCGGGCAGATCATCCCGATACCGGATTTTTAGACCGGGCCGCCGCGACGCCGTTGACGGCAACGAGGGACCGGCAGAAAGCTGGAACGTATGATCCGATTCGCGTGCGAGCATTCCGGCCGGCGTCGGCATGTTCTTTCTGCCGATGGCCCTTCTGACCGCCACGCTCTTTGCCGGCATCGGCGCGCTGAATCCGCTTTTGATCATTCGCTCGATCGTGGTCACGTTGCCGGCCTACCTCGTTCTGATCCTGAAGCTGGCCGCGGTCGTACTTGTGATTCGCATCGTGCAATGGGTGGCCTGGCGACTGCCGATACCGAACGTGCTCTTCACGGCAGTGCGAATGTATGTACTGCTGGTGGCGTGCTATTGGATCGGCTCATTCTATCACCGGCAGAAGGACCGCCTCGATTGGGGGCTGTGAATTCTTCGAAGATCGCACGCCAAGCCGGAGCGCAAATGTGGTATCATAGACCTGCGGCCCCGCCCGGGGTCCCCCGGCATGAACAGGCATAGCCGGATAGGGAAGGAGGTGTCACGATGCAGGCTTTGGCGTATCGCTCGATGTCGGTGGTGTTGTGGATCGTGTGTCTCGTTCTGGCGGTCGCTTCGGCGCGGGCGAAGTTCACGGTGGTGGCTTTGCCGGACACGCAGAGATACTCCGAGAACCTCAAGCCCGGAGAAGACCCGAACCTGGAGGTTACGCAAGAGTATGCCGACGGACTGGCTTCTATTTTTTTCGCGCAGACGCAGTGGATCGCTGACAACGTCGAAAGCCGGAATATCCGCTTCGTGTGTCATCTGGGCGATATCGTCGAGCACGGCCCCAGCCTCGATGAGTGGGAGATCGCCCATGCGGCCATGCAGATCCTGGACGACGCCGACGTCCCCTATGGCACCTGCCTGGGCAATCACGACAACCATTACGGGTACGGCAACGCCTGGGACATGGACCCGAACGCCCCGGAGTACATCTCGTACTTCACGCCCGAGCGGTTCGCCGGCGACGTCTGGTACCACGGCGTCTCGCCGACGATGCGCAGCAACTACCAGATGATCACGGCCGATGGCCGCAAGCTTCTGTTTCTCAACATCTCCATCGACACGCCGCAGCGCGAGCTGGACTGGGCCCAGCGCGTGCTCGACGAGAATCCCGACCGCCTCGTCGTGCTCTGCACGCATCGTTACCTCTACGACTTCCGCATCCTGCAGGGCCGCTACGGCGACGGCGTCATCGGGCATGAAGGCTTCGAGGAGAGCGTGCTGGCCGACGAGCAGTACGATCCCGAAACCGTCTGGCCGACGGAGTTGTTCGAGAGCTTTATCCGCACCAACAAGAACATTTTCCTCGTGCTGTGCGGCCACTGTCACGGCCAGTACCATCAGATCAGCGAAAACGACTGGGGGCTGCCCGTACTGGAGGTGCTCACCGACTATCAGAGCGGCCTCAACGGGGGAGACGGCTGGCTGCGGATCATGGAATTCGATTTCGATGCTGGCACCATAGACTTCTCCACGTACTCGCCCACGCTGGATCGGCAGCGGACCATCGTGGATGACTTCATGGAGACCTTTTACATCGTGAGCCGGTACCGGGACGACCTGGCGGAGGTCATGGACCTGTCCGCGTTTGAAACGCTCATGCTGCTGGCCGAACTGACGGCCGATCTTCCGGATGTGACCAAGGACCCGGCGCTGGAGGACTACCTCGCTCAGCCCGAGGTGCAGGCGTACCTGGAGTCGCTGGGCATGGACTATGCCTGGGATGGCCTGTGGGTGCGGTCCTTCGCCGACGGCAGCCGCGACCCCGCGTTCACGCTCGCGCTCGATTTCGATGCCTACACCGCCCCCGATCCCGAACCGGCCGACGGCGAAGCTTCCGCTCAAACGCAAGAGTAGCAACGCCGAGCGTCGCTGACCGCCTTACTTCTTCCTGGGTTTGTCTTTCGGTTCGTCGAGGACCTTGATGCGGGCGTTGCGGATCATGACGTGGTCACCGCCCCGGCTGAGCTCCTGGAAGCCGATGTGACCCTTGCGCGGGCGGTCCTTCACCGGGGGTGCCAGTTTGCCGTTGTGCCGTTTGACCTCCTGGTCCTGCTCGTTGAGGTTCAGGTCGTGGATCAGTTTGCCGTTGAGTGTGGCGTGGAGGCGGTCGCCCTGGAGCTTGATCACGTAGCTGTTCCATTTCGTCGGCTTGTAGGCCTGCACGCGGGGGGCGATGGCGCGGTAGATGCCGCCGGTCAGCTCGGAGTCCTTGGCGCTCGTGTTGTAGCGGTAGTCGGCCATCTGCATCTCCATGCCGTCGAAGGCGGGATCGCCGAACAGCGGGGCCCGCAGGGCGCAGCCGCTGTTGCCCGTCTCGCCCAGCTTGAAGTCGAACTTCAGGATGAAGTCCCCGTACTGCCGCTGGCTGATGAGCCAGGTCCCACGCGGCTCGCTGCCGTGGAGAATCCCGTCCTTAACGTGCCACTTGATCCTGGAATCGACGGGTTTGGCGACGTCGCTCCAGCTCCGCACGAGCCAGCCCTCGGGCACACCGTCCTTGGGAAACAGCTTTACGAATCCCTCTTCCTTCTCCTTCTCTTTCACATCGGCCGCACCCGCCATGGTTGCAAGCAGAACCAGCAATGTCACTGCCGCCAGACGATTATCTCGGTTCATGATTCGACCTCCCTAATGTTCCGGTTCTCATACGTCGGTTCATTTCATGATAGCCGACAGGCTCCTGAGAGGGGCAGCTTGTTGCCCGCACACTCTTTCACACCCGCATTGTACGGTCGAACCGGACTTGCCGCAATCTTGCCCTGTTGTTGCGTCGTGGGTAATGTCGGAGCTGTGACCTGGATGCGGCGGGCTGTCAGGCGCCGGGCAAGGCCACGAAGAATCGGCTGCCTCGCCCCGGCTCTGATTCGAGCCAGATTCTGCCCTTCTGGCGTTCCACCAGCTTCCGCACGATGGACAAGCCGATCCCTTCTCCGCCGGCCGCGTCGTCGGGGTCGACGCGGTGAAAGATCTCAAATACTCTCTCCTGCTGCTCGGCCGCAATGCCGATGCCGTTGTCTTCGATGCAGTAAAGACTCGTGCCGTCTTCGCTGCGCCCGGAAACTCGAATCCTTCCTTGCCGGTGCGGATCCAGATACTTGAGAGCATTGTCCAGCAGGTTGCCGAACACCTCGTGCAGTTGTACGGCGTCGCCCAGGCAGGGGGGCATCTCGTCCACTGTCAGGGACGCTCCGCAGGCGGCGACCTTCGCCTTCATGCGGTCGCTGATCTCCGCCAGCAACCGGTTCATATCGACGGGCGCCGTGTGCAGCGGGAGCCGCCCGACCGCCGCCACCTGCCGCAGCCCTTCCAGCAGATTCTTCATCAATGCGACGCTTGCTTCTATGGAATCCGCGGACCGGAGCACGTCTTTCGTCAGGGCGGACAAAATCTCGTCGTGTCCTTTCCCGTCGAGATGTCCCTTGTCGATTGCTTCGCTCGCCTGGCCGCAATAGTGGCTGATACCCCTGGCGAAGGCCTCGATCGCGAACAGGGGGTTGCCGAGATCGTGGCGCACGACGCTGGTGAATGTCTCCAGCTCTCGATTCTTCGATTCGAGAATGCCGACGAGGTGTTCCCGCTCCTTTTCCATCTGCTTGCGTTCGGTGATGTCCGTTCCGGAGGCTCAGCGTCGCCTCAACGCCGCCGGCCTCGTCTTTGAGGGCCGACGTGATCCAGATCATGCTGCGTTGCCGGCCGTCCCGCGCGTGGAGGTTGTATTCAAGGCCCACGGTCGGTCCGGCATCTCCGGCGAGCAGCGCCGCGAAAGCCTCCCGCGCCGATATGCGGCTTTCGGGCGGCAGACAGGTGTCAAACCAGTTCTTGCCGACGATCTCCTCCTGCCGGTAGCCGAGGATCTCGCAGCCTTTGCGGTTGATGAGGCTTACGTTTTCCTGCGCGTCGATCACGACGATAAGCAGGCCGGCAACAACGAGCCCGGCAACCACCCACAGCCCATACTTCTCGAATGTGTCGAGCGAGTGTCTCAATTCCATACGTCTTTGCTCCCACCCAAGCCTCACGCATGTCTTTGGAAATTATAACGGGTTCGGGCTGGGCAATCAACCGCAAAAACGGACTATCTCGACAAGACTCGACAGGCAGATGTGCGCGTGGGATTGAAGTTGGGGGTGGGGGAGAACAACCATACTCACTACGGTTGATTTGACACCTTCAGATCCGTATCTCGTTTGACTTGTATTCCTATCTCTTTCTCCATGATGTTCTGGAATCTCGTTCCGCTTATGGGATGGTCGGCGACCAGCTTGCCATCGTAGAGCACGCCAGAAACGGCATAGGGCCACGGTGCGTTCTGGGCTTGCCTGTAACTTCTATACTCTACTACTCTTGGCTCCATTTCGTATCTCTCTCTGGCTATTTCGGTAATATCGTTTACCATTTTTACGTTTTGAGGACATTGGCCAGAGGTTATAATCGTGAGGCCCTTACCGAATTTCTTTCGCTTTTTATCCCACTGGCCCTTAAAGCTCGGTGTTGGAGCAGATTTCTTACATCTCTTCACAAGCAGCGAAAAATCAGGAAGTGCCTTCTCGACCTCCTCGAACCCGTTCTTGAGGAACAATTCCTTTCCAACCATGAAGGTGCCCTCGCGTGTTACAACTGCCACGCCATTCATATTTGCCTTCCTGGCATCCTTCACACAATCCTCAATAAGGAGTGTGCCATACCCTTTGCTCTTGCACCTCGCTTGCATGTATATGCAGTGTATGAACATGTAATTCTCAGCGTTCACGGCTCTCCATGCACGTGCACCGGGCACGTACTCGATATACCCTGCGAGACCATCGTCTGGTGTACTGAGCATCTTGACCTTCAAACCTTCGGACATGCGTTTCTTTATCCACTGAAATTTGTGTCGGTAGCCCTCTTTGCTCGGATCTTTGTGCCCGCACAACGAGACTTCTCCCGCATCCTTCGGTGTCATCTCGATTATCTGGACTTCGACCTTGGCTTTGTTGGATGTCTTCATAAGATGGTCCCTTCTTCCTCTCAAGATTACTGAAGGCATAGTCGGCGGGCGTGAAGTAGATCAGCATGCCTTGCCAGCAGTAACAAAACACTCAGAAATCAATCTTATCGATCTCAGTTCTTCAGATCAATTCAGGTCGGTAGGTGTTCTTGGGCAAGTTGACAAGAACGCCGGGTGAAAAAGTCCTTGTCTACACAGGATTTGCAACCACGCCCGGCAGGACTCGAACCTGCGACCTACGGATTAGAAATCCGTTGCTCTATCCAACTGAGCTACGGGCGCTTCATGTGCTAAGTGGTTGCAGTATAACAACTTCCCCGGAGACGTGTCAACGGTTCTTGAGGCTGGGACGACCGTTGCAGCACTTTTGCAGAAGATCTTGGCCTTGCCCCGGATGCCGCGGCAATGAAGGCGAGATCGAACGGGGTGCCGGCTGCGTCCCGGGCGACGCCCGGTTTTGACAGGAGAAACAGCAGCAAACTGGTTTTCAGAAGGGAATTACGGACGGAAGGTCCGGGGCAGGGCGGCGGCGTTGGGCGCCGAAGGTTCGGGTCCCTGCGTTGGGAGCGAGGTCTCGGGCCCGGCGCCGAGCCATGATCTGAACGCGGTATTTTCGAGCAATTGCTTTGCAAGCAGGGCGTAGCCCTGTGCGATGGGGTGGCTGGTATCGACGTAGAGGGCCGCCGGGAGAGGCGGGGGGGCCAGATGGGGGATTTCGTGGGCTTGCAGCCATGCTTCGATTTCACTCTTGACGCGGTCGTATCCGGCCTTGCCCGGCTCGCCGAGCGTGTGTTCGTTGAAGGGGCCGACGAGGACGAAGACATCGCAGTGGCGCTGCCGCAGCGACAGGATCGAGTGGCGGAAGAAACGCCATTGCAGCGATTCGTCCGGGGCGACCCAGGCGGGATTTTGCCTGCGCGCCGTCACGGTCGCTCGCGCTTGCAAGGCCGGCTCTCCGGCAGGTTGCGGCTGCGGCAGCCCGGCCCACAACGGCGTCACAGGATTCGCAGCGGGGTGCTCCAGGGTCCAGGCGTGCAGGCCCATGTTGTCCAAGTAGGCACAGCGCAGGTGGGACGTCAAACTGAAGAACGGCACACGTTGCTCGATCGCCGCCCAGAGGCGCGTCGAAAATGAGGCCCGATAGCACGGAATCCGCTGGCGAAACTGCGGAACGAGCCTCGGATGGTTGAAGCGGAACTCCTTGGTCGTTTGCAGGTCGTGTTTTTTGGAGGTCATCCACAGCGGGTTGAAGTGCAGCAGGACGGCCCGCCCGGAGATGCCGCCGGCGTAGTGCCTCAACAGTCCCGCCAGGGCGGCCGGATGCGTCCCGTCTAAACCGAGATTGGCAAATCGCGTGCTTCCCGAGAGTTCGTTGAGATAGTGCGAGAGCGTCTGGTCGGGCGCGACGTAGTGACCCCAGACGACGGAATCGCCGATGACCGGTGTTTTTTCGCGGGCGCAGGCCCGACGGCAGTGCCGGCGGTACTGCCAGTAGTCGTTGCTCAGCTTGTAGGGCATGCGATAGTCGCCGCCCGGGTCGAAGCGTTCGACGCGCTCCCAGACGGCGGGCGCCAGGCAGATCAGCGCCGTGAGAGCCACCAGCACAACCACCCACTCGCGAGCCGAGAGACGCAACGCATGCGAACAGTCGAATGGTGCGGCCTTCTCTTTTGCTGTTGGTTTTTCCTGGATCACCTTTGTCATGCGAAACGCGTCTCAGAACTGCATGTAGATGAACGGGCTGCCCTCGGACCGTACGAAGACGGCCAGATAGGCGAGCATGAGAATCACGAGTCCCACGCGGACGACCCGCCGTTCGAGGAGCCGGCGCAGCGAGGACTCGAAAACGTACTGGTAACACCACACCGCGCCGACGAACGCCAGGGCCAGCAGGGGACACATGGGGTTGGCCAGGCCCGACGTGGCGATTCGCGCCACGATCGTCCAGGCGTCACCGATGCTCGGGGCGCGGAAGAAGATCCACGCGAACGTGACGAATCCGAAGACGAGCAACTGCTTGACGATCTTCGGGACCCTTTGGGCGTAAAACGACGTTCGCTCCAATTCCCTCGTGGCGAAGCGTCCCAGGGCATGCACGACACCCCAGAGCAGAAACGTCCAGGCCGCACCGTGCCAGAGGCCTGAGATCGCCATCGTCACGAGCACGTTGCGGTAGGTGTTGAAGGCGCCTTTGCGGTTTCCGCCCAACGGGATGTAGACGTAATCCTTGAACCACGACGAGAGGCTGATGTGCCAGCGACGCCAGAAGTCGCCCAGGCTGGTGGCCAGGTACGGATTGTTGAAGTTGAGCGTCAGGCGAATGCCCATCATCCGCGCTATGCCGCGGGCCATGTCGGTGTAGCCGCTGAAGTCGAAGTAAATCTGCCAGGAAAACAGGAAGGTCGCCAGGATCAGGGCCGGCGTCTGAAACTGCCCCGGGTTGCTGTAGACCTTGTTGACGTACAGGGCCATGTAATCGGCCAAAGCTACCTTCTTGAAGAAGCCCACGACGAACATGGACAGGCCGTCGGTGAAATCGCCGGGCGATACGCCGATGCGCTTGCGGACCTGCGGCAGGAAATTGCCGGCGCGTTCGAGCGGGCCGGCCAGCAGCTTGGGGAAGAAGGACAGGAACACCGCGTATCGCAGCAGGCTCGTCTCGCGCTTCGCATCGCCCCGGTAATTGTCGATGACGTAGCCGAGAGACTGCAACAGATAGAAGGACAGGCCCGCCGGCAGCAGAAAGCCCGGCGGCGGAATCTCCCAGGCGACTCCTGCCGACGAGAGGGCCGCGTTGAGATTCTCGGTGATGAACGCGCTGTATTTACAGACGACGAGCAGGCCCAGATCGCTGATGATGCTCAGCGACAGCCAGAGCTTCTTCCGCCGGCTCGCGGCCATGCGGGCGACCACGCAGTAATCCACCACCGTCGCCATGGCCAGCGGGATCAGATACAGCGGACCCAGCCAGGCGTAGAAGACATACGAGCCGACCAGCAGCAGGGCGAGCCTGAGCCTCGCGCGGCGCGCAAGGAGGTACGCCGGATACAGCAGCGCGAAGAATAGAATGAAGGGCCAGGTCTGAAACAGCATGGGGTGCCCTTACGATTCCATCAAGACGCGAATGTGCGCTTCCACCGAGGCCGCCAGGCCGTCCAGCCCGTACCCGCCTTCGAGGACCGAGACGATACGCCCGGCGCAGCACTGCTCTGCGATCTGCTTTACGATGCGCGTCAGTTGTCCGAATCCCTCGGTCGTGACTTTCATGCTGCCCAGCGTATCGTTCTCGTGGGCGTCGAAGCCGGCGGAGATGAGGACGAACTCCGGCTCGAAGGCCAGCGCCGCCGGCCGCAGCTTCCCTTCGAAGGCTTCGAGGTAATCGCCGTCGTTCGAGCCGGCCGGCAGCGGTACGTTGATGGTCAGTCCGCGACCTTTGCCCCTTCCGGCTTCTCCTTCGGCGCCGGAGCCGGGATAAAAGGGCCACTGGTGGACGCTGAAGTACAGGACGTTCGGGTCGTCGAAGAATGCGGCCTGCGTGGCGTTGCCGTGATGCACGTCCCAGTCCACGATCAGTATCCTCGACAGATCGTGCTTTTGCTGAGCGTACCGGGTGGCGATGGCCACGTTGTTGAAGACGCAGAATCCCATGGCCTCGTCCGAGAGGGCGTGATGTCCCGGCGGGCGCACCGCACAGAAGGCGTTTCGCACGTCTGCTTGCACCACCGCATCCACGGCGGCCAGCACGGCGCCGACGGCCGTCACCGCCGCGTCGTACGACTGGGGCGAAATGGGCACATCCGGCGAATCGAGGTATCTCCGGCCTTCTTCGCAACTACGCCGGACGCGCTCCACGTACGCCGGAGTGTGGATCGTATGGAGCCATTTCGTTTCGGCCGGCGCCACGGGCAGGGCGACCAGCTCTTCGAGCAAGCCGCTTGCTTTCAGCCTCTCGACGATCGCCGTGAGCCGCCGTGACGACTCGGGATGGCCCTCGGTGGTTTTGTGCGCGAGGAAGACGTCGTGGTACGCCCATCCCGTTTTCGGTTGAGGTACGTCTGGTTTCATGGCCGCAGCCTCCCTGTTCTCAGAGCTGTCTTGCGGTGCGCTGCGAACGCAGCGGAACCCGATGGCGTCGCTGGCCAGACACGTATCGTTGACGGATGGATCGCTGGCGCGGTAGGCCGAGCGGCAGCTTTCGGCGGTGGAGTTCCAGGCGCCGCCCCGGAGCACGCGTTCGGTGCCGGTCGCCGGTCCGCGCGGGTCGCGAGCCGGGCCGGTGGCATAGTAATCTTCGGCGTACCAGTCGTTGCACCATTCGGCGACGTTGCCGTGCATGTCGTACAGACCCCAGGGATTCGGCTTTTTCTGGCCGACCAGGTGCGTTGTCTTCCCGGAGTTGTCGGCGAACCAGGCGTAGTCTTTGAGCCTGCCGGCGCCGCCGGTGAAGCTGTACGCGCCGGTCGTTCCGGCCCGGCAGGCGTACTCCCATTCGGCCTCCGTGGGCAGCCGGTAACCGTCGGCCGCGAAGTTGCACTCCCAGGTCTCCTCGTCGTAGCAGGGCTCCAGTCCCTCGGCCAGCGAACGCTCGTTGCAGTACAAAGCGGCGTCCGTCCAGTTGATCTGATCCAGCGGATGCTTGGGGTTTTTGAAATGGGAGGGGTCGGGCAGTTCGTATTTGCGGAACTGGTCCTGGGTGACCTCATACCGGTCCATCCAGAAGGAGCTGAGTTCCACCGTATGTGTCGGTTTCTCGTCGGGCTCGCCCTTGCCGTTGCCCATCACAAACGAGCCGGCCGGAATCACGACCATCTCGACGCCGCTGTCCGTCGTGACAATTTCAGGCGTCTCGGTGCTCTGTGGAGCCTGCCCGCAGCCGGCCAGGACCGTCACTGCCGCGAGAACGCAGATCGTCGCCGCCGGCAGGCGCCGGGGTCGAATACCTCTCGGTTCTTCCATGTGCAATCGTCTCTTCAATTCAGGGTCTGGATGTCCGGACCGGCACCCAGTCAGGTTCCTTGTTGTGGTCTCCGTCGGTGGTGATCTGCACCCATTTGCCCGTCAGGTCGGTGACGCAGATATTCCAGCCCGGCGCCTTGCAGCCGACCTGCTCCTCGGCCTTGGGCCCGTAGCTGAAGGCGATGTACCGGCCGTCGGGCGAGAAGTCGGTGTGATAGACCTCGTGCGTCTTCTCGCATTTCACGATGCGACGCACATCGCTGATGCGCGGCGCCGACGAACTGAGATCGACGTTGCCGACGCACAGGTCCCAGTCGGTCTGGCCCCACGTGACCATTTTGCCGTCCGGACTCAAGTCGGGCCGGCATCCCGCGACGTGGAAGGGCGTCAGGTCGAAGACCTTCTTCGCATCGACGGGAAATGCCAGAATGGCATGCTTGAACCCCATCCCCCCATGGACCGTGGCGAAGAACCACCTGGCGTCCGGCGACCAGCAGATGTTGTAGAGGTGGTGCAGATTCTCGTTGGGGTGCTGCGCGTGCGTGCCGCTGTCCAGATCGTAGACGACGACGCCCTTGGTCGCGAAGTCCCGCGTCGTGTAGCGGGCGAATTCCCCCTTGAGGTAGGCGATGCGTTTGCCGTCCGGACTCCAGCAGGGCTGTCGGGCGTTGTGCGCGACCTTGACGCGGTTGGCGCCGTCGATATCCATGTAGTAGACGCTGCGCACCTTGCTTCGGCCGGTCCCTTCGTCGGCCACGAAACAGATTCGCGTCCCGTCCGGAGACGCGTGCGGGTACAGCTCGTCCACGTCGCCCGTCCGCGTGAGATTGGCCGGCTCGGAGCCGTCGGCGTTGATGAGAATAAGCTCCCAGTTGGATTTGCCGTCGGTCTCCTTGTAGCTCTCGTAGACGATCTTGAACGGGACGTCACGAAGGTCCAGTTCCGTACCGGGGCGCAGGGATGCCTGCCCGAAGGCGCCGGGGCCGGCAGCGAAGAGAATCGGCAACAGGATCAGCGTCAGGGTCCCGCGCGGGGGACATTGCGGTTGGTTACAGCGCTTGGTCATACTCGGTCCTCCACAGTTTGCCGATCCGCAGGGACCGGCGGTTACGGTTTGACTTGTGGAATCGGCATCCAGTCGGGTTCCTTGTTGTGCAGGCCGTCGGTGGTGATCTGAACCCATCTGCCGTCGAAATCGCCGACGCAGAGATTCCAGCCTCTTGCTTTCCCTCCCACCTGCTGCCCACCGAAGACGGGGCCGTAACTGAACACGATATACCGGCCGTCGGGCGAAAAATCAACGTGGTATACTTTGTATATGCGTCGACAGCGGACGATCTCCCGGACGTTTGTCACCACCGGCTCGGCGCCCGTCAGATCGATCTCCGCGGTGCACAGGTTCCAGTCCGTCTCGCCCCAGACCATCCGGGTTCCGTCGGCGTTGAGATCGGGCCGGCACCCTTTCACCTGGTAGCGGGCCAGATCGAAGACGCCGGTGCCGAAGGCCTCGAAGGCCAGGATGGTGTCACTGAAGCCCATGCCGCCGTGAACGACGCCCAGAAACCACTTTCCGTACGGCGCCCAGCAGAGAGCGTAGAGATGATGCAGCTCGGCGTTGCGGTGGGGCCGGCTCCAATTGCCTTCCAGGTGGTACAGTGTCACGCCCGAGGTGGCGTATTCGCGCGTACTGAAGCGCCTGTACTCGTCGTTGCAGTAGGCGATGCTCTTGCTGTCGAAACACCAGCAGGGCTGGCGGGCGCGGGAGGCCACGTGGACACGTTCGGTGCCGTCGGCGTTCATGTAGTAAACGTGCCGAACGCGCTGTCGGCCGCGGCCTTCGTCGACGACGAAGCAGATCTTGGTCCCGTCGGGCGAAACGTGCGGATACATCTCATCGACGTCGGGCGTGTTGGTGAGATTGGTCATCTCCGAGCCGTCCGCCCTGATCGTGTAGAGCTCCCAGTTCTGCTTCCCGTCGGTCCGCCGGTACGTTTCATAGACGATCTTGAAGGGAATCTCCCCGAGCTTGAGGGACTCGCGCGGCAGGGGAGTCAGCTCCTGGCGCCGGGACGGGACGGCTGAGCCGGACGGCTCGGACTCGGTCGCAAACATCGAGCCCAGCACGGCTACAATAATCAGACCAGCCGATTGCATCATAGGCGAAATACCTAAACAAGGCACCTCATTTGTCTTCGTGTTGCATTCGGTCCATCAGGATAACCGAGGCGTCGGTCCGCTGCAAGTGTCCCCCGGTTCCGGCGGCGGCCGTCGGGCGCGAGGCATCGTGTGGCCCGAAGGCAAAAATACGTATTTCCCCCAATTGAAAAAACGGGCCGGCGGCGGTATAGAGGATTCCATCGGATCGAACTGCGTCCGGGTTCATTGGTCGGCAGGGCAGAATCGGGTGAGGATCGTAGCGTCGGACCCTGGAGGAAGGTCATGCTTATTCTATCGCGAAAACGAGGCGAGAGCATCATGATCGGCGACGACGTCGAGGTGCGCGTGGTTGACATCGGCGACGGCAAGGTCCGGCTGGGCGTTACGGGGCCCGCGTCCGTCCCGGTTCATCAACGGGAACGGTACGAATTGAACCTCGCCGGTCGGGATTCCCCGGCCCACGCCGGCCGCGAGTTCTTCCCCCTGCACCAGACCTGATCGCGCCGCCGCGCGCGATCCCGCCGGTCACCGGGCGAATCCGATAACGTGCGTCGCCACCCAGCCGACGCGCCCGGGACCGCACATTTTTCAACCTCCCCCCCCGCAGTTTTGGCGCCGCAAACGGGCACGAGCCGCTCGGGCCCATTGCTTCTTCCCCAATCGCTTAAGGCGGGCTCGCATCGTGCCGATGGCCTCACATGGAGGAGGGTGGTGCAACATTTAGATAAGGAGGCACACGACATGGTCATTGAATGGATTGACACGTTCGAGTTGGATCTCACCGAGGAAGAACACCGGCTGTGCGAGTGGATCGCCGGGCAGGCCCGGCTCGGCGTCCGACGCGTGCGCTACGAAGACGCGCAAGCCGCTCTGGGCATCCTCGACGAAACGGAGCTGACGTGCCTGTTGCGAGGACTGAGAGAACGCATGGATCCCATCCACGCCATAATCCAGTCCCCGATCGTCAACACCGCCACCCCGTACTTCGACATTCATATCAACGCCGGCTCCATCTGGGGCAGGTACTGCCACGCCGAGCAAGAGGCTATGTGTTACTCCTATGACGCATGCCCGGTGACGCCGGCGCTGGTGCCCTGTTGAGCGGGGCCGCCCTGTTTTCCGGAGCCCGATAGACCGGAGGAGAATTGAGTTATGGCCGCAAAGACAAGCACCGTCGCATCGCCGAAGATGAGCATCGACCCGGGCGCCGAGAAGCTCGGCTGCTACCGCCTGTGGATGCGCCCGAAGACATCCAAGAAAGACGCGCGCAAACGCGGCCATATGCTCCTTGGGCCCTACTCCCTGAGCCTGCGCAAATAGACTTCTCGAGAAAGGGACCTCGAACCCGGCCGTTCATCGCCGCCCGGGTTCAGCCGTATCGCTCATTGAGAGAGAACTCGCGCCGAGCGCTGCGCCGCATGTCCCTTGACACGGTGGCCTTTCTTCGCGCCGCCGCTTGCGCCGGGTCGCCGGCCTAATCCAGCGACTTGATGCGGATGTTGCGGAACTCGAGGTAGTCGCCGTGGCCGCAGAAGCCGATGTGTCCCTTGGTGCGTTCGAGGCCCGGGTGCTTCTGCCCGTCGAGGGTCTTCGGCGTGCTGGCCTTCTCGATATCCGCATCCACAATCGTCACGCCGTTGAGCTTGACGGTGATCTGCTTACCTTTGGCGGTGACTTCTTCGCGGTTCCATTCGCCCACCGGCTTGAGGTGTCCGGTCTTGGCGGGGACGACGCCGTAGATCGAGCCGTGGTGCTGGTAATCCTTGAGCCAGCCCGTGTAGCGCGGAGACGTGTCGTCGAGGATCTGAATCTCCATGCCCTGATAGGCGGCGTTGACGTTCAGCGGCGTGCGAATGCCCAGGCCGTTGTTGGCGCCGGGAGTGAGACGGAACTCGAACCGGAAAATGAAGTCCCCGTATTCGTCGGCCGTGTAGAGGTTACCCCCGCCGCCGCGCGCGGGATCGCAAACCAGCACCCCGTCCTTGACGGCGTAGCCCTGGGTGTTGCCCACCCAGCCGGTATGGTCCTTGCCGTTGAACAGTTGCACGAATCCTTGTTCCTGCTCTCTCTTGGTCAGCTTGTTCTTTGGCTTTTCGCGCGGGATCTCGCGGATGAAGATGTTGCGGAACTGTAGGACGCTGCCGTGCGATTGCAGCTCGATCTGGCCCGTCGGGTAGATCGGCTTGTCGCGCTCCCAGTAGTTCTCCATGATGACGTTGTCGACGATCAGCTCGCCGTTGAGAATGACGGTGACCCTGTCGCCGATCATGGTGATGCGGAAGGTGTTCCATTCGCCGACGGGCCTGTCTGCCTTCTTCTTCGGCTTGCTGGGGTTCTTCTTGTTGTTGTAGAGGCCGCCGGAGCCGACCTGGGCGCCGACGTTCGTTCGCGACGGGTCCCAGATCTGTACCTGTGGGGCGCCACGGAGATAGATGCCGCTGTCGCCGCCGTCCTGAATCTTCCAATCGACTAACATCTCGAAGTCGCCGTAATCTTTGGCGGTGCAGAGGCTGTGGCCCTTGCCGTCGAAGGTCAGCACGCCGTCGACGACCTTCCAGTGGGCCCGCATGTCCTCGTCGGCCTGTTTCTGGAGCTTCGCCAGCTCGTCGGCCGACAGGGTAGCCCGCTTGGCCGGGTTGTCGTACGGACTTCTGAGCAGGCCTTTCCAGCCGGTCAGGTCCGTGCCGTTGAACAGGGCGGTGAAGCCCTCGGGCGGCTGGACCGCCGCCCCGGCCGCACTGGTCAAGAGGGTCGTCGAGGCGATCAGCAGTGTCAGTACCAAAGCGTGGGAGCAAGAACCGGTGGTGCATCTACATCTTCGCATGGGTCGTCTTCCTTTCTCTGACGGATGGCTGTGTGCCGTTGCTAAAGCGTTCTCCAAAGCAAACAGTATAGGGACTTCCGCGAAGGCGGTCAAGGCCGCACCGGCGACCGGGAATGCTCCACACTCTTCCCCGCGGCCCGGCCGCGACGCACCGCAGACCGCCCCCGCGCGGCCGAGCCGGCCAAATTGGGTTCGTTTGACATTCCGCCCAGCGGCGGCCCGGAATCGCCCAGCGGCAATCCGAGATTCCCAATGCCGATCTTCCGGCCACGCAAATTGGCTTTGTTTTCTTCGCCCGACCCTTACTTCTGGCCCAAAACAGCCGAAATTGGGTCCGTTTTTCATCCCGTGCTTCCGCTGCCTCCAATCCCCGATCCGCAATCCCCAATCGTGTCCACCCTGCGCCAGGCGCAGAGAATCCCCTCGCTCAACACGCCGGGCGGAGAATCTCCCCCGAACGAAAGCGAATGGGATATTCGCTTCTCTGGCCATGGCCCGGCGTTCCTCACTTTCGTTCGAACCAACATGTGATTGTTGTGTAAATAGCAGACGCGGTCCCGCCCGTCAAGGAAAAACTTACGCGTGCGGGCAGTAGAAGGGGAGAAGGGCGAATCCGTGTCTTTTGCCGGCTGGGCCGCCGGGAAATTATCAATCATCCATTCCCGGCGGCAGGGCGGCGGCTTGCCCGGCCGACTGCCATTCCGGCGAAGGCAGGAAACCCGGAGGCAAGAATCCGAAATCCGAAGCTCGAAACCCGAAACAGGCCCGCATGACCGAAACGGCAAACGGGCCCCGGGTCACGGATAGGCTTGGATTGACCGTGCTTTGATCTTGTCTGTGAAGCACCGATCCTGTACACTATACGAAGGATGTCTGGCAGGGTTACGCCAGGGAAACGGACCCGGATTTGCCGGCGAACGCGGGAGGCGCCGAGTGCCGGAGTCGAGGTCGTGCAGCAGGTTTCCAGGGGGTGGATGGGAGCAAAGGAAGTGGACCGTGCAGGGCGGAAGTCGGCAGGGGGTGGATGGGTCCGGGCCCATGGGGTCAGACTCCGGGCACGGATCAGCGAGAATCATCCCATACTAGGCAGGGGCGCAGGCTCCGTCTTTGTGATGGCTGAAGGAAGTCGACCGGTGCGGTTCGCCCCGGCCGGGTGTTCATTCTACGCGAGCCACAAATGGAAAGGAGAGTAAACGATGCTTCGCACGCAACGAACCATTGGTGTCCTGGTCGCCGCGGCTTTGTTAAGTTCAGCCGCTCTGGGAAACAACAAGTGGAGCGGCAACGGAGGGGATATCCTCTGGAACAATCCGGACAACTGGCGAAAGGGCATTCCCGATCCGGCCGTCGACGGCAGGTGCCAGATCGACGGCCCGGACGTCGAGGTGCTGATCGACGCGACCCACGTCGGTGACGAGGAAGCGATCAACGAGGAAGTCCGGGTATCTTACACGGCCAACAGAGGTGCCGTGACGCTGACCGTCGATGGGGGCACACTGCGTTGCACGGACCGCCTCTTCCTGGCGGCGCGCGAGGAGACAACGGGCACGATCGTGATCGACGGCGGGGGGCAGGTGATCGCTTCCAGAATCACGTTGGGCCGGATCGGCGATGGCGTGATCATCCTGAACGACGGCCTGGTGGATTGTTCCACGGGCCAGGTCGAGTTCGGCCTCGCCGTCGGCAGCGGCACTCTCGTTGTCAACGGCGGGTCGTTCAAGGCCCTGGGGTTCGTGGGCAGCAACAACGGTCGCATCGAGCTCAATGGCGGCGTCCTGGAAGTTGGCTCGCTGACGCTGGGAGCGGTAACCGTGGACATCACCGGCGGGACCCTGATGGTGGCCGGAGATCAGACGGCGTCGGTCCTGGCCTATGCCCAGGCGGGCTTCATTACCACCTTCGGGCAGGACGGCAGCCGGGGCGGGCTGACGGTGGCGTATGACGCGGACCTGGACCAGACGGTTGTGGGTGCCGACGCCGCCGGGATGGACCTGTCCAAGGCGTGGCGCCCGGCGCCGTCCGGAGAAGGCGCGGCGGTTGAGTCCGTCCTGTCGTGGAAGGCGGGCGATTCTACCGCGCCCGCCCAGGGCCACGATGTTTACTTTGGAACGGATGCGGCGGCGGTCAACGACGCAACCGTTGACGACGCCACGGGCGTGTATCGAGGTCGGCAGGATGCCAATAGCTACGATCCCGGCCCGCTGGTATTGGGCCAGACGTACTACTGGCGCGTGGATCAGGTCCTCCAGGACAGCGGCGACGTTCACAAAGGCGACGTGTGGAGCTTCACGATCCAGGCCACCTTGATGGTCGACGATTTCAACGGGTACGCCGATTGGCAGGCCGTGCTGGAGGTATGGGAAGAGCAGGGGTCTGCTTTCAACTGGGTATCGACCACGTTTGCGGCGGCCGGCAACTCCCTGGGTGTGGACCTCAAGCCGGAAGAGGGATTGAGCGGCGCCATGATCATGCGTCGGGATATGGATTTGACGGCCTACGGGGTCCGGGCCCTGGCATTCGACTTCGCCAGCGATCCGAACCAGGGTTTTGTGCAGGCGATTTACGTTGAGCTCGCCGATGCGGTGAACACGGCCCGCGTGACCATTGACGATCCGCTGATCGTTCGCAACCGTGCCTGGGGTTTGGTGGATGTCGATCTGGGGCAGTTTGCCGGGATCGATTTGACGCAAGTCAAGAGTCTGGCTTTGGGCGTCACCTTGTCGCCGAACGGCACGCAACGGGTGACCGTGTACTTCGACCAGTTGCGTCTGTTTCCTCAGCGGTGCGTGCCGGAGAGGACGCTGGCCGGCGACCTGAACGGTGATTGCACGGTCGATGAGGCCGACCTGGCGATCTTGACGGACCGGTGGCTGGAAGGGACGATCGAGATCGTTGCCGCCGAGCCATTGTCACAGCCGGCCGTGTGGCACAAGTTCGACCGGGTAAACAATACGACCCTCGGATTCGACGATGAGATGGGGCTTGCGCCCGCCGCTCCGTCTGCGGGGGCGGGGTACCTCCCCCAGGGGGGGTATGATGACCTGGGAGCCGTCGCGTTCACGGGCACCGAGAGCTATTTGGACGTGGACGGCGCCGTGTTCAACGGCATCGCCGGTCCGGCGTTGACGGTCTCGCTGTGGGTCTACGGGGACGCTGCGTTCCAACCCTTTGCCAACGATGCAGTCTTCCATGCCTCGGGGGCTGGCGGTTTCACCATGCAGTTGATGTGCCCGGACTCCCAGGGTTGCGTCGTGTTCGACCACGGGATCGCTCCGGTGGATCGCGTGGTGTGGGACGAGGCGGCCCCGGCCGACTGGGAAGGCCAGTGGAATCACTACGCGGTGGTGAAGGACGCGACGCTGGGCGTTCAGCAGATCTATCACAACGGCCGGCTCGTGGCTGAGAACGCCAGCGCGTTCCAGTCCACGCCGAACAGTGGCGGCATGCGGATCGGAGCGACGAACCAGCCGACACCGCAGCGCTTGTACCACGGCAAGGTCGACGATTTCCGCATGTACGCGGCGGTGCTGCCTCAGGCGGCGATCCTGTATCTGGCCGACGGCACCCGGATCGATCAGGCGCCGGTCACCCCGGCCGACATCAACGGCGACGGGGTGGTGGACCAGGCCGATCGTGACATCCTGGAAGCCAATATGGGCGAGGTGCAACTGTGGCCGTGAGCCGGGTGCCGGATGCGTGACAGTCTCGGGCCCGGCACACCGCCGGAATGACTGCGATCGGTTGAAGAGGTGAACGGATGGATTATATGACCCGAAGAGGGTTTCTGGGGATGATCGGCTGCGGTGCGGTGGCGATGGCTTTGCCCCGGCCGGCCGCACGCCCGAACATCATTCTCTTTCTGATCGACGATCAGAACAAAACGAGCATCGGCGCCTATGGCGGCAAGACGTGGACGCCGAATCTGGACCGGCTGGCGCGCGAAGGCATGCGGTTCACTCGGGCCCACGTCAGCAGTACGGTCTGCACCCCCTCCCGGTACAGCTTTCTGACCGGGCGCTACGCCGGCAATTCATATAGCAAGCTCTATGCGCAGGCCTGCGGCGGAGCGCAACGACAGGGATACCCGAATTTCAACGTGGCGCTCGAGTCGGATCGCATGAACGTCGGTCGTGTGTTGAGCGAGGCGGGCTATGCCACCGGCTTCGTGGGCAAGTACCACCTGATCTCCCGTCTGGATCAGCCGGAGTTCTTCGAAGGCGACGACGGTCTGCTCGAAATCCCCAGGACCATCGAGGCGGGGCCTCAAGCCAGTGCCGCTTTTCGCCGCAACGAGCGTGCGATGCGGCGCTACATCGAGTCTCTCGGGTTCTCCTGGGCGAAACATATCTATCCTGAGAACATGCAGCGGCCCTACGCTCAGCATAACCCGGAATGGACCGTGCAAGCCGCCCTCGAGTTTATCGAGGAGAACCGCAGCCGGCCCTTCTATCTTCATTGCTGCCCCACGCTCCTCCACGGCGGGGAAGCGTCCTGGCGCCAGTCGATGGACCATCCGCTCGTTTCAGGCGAGGGGCGGTTGGACGCATTGCCGGAGGTGATGACGCCTCGGGCAAAGCTGCTCGATACCGTGGAGCGAAATGGATTCGACCCGAACAGTCCCACCGCCGGCGAGGCGTGGATCGACGATGCGCTGGGCGCGATTATGAAAAAACTGAAGGCATTGGGTATCGATGACAATACGCTGATCGTATTCGCGCCGGATCACGGTCGAGCCGGCAAGGCCTCCCTGTTTTCGCGGGACGGGACGTGTATCCCGTGCATCGCCCGCTGGCCGAGGCGGATTCGTCCGGGTCTGGTGTGTGATGAGCTGGTGCAGAACGTCGACTGGACACCGACCTTTTTTGAGATCGCCGGGGCCCGGACGCCGGCGGGCTATCGTTTGGACGGACGCAGCCTCGTGCCGCTTTTTGCTGACGGTACGGCCAGACCCTGGCGGGATCACCTTTACTTCGAGATGGGTGTCGCCCGCGCGGTGGCGACGAAGGACTGGAAGTACATCGCCGTGCGCTACACAAAGGAGCAGGTCGAGGCGATCAGACGGGCCAGACCCGAGAATCTGCCTCGTCTGATGTCGTACATCGGGCGGTTGGGGATCGGTGTCCGAGGCGCAGAGCACCCGGGTTTTTTCGATGCCGATCAGCTCTACGACTTGCGCCGGGACCCCCGACGAAATGAACAACCTCGCCTCCAGGCCGGAGTATGCCGATCAAGTAAACAGAATGCGCCGCCTGCTCGCCGAAGACCTCAGGAAGATGTCACGTCCGTTTGGCGAGTTCGTAGCGGCCGACGGCACGGTTCCTCCAGGCCTGGTCGATGAGCAGATCGCGCTTGTCAAAAAGATCAAGATTAAAGGCAAGAACGTTCTGGTACCCGGTGAGAACTCGCCCCGCCCCCCGATGCGCCGGAAGGCACGAAAGCCAGGGCCGGGAAGAAGATCGGGGGAATGATGGCTGCAGCCACCTCTTTTGGATCGATGGACACATAGAATCTGCGGCCGGCAAGTTCCCGCGGTTACGCCCGGCTCGGACGAGTGGAATCCGGTGGGGGACGGTCAGAAATCGCAGTTGACGCTGTAGACGGTGCGGCCGTTGCGCGCGATTTTCCTGCCGCCGTTGGTCAGGATGGCCTCTTCGGTAATTGCGGCGATGCGTTCGACGATGTCACTGATCTTCGTGACGATGGGCAGGCCGTCGCGGCTGTAGTTGAGGTACTGGTCGTTGAACGGTTCGCTCCACTTGCCTCGCAGCAGAAAGTCCTTGGTCAAGGCATCCGGTATGCAGCCGGCCCCGTGCATCACGCCGATCAGTCCGGCGCAGGTGGCGCCCTGGTTGTCGCAATCGTAGCCGGCGGAGACCGCGATGCCCGCCGTCCTCATGAAGTCGCCCGCGCCGTACAGCACCGCCATCACACCGCACAACCCGTTCTGCAATGACGAGACCACCGACACCGGCGCGGCATAATCGCCTTTCTTATATGCCCAGTACTTTTCGTGAATCCGCCTGCGGCAGTCCCGCCAGTTGGGATATTGCTTGTGCCAGGCGATCACGTCGCGCATGCCCTCGGCGAAGGGTCCGTCGTCGCCGACCGCCTTCTGCGCCATCGCCACGAGCTTGTCCGTGTCGGTCTCGAAAAAGGCCGCACTGTACATCACGGCATACGCAATCGTGGGATGCACGCCCCAATCGTCGTTCGTGATCCGCGCGCCCCACTCCGCGCGCTTCGCGGCGTGGGCGGTCATCCCCGGATAAAACGCGCTCCATATCTCGTTGACCAGTTGCGGGTCGATCTGGAACCAGTTCGGATTGTTGGCCTTAGCGCCGGTGGCCGGGGCGACCATCCCCTGGGCCATCAGGTCCCGCGCCGTGCGGTTGGCGACCCAGATCTTGCGGTTGATGTGTGTCTTCCACATCTGCGTGATCTCGGCGTAGTTGATGTCGAGCCCGTATTTCTCCACCGCGTGCAGCGTCACGAACTCGATGTCGGTGTCGTCGTCGGAGAAGGCGCCCTCGAACGCTGCGGCCAGGATCGGCACGAAGCCGCGCAGATCGTTGCGGTTCATTCGGATCGACGCATCGTCGCGCCACGTGTAGTAGCGGTCGACCAGGAACGGACAGGGCTCGGCCTCGTAGACGTTCTCGAACGGGAAGCCCAGGTAATTCCCCGCAAGCTGGCCGATCCAGAAGCCCGACAGCTTGTCCAGCAGCGTTTCCCGCGAAATCTCGCGTATGGTCGCGCCGCACCACGATGCGCCCGAAACAACGACAACCAGAGCCAGTGTCACTGTCTTGATCCAACATTCTCCGCATGACTTCATAAACGGTGCTCCTTTATGCTACGGGTTCGAAGCCAGCCTGTCATACCAAGTGAACTTCATAATCACCGACGTTACGGCCAGAACGCCTAATGACAGCCAGAACGTGTCCCACTTGCGCACCACCAGGCAGAACGGCGCGACCATCAGCGAAAGCTGCCAGAGGATTCCGTTGGCGACGTTGAACATATCCAGGGCGAAATTGCGGTTGGGCTCGATAGCGGGATCGTCCTTCCTGAGTTGCTCCAGCACCGGCTTCCAGAATCCCCACGGCCGGACCGTGCGGTAGAAGCTCTTGAGCACCTCGGGGGCGTCGGGAGGCGTGAGAAGGCAGGCGACGATCGAAGCCAGCCCGCCCACGGGCACCAGCACCAGGAAGGCGTAGTTGGCGCTGATCTCGTGCCCCCAGGCGTTCCCGATCAGCTCGTTCACACGCGGGAAGACCAATGCGGCCGCGGCCCCGGCGATCATGCCGGCGAAGTACCCATAGCCGTTGAAGCGCCACCAGTGCCACTTCAGGACGTTCGGCGCGATGTAACCGGCGTAGAGCAGGCCGGTGATCCACTTGGTGGTTTTGTCGATGTTCTCGATTCGCAGCGCCGCGACCACCGCCACGACCACCAGAGCGACGGACCAGAAATAGCCCATCAGCACGTAACGGCGATTCGGGGCGTCGGGCTTGATGTAGCGTTTGTAGATGTCGTTGACGACGTAGGCGGCGCCGGCGTTGACGGTGGAATCGAAGGTGCTCATGAAGGCGGCGAGAAGCCCGGCCATGAGGATTCCCGTCAGTCCGACCGGCACGAACCGGGCGATCACGAAGGGGAGAATCTGCTCGAAATCGAACTTGCCGCCCGCCGCGACCATGTCGTTGACCTCGCCTGAGAAAAAGGCCAGGCCGAGAATCGCGACGCCGCCGATCATCAGCGAGCGCGGCGCCAGTTGCACGATGGACATCCACCAGTTCTCCAGCGCCGCCTCGCGCGGGTTCCGCGTGGAGAGCTGGTGTTGCATTCCGTAGCCGGCCGACGGTCCGCCGGCGCTGACCAGAATCCCGCGCAGCAGCCACATCATCACGACGCAGCCCAGGAGCGTGTAGCCGTCGCCGTCGCTGGTGGCGGTGCCGTAGATTTTGTCGTTGAGCCCGGCGATGTGGGCGGACCAGTCCAGGCCGAGGCGCCACTCCGGAATCAGCCGGTCCCAGCCGTCGGGCACCACCGCCGCCAGCATCTCGGGCGAAACCTTTGCCATCGCCACGGCCGCAATGAAAATCGACGCGACCGTCAGAAGCGCGAACTGCAGCAGATCGGTCAGCACGACGCTGTACCAGCCGCCAAAGAGCAGGTACACCGTGGTGATGCCGAGGATTGCAATGCCGTAGGATTCGGCGCTCGAAAGCGGGCCCCAGGCCAGGTCCCAGGGGAAGAATACGTCGGCGAACTTGCCGATGCCCTTGAGCGCGTAGGCCACGAAGCCGATGGTCACGAGGACCGCGTAGATCACGACGCTGATGTGCGAGAGCGTGCCGCCGCGACCGGTGCCGAAGCGCGTGCGCATCCACTCGGCGCCCGTGAGCACGTTGGATTTGCGAATCCAGGCACCGAGATACATCTGACGAAAGATGCGGTCGAAGAGCGGCCAGATCCACGGCGCGAACGCCGCCCGCAGCCCGTACGTGAACAACATCGTCACGAACCACATCGTGCCGGTGATGTCGAACCCGCTGGCCCCGTGCGACGTGCCGATCACCCACCAGGGCAGGCTCTTGCCCCCGAGGAAGTAGGCGTTCAAATCCTTGGAGGCGCGCTTCGAGAGGAACCAGCCCATGGCGATCACGGCGGCGATGTAGCCGACAATGATGGCAATGTCGATGGCATGCAACGATATTTCCATGCAACTCCCTTTCCTCAGGCCGGGCAGGACAGCAGGTGTTCCAGCAGGGCGTCCAGCTTGCAGGTGGCCAGTCCCACGTGCTTGTCGGCGGCGCCGTAGTAGACGAACAGGGTATCGCCGATGACGACCTTGCCGCAGGGGAAGACGCACCCGTGGTAGTACCCGTCGATCTCGTACCGCGCTTCGGGCTGCATGATCCAGTCCTTCGTCCGATGCAAGACCTTGCTCGGGTCCTCGAGGTCGAGCAGCAGGGCGCCCAGCCGGTAATACTTGTCGGGGCCCACCGCGTGGTAGAGCGTCAGCCAGCCGTGCGCGGTCTTGATCGGCGGCGTGTTGATGCCCAGCTTGCCGGCCTCCCAGTCGTACTTGGCCTTGATCAGCAGCTTGCTCTTGCGAAAGCCCAGCAGATCCTCGGCGGTGGAGATCCAGGCGCAGGCGTGCTTGGTGCGGTACTTACCGCCGACCCACTCCAGCGGCCGGTGCATCATGACGTACTTGCCGTCGATCTTTTCAGGGAACAGCACGACGTCACGGTCGTCCAGCAGCGGATCGGTGATGCGTCCGGCTCGCACGAAGGTCTTGAAGTCCTTGGTCAACAGCAGCCCCGTGCTGGTGGCGTTCGTACGAATCACCTTCGGGAAGTCGCGCGGGCACTTCGGCCGCTGGTACTGCGCCTCTTTCGGCAGCCAGAACTGCCCGAAGGGATAGAAGCGACTGGCGTAGGTGATGTAGTAGTAGCTGCCCATCTTGACCATGCGCGGGTCCTGGATGGTGCTGGCATCGAAGCCGTCGACGCTTGGCCCGATCACCGGTTCGTCGGAGACGCGCTCGAAATGATAGCCGTCGTTGCTGACGGCCAGGCCGAAATAGCACTTGTATTCCGGGTGCGCCTCGGCCGCACGGTACAACAGCAGCACGAGCTGCTTGTCCTTTTCGTACCAGGCCGCCGGATTGAACACGGCCAGGTTCTCCCATTCGTGAGCCGGATTCGGCGACAGGATCGGGTTGCCTTCAAAACGCTTGAGTTTCACGGCGCTTCTCCTGTAAACGATTCCAAGACTTTGCGGTACTCACGACTACCGCTTTTCGTAAATCGTGCGACCATAGATTGCTTCGCTTCGCTCGCAATGACATGGCGGTCACGTATATGTCATTGCGAGGAGCGTAGCGACGAAGCTA
>CAYPZL010000059.1:0-27567 GCA_964415045.1 uncultured Pirellulales bacterium | reverse complement strand
CCAAACCCAAACCGCCATCAAAAACTCAGATTTTTCACCCGCGCCGAAAGGACACCGAATGACAGAAATGCGAAACGAGGCGGACAGGCCCCGCGCGAGAGGACTGAGGGGCGTCTATAGTTGAGGCGTTCCCCTGGCGGCGTGCCAGACTCTGGCGATTTCGACGGTGTGTTCAGAAGCTTTGACGCGATAGATGATCCGGCAAGGCCGGCGAATCACCTCCCGGATAGCGGGATCGTCGAACTCCGGGACGACCCGCCCGGATTCAGGAAAATCGGCGAGATGTTCCACTGTCTCGAATACCGCCTTGATGAAACGCGGAGGCCTACGGCCGGGATTCCCCGATGTACGAAGCGAGTGCCGCCAGATCGAGGCGGGCGGAGGGAGCCCAGATCACTTCGTAAGCCATTCGGCAAACTCCTCCTTGACCTTCTCGTGGGAGATGCCCTTGCCCTCATCCAGCTCGCGCAGGCCCTTGCGAACGCCGGCCACGAAGTTGATCCGCTCCTGAATGTCCTCCCAGGAGGCGTCCTCAGGCAGTTGCTCAATGGTCCGTAACGCTATCTCTTTCGTCGTCATGGCTATATTATACCCAATCGACAACTCAAGACCCAACCCCAAGCCCTCAAAACTCCACGCCCGTGCGCTTCACGCATACGCAACCGCAGATGGACGTCATCCATCACGTTTCCAGAAACCCTTGCACCATCCGACAGAGCCCTATTCAAAAAAACTGCGGCACAGACTCAGGTTGAGCCTATGCCGCAGTTCGTTGTTGCGAGCCAGTATTCTCAGGGCATTACAAAATCGATCCAGTAGCCCGGATCGATGCGCTATTGTCCCTGGGACGCCAACTGCTGTATTTCCTCGGCGGTGAGGGGACGATCGTAGATCCGGAAATCGTCAAAGGTGCCGTTGCAGTCGTCGTTGCCGCTGTGACCGCCACCCAGGTACACGGTGCTTCCGGGATCGACCCATTCCGACTGGTTCGAGGCAACGAGTTGGCCGTCAATGTACAACAACTGCTCGATCAGATCGGGATTCTCCGGGTTGACACGCCAGGTCATGGCAATGTGATACCAGGTCATGGCTTCCATCCAGAAGCCGCGCACATAGCCGGTTTGAATACGGCCGGCAAACTCACCGGAGCCATAGACCCACATCTCCCAGTCGTTGGCTTCGACACTGTTATCGAGGATGCTGTTGTAATTATACAACGAGGTCGGTCTGAACCAGAGGCAGATGGAGCCGCGGTTGTAATAGACAAAATCGATAGCGACCACATCGTTATCCGTTTGCCCCTCGGTGCCGGACAACTGCAGGGCCTGCCCGTCGATGCCCTCGACGTATTCGTGGGTGCCGTCGGCCCCGTCAATCAACCGGGTGGGAAAACCGCGCGCAAGCTCATCGACATTGCCGTCCAGCGGCAAGTGAACGATCAGGCCGGTATCGCCGGAAGGCCAGACGTCAATCAGCACTTGATCGGTCTCGGTAAATTGTCCGTCGCTGGCGGTGAACGAGAAGATGTACGCTCCGGGCGTGGTGATGACGACGACGGTTTCCCGGGCATTCGGCGTCTCGATAGTTACCTCGTCGTGGCCGGCGACCATCTCCCATAAGTAGGTCATTTCACCGGTCGGACTGCCGTCCAGATCGTCCACCGTCCCGGTCAGTGTCACCGCGACCGAACCGGCCTGCGAAAGCCATACGGTCTGTTCGTCACCGGCTTCAACCATAGGAGGCTTGTTGCCGGGATAGACCAACCCGACGACCTCTTCGGCGGGCAGCACTTTGTCGTAGATTCTGACGTCGTCGAACGTGCTGTTGCAGAAGTCGTTCTCCGGGTTGCCGCCGCCCAGGAAGAAGGTCGCGCCGGGATCGACCCAGGTTCCCGCATTTTCCTCCATCAATTTGCCATTGACGTACAACTGGGTGGCGACCAGACCGGGGTCGTTCGCATCGCGGGCCCAGGTGCAGGCGAAGTGCCACCATTTGTCCTGGCCGTCCCCATCTTCGGCCAGACTGTTCAGGTTGGCCGTTACGGCGGTATTGCTCTCCACGCGGAAACGGGCCCGGGAATCGCCGTAAATCCACATTTCCCAGTCGTTCCCGTTGCCGGAATTGTCAAAGATCGAGTGGTAGTTGTAGAAATCGATGGGCTTGACCCACAGCGCGACCGTGCCGCTGGCGGGCATCGTCAAGTCCAGCGCCACCCAGTCACCGTCCACGGTAAAGTCGTCGCTGAGAAGATTGAGACCCTGGCCCTCGTCGCGGGGGACATATTCGGAGGTACCGTCCTGGCCGTCGATAATCCGCCCGTGGTTCAGATTGCCGGAAGCATCGTTAACGTCCTGGCCGTTCCAGGCTTCCTCAAAATCCCAATGCACGATCAGGTTGTTGTAATCGTGGGCCCAGACGTTGACCCGCATCTGATCGGTCACGGTATAGACGCCGTCATTGGCGGACAACTCGAAGACGTATTGGCCGGGAGCGCCTATCGTTGCCGTGGCACTGTTGCTGTCGGCCGGCTCAATGACAACATCGTTCTGGTCGGAGACGAGCTGCCATGCGATGGTCAGGTTTTCATCGTCGTCGGTAACCGTGCCTTCGAGAGGGACCGCGGCTACCGAGTTTACATCCAGTTCGACCGTCTGATCGGCGCCGGCGTCGACGATGGGAGCAAGGGCCTGCGTCAGGACGCTGTCACCGGCCTTACCCAGGGGCAGTATTTCATTCGGATTGAGAGCGACGTCCCAGATGGCGACCGTCGAGACATCGATGGTGGCGTCATCACCGTCCTGGTCTCCAGCGGCAAAGAGCAGAAGCACGTCGGCCAGGCTGTAACGACCGTCGATTCCCTGCTCGTTTCCCTTGAAGATCTCCACGCCATCGATGTAGAGGTCATGTCGAACGCCGTTGTCGACCACGACGACCATACGATACCAGGTGTCTGCCTGGGTCGTGAAACCATAGGCGCTGGAGTAACCAACGGCGCCAATGCCGATCGCGCCGGAAGAGTTGATGGTCCAGTCGGAATCCCCGGCGTTGTTCGGATCCGTCTGAAAGAGATCGTTGTAGCCGTTGGGAGGGTCGGACAAACTGATGGCCGGATAGCTGAAATCAATGAGCAGGGTCCATTCGTTCACTTTGGCCCCCTCGCCGTTGGGGGCGATGCCGTGCCGGCATACGTAGTAGCTGCCCTCGCCGATCGTCATGGCGCCGTCGGCGGCATCGACCCCTGCGATTTCGAGGTCCGCGCCGACAACTTCCAGGGGAGCACCGATCGTCGCGCTATGCGGATCCGGCTGGTTGAATTCCCACACGCCTTTGGGTTCGGGAACGCCCGCCTGCATCTGTGACGCAAACGTCACAATCAAGAGCCACACACCAAGCCTTTTCATGACTTCCTCCTTTCAACCGAAACATAAGAAAAACTAGCGAAGAGAGATCAGCCGCCTCGGGGCGCCTTACTCTCGCCGTCTGGAGCACAATAACGCCAGGAGTCTACCCGATTGACGGTCTTGACCTGGCCGTCGAGAAAAACCGCGTTCACCACACCGTCTTCCAGATCCGATTGACGAGACAGGTGAAACGTGCCGAAACTGTCCCACTGCTCATACACGCACATGGCCGTGTCGTTGAAGGCATATCTATTGTAGGGCGCGGTGATCCACAGGTTTTCTTCGCCAAAGAAGAAAATCTCGCTGTGCCGTTTGATACTGGCGACCCTCTTGTCACTGAGATACGAATTCATGGAGTAGTTGTAATTCGGTATGATCGGGACGCTCTCGACGTGTTGGGGATGAATGGGACCGAACATTTTGGCGATTCGCGGAAAACCCGGACAAATGTGAATATCTTTGCCCTCCAGGTACGGCCAGAACGGGCCGGCGTACTCGGGATGCTTTTCGAGGTCAAAGTCGGGATTGTGCCACCGGCAGTACCGATGGGGTTCGTTGCGATACTCACCGTGTTTGTTGTAGAAACTCGTCCAGGCATTGGGCATCTTGCCGTCGGACTCGTCCGCGTACATAAGTGCCATCAGGCCATACGATCGAAGGTTGGCTTTGCACCGCAAGAATCTCGCCTGCTTGCGGGTACGATTCAAGGATGGTGTCAGTATCGCCATCAGCACCGCTATGATGGCAATGACAACAAGAAGCTCGATTAACGTGAATCCCCCACGACGGTGCCTGGTCATAATGCTGAATTCTCCATCTGATGGTTGACAGCCGCAGAGAGCCCTCACCTGAGACCTCTCGTTTGTACCCTCGAAAGGCACAATTCCCATGCGACATCAATGAACTTACCCAAATTGCCGCAAAGAGTCAACGCTTTTCAGCTCCGAAGCCGTTCGTTTCGGTCATTTACACGAGAATTCGAACGCCAGAAAATAGACAATATGTTCTTCCGTTTTCCCCTTGCCCCTCCCGGCCGCCCCCGCCATAATGCCCCCAGAGAATGCCGGGGAAATCGGGAAATCTGGGGACACCATACTTATTTCATCGTCTGCTTGAAGGCAATCAGAGCTTCCGGTCTTTCGTCCTCCGCACGGCGTAACTCGGCCCGGCCGCGCCGGCTCATGGGGGCTTCTCGCGCGACCATTGCATGGCTCCTGCTTCCGCACATTACAGCTTCCGGCCGTCGGTCCCATGCCGGCGGCTCCGTCTTGTTGCGATTGTTATTCAACCGTCACAGTCCGAAGATTGCACGCGGAATTTCACGATCCCTGACCAGTGGCCCGTGAGATTTCCTGGCCCGCCCCGGGACCAGAGGTGGATGATGACGTTCGGACGAGATGGCCGGTTTACGTGATCTGGGCGATCAGATGCTCGAGAATCGGCTTCAGGTTGTCGTAGTTGCGGTTGCTTAGCTTGCGGTGTACTTCTCTTCCGTTGTCGTTTTTGTAGGTGACAACGAAGTGGCCGTTCTTCTCGTAGTACGTTTTGTCTATTTTTTCGATGGCGTCGTAGGGGATTTTCACCTTGCCGGCCACGACCAGTGCCTCGTCATCGGCGACGACCTTTCGCCCTCTGACAGCATAGTAGTAGACAGTCAGCAGCACGACACCGCCCACAAAGAAGGGAGGGGAAATGCGATTGAACAGAAGCGTGCTGTCCGGATTGCCCTGCTCGTCGGTGTGCTGCTGAATGAATTTCTCGCTCAGGTATCCGTCGTAGCCGAACCAGAGCGCCCCCAGGATACACGCCACGATATAAATCTTGAGACTGTTTCGTTTGTATCGGCTCAGCGGCGCCTCAATCGCCATTCGGACTCCTTTCAGAATCACGTCGACCGTCTTTGAGCGATCACCTCCGTAAGCGGTTGCACGAAGTGGTGCACGATCTTTTCGGCCATCAGCTCCTCGGCGAGCCGGCACTGCAGCTCGAAGGCGGCCGGGGCGTCGAACCTCTCATTCGTCCGGGGATACTGGCGGACGGCCAGGGACAGTGTGATCGCCTCGTCGCGGCTGTGCTCCTTCTCTCCCGGCTCATAGATGCTGGTCTTGGAATCGATGCTGACGCGGGCCTGGATGTGCATGTCGTCCGACAACCCCAGGACCATCGCGGGCGAAAACACGATCGGCCTGGAGTGCGGCACGTCCGCGAGACTGCCGAAAGCGCTCATGCCGAACAGCGCCTCGGCAATGACCTCATCATGGTGGCCGGCGCAGTCGAAATCCATCGCAAGCGTCAGATCGAGCGAGTCCACGTCGAGCGGCGTTACCCCGAGCATGTACGGCATCAGCTCCAGAACCAGCCGGTCCAGGTCGTAGGCGTCCTGAAAGCTCGCCGGATTGACCATCCCGGCACCGATCCGGTCTCCCTCGAGACTGACCCAACGGTATTGCCCCACGCCGTGCTCTTCTTCGAGATAATACTCGTTCTTGTCGCGTCGATAGAACCGACCCATCTGCGGAAACTGCTTCTGAATCCGCTCGAAGAACGTCAGAATCGTATCCCGGCTCTTGGGAAGCTCAAGTTCCGTATTCACGTGCATATCGACGTAAAAGTCGTCGCACAGAGAGCTATAGCTATTGGCAGACATAGGAGGAAAACCTCCTCAGAGACTTCAAAACCACGGAACCGTCCGGTACTACCCATTGGAATCCCGCCGGTTCACCACATACTCATTATACGTCGAACTACGTATTTGCCCATACTTTTTCTCCCGGGCCGGGCCAATTCGGCCCGCAATTTCTCCTGGCGGCGAAAGAGTCCTGGAATTCAAGCGATTGGACGGCCTTTTTCGACTCCCGGCCCCTGGTGGATTTTTTGCATTCCCGGCGCATTTTTCACCCGTCAAGACGAATGGTTTGCGGCGTGTCGGGTCCGAAAGCACCCGCGGCAGGGGCGAGAACGACGCTGAAAAACGGCCGGCGAGAGCGGAATCAACCGGCGGTCATGACCTGGGTTCGGGCAGGGTCAATTCGGTCAGAGCCGCGCCGACGACCGAAAGAAGGGAGAAGATGAAAACGCGCCAGACGCCGAGAGCGATGAGGGGGGCTTCGGCCACCGCACCCGTGCGGGCGATCAGCGCCGAGAAGGCGGTGGCCAATGCCGCTGCCAGCAGTCCGCCCATCGCGGCGGCCGCGATGCGTTTGCCTAGCGCGGCCCCGCCGCAGCCCAGCGTAACGACTGCCCCGCACAACAGCGGTACGGTCGCAACGAGCCACCAGAATTCTCTCAGGGAAGGCAGTTGACCGGTGCGGCCGCAATACTGGTAGCCGACCGCGCCGAACACCGCGGCCGCCGCCAGCGCACAGACGCCGACGTGCCAGTACCGCGGACGCAGCGCTGCCCGCATTTCCGCCCGGCGACGCATCCGCCGACGAATCGTCAGCGGCCAGTTGTAGAACAGACAGAAGACCCAGTGCTCCATCAGCGCCCCGCGTTCCCCGAATACGGGCACGATGTGCACCGCCTCGGTGGCCCAGTGGGCCGCCATGAACCGCGCCAACGCCGGGTAACGATAGGTCATCTGAATGGGAAACGCCAGGTAACCGACGTACTTGAAAAAGCCCAGAAACACGGCGATGTTGTAATCGCGGAAGTTGCGCTCGCGAATGACCAAATACAGCACGTACAGCCCGCGCGTCAGGGAGCCGGGCGACAGCGGCACGACCTGGAACAACGCCAGGATGCCGGCCACGGCGATGGCTCGTTCGGTCTGGGGCGTGTCCGGATGGGTGAAGTAGTAATAGGCCGCGACCGCTACCGAGACCACCTGAGTCACCGGCAGCGTGCAGACGTGCACCGCCAGGCTCTTGAGGTACTTCTGGATGAAGGGCTCATTCAACTGCGAAACGATCGTCGCGGCGTCCTCATCGCTGAGCATGTGCTTCTTCTTGCCCTCGGCCAGCATCTCGCGAAGCCACTGCTCGCGCATCTCGGCGTTGAAGTAGAGACGGACGGGCCGGACAAGCAGATACGCCAGCTTTTCTCTGGCAAAGCGCGCGTCGGTCAGGAATCGATGCAGTCCCGCCGGCAGGATCGACACGGGCGCGTGCGCGAGGAACCGCCAGGGCCGATCCGCCAGCCGCAGCGCCCGCTCGGCGTCCATGCGTCCGGCCCGATACCACTGGATCGATTTCTCCGCCACCCTGGCCTTGAAGGCCCGGCCGAAGTAACGCGCGCTGCCGAGCATCCGGGCGTAGTGCTTACGCCAATCGCGCCGGCCCCAGCTTCGCCGCAGAACTTTGCCCAAGAAGGGAATGCAGCCGATCAGGAAGAACAGAAAGGTTCGAACGCGGCTTCTTCCCAGGCGCTCGGCGCAAGGCTGCTCGACGAGGTTTCGGACCTTCCAACCGGCAACGGCGCTGTCGAAAATCGTTGCCCACAACCGGCGGCTGTAGAACAACCGGACGTGATTGTGGGTGATGTCGGGGATGGAATCGCGATAGATGCGTTCGGATGTCTTGAGCTCCGCCAGCGCGTCCTGCATATCGGCAAACTCGGCGCCGTGGGCCTGGACGAACTTTTCCAGTCGCGCAAGGCTGCCCCGGTCGAACTGCACCAGGGACCCGCGCGCAATCCCCTGGCCGATCAGCTTCACATCTCCCGGACTCATCGGCAGGAAGGGCAGGAGGGTCAGCCCGGCGCGAAAATCGACGGCGGTCAGGCCCGCGCCCGGGTCTTCGTCCCGGCCCTGCCGCTTGAGGCAATTCGGCTGGCTCTTGCAGGTGGACCACTCGTACTGCCGGGCGAATTCATGCGCGCCCATCTCGTGCAGCAGGCTGACGAACTCGCGCATGAACCGGCGTTTGGCTCGATATTCGGGCGATCCGAGCTGCGGCTCGTCCACCGCCCGGCCCTTGCGCCATTGCTTGAGCAGATCGAGGCGGTCATCGACCTCCAGCCGCCAGGTTCGCCCGTCCACCCATTCGCTCAGCTCGCCGCAACTGCCGAGCTGCTCGTCCACGAACGTGCCGTAAATGTCGACGACCGCCTGCTCGTCGCCAAACTTGAGCTTCGCGCCGCGCCGGATGAATTTCTGCCACAGGGCGCCGGCCCGGGCCGCCGCCGGGTTGACCTGGAGCTGGAACGGGCCCTGAAAGCCGATCCAGTAGAGCAGATTGCGAAACAGGCAGGAGAAGCCCGAAGGTGGAATCAGGATCTTCATTGCGCAGATCGCACCGGCTTCCACGCCGGGCACGGAATCCCCCTCCACCTGCACGATCCTGACCTGGTAGACCTGCCCGGCGAATCCTCCGCCGACGAACCGCTCGATCGCCAGACGAACGGTCGCTTCGGAATTGCCGCCCACGCCGCGGACCCGATACGTCAGCTCGGTCCCGGGCTCGTGCCGCGTGATCCGCATCGGCCGGTGTACTTCGGCGGCGCGGAACCGCTCCTCAAGCTGTTTGCAGACTTCAACGCTGTACTGGGTCCCCATCCGTTCCTTTCGAGGTCCGACTACCCGGCAATCCACAACCTGACACAAACGCACAGCACCACCGCCGCGTACACACCCGCCAGCAAGTCATCCGCCAGAATGCCCCAGCCGTCGGGGAACTGTTCCAGTTTCTTTATCGGCCAGGGCTTGGTGATATCAAAAGCGCGGAACAGGAAAAATCCGAGGCCCGTGACAAAACAGCACTGCTTCAAGGACAAATCCCCCGGCAGCAGCAAAGGGATGACCAGATACGTCAGGGCCTGGCCGGCGAACTCGTCGGCGACCACCTCGCCTGGGTCGGTCTTGCCCAGGATCGACACCACCGCCGGCGCGCACGTTACGCACGCGACCGCCCCCAGCACGACCAGCGCCGCCATCACGCCCACAATCGCCGCCGCGGGCGCACCGAAATGAAGCAGGATGCTGAACACCAGAACCGGCGGCAGCGACCCCCACGTCCCCGGCGCCACAGGCAGCCGGCCCAATCCAAAACAAGATGCAAGCAGTCGTCTCCAGGTCATAAGGCCCAAACACTATCGCAACGCCCCGCCCAAGTCAAACCGAAACAAGCCAGCCGCGCATTAGGGATAAGCTCGCGCCGCCGACAACCCGCACGTCCAATGCCAACGCAAGGCGCGCTCCTGCTGCGGATTCCCTCGGCAAATCAGCCCTGGAGCTTGCGGAGGATATGTCGGGCCAAATGCTCGTTGATCTCCCGATGGCGAGGGACCGGCTGGCAGACACCGGTTTCAGGATTCTGATACCAGTCTTGGCGTCCCCCGTGTCGGAGCATGACACAGCCCTCGTCTTCCAGACGCCGGATCAAGGCCGTTCGCTTCCTGCAATTTCCATCTCCGCCACGCGTCGCACACCGGGGATCCTTCCGCTGGTCAGCTCATCATAGAGATCCTTGAGATTCTCCTGAAGTTCCTCGATGGTCTGACCCTGCGTCATGTAATCGGGATACTCTTCCAAATGCCCCAGCCACATGGCGTTGTCTTGCCAGTAAATGTAGCGGACAGTTTTCATGATCTTGGTCTGCATTCAAAGGCAGGCGCCGTCAACGGGAATTCCCGTTTTGATCGTGAACCGCGACGTCGGTTGTCTGTCTTGTCGGTTGCCCGTCGCGCATGCCTCCTACGCGCGATCGAGGCGCTTGAGGCAGTAGCGGTCGGTCATGCCGGCGATGTAGTCACAGACGGCGCGTTGGAGGCCATGCTGCGGGATGAAATTCCGGAAATAGGTCGGCATCGACTCGGGGTGGGCGCACAGCCTTTCGAACAGCTCGGTGAGCCAGGAGCGAACTTTGGCCGCCGTCTCGATGAGCCTCGGGTGTCGGTAGAAATTCTCGTAGAGAAACGTCTCCAGCTCGGCCAGCGCCGCATCGCTTTCGCTGGACAGCCCGATGAGATTCTCCTTCCGTTCGCAGGCCTGTCGGGCGGTGCGGATGCCGGCCCGTTCGATGTTTTTCGCGCTGGCGTCGATGCAGTCGCTGACGAGCCTGTCGATAATGGCCTTGGCGGTGCGGGTCCGGCGGATCGTCCAGTCCTCGATGCGATCGGCGCCCGCCCGCTCGGCCGCTTCGGCGAAGATGCCGATGTGCCGCATCTGGTCGCTCTCGATCAACCGCGCCTTCATCCCATCCTCGAGGTCGTGACAGTTATACGCCACGCGGTCCGCCACGTCGGCTATCTGTCCTTCGAGAGTGCCGTTGGCCTCCTCGAACGTATCGTTCTCGGGTTCGTCGTAAGGGCTCGTGTGCCGAGCCAGACCGAGGCGGGTCTCGTACATCAGATTCAGGCCCATGAACGCGGGGTAGGGATGCTCCAGCGATTCGACGATCCGCAGCGTCTGGGCGTTGTGCTCGAAGCCACCGTGATCGGCCATGAGATCGTTGAGTACCGCTTCGCCGGCGTGGCCGAAGGGCGCGTGTCCCAGGTCGTGCGCCAGGCAGATCGCCTCGGTGAGACTCTCGTTCAATCCCAGCGCCCTGGCGATGGTGCGGCCGATCTGGGCCACCTCGATGCTGTGGGTCAGGCGGGTGCGATAGTAATCGTCCAGCCCCGGCGTGAAGACCTGCGTCTTGCCTTCCAGCCGCCGAAACGCCGAGCAATGAATGATCCGATCCCGGTCCCGCTCGAAATCCGACCGATACGGATGAGGCGGCTCGGGGAACCGTCTCCCCTTGCTCTGCTCCTCCATCGCGGCATAAGATTGTAGTTCGTTACGCATAGTCCTCAAGAAACGGCTTTCTGTAGGGATTGGTTGTCACTCGCGTTCATACGGTTGGGTCTCTTTTGCGCTGCGAGAGCAATTATCGCGTTGGATCAAGTGAGATACTGCCTTGTCGAAAGTCGATGTTCAAAATCTGCCCGCGGAGAAAATCCAGGCCGAGAAGACCGTCAACGCCGGCGCTCGGGGGGAGCGTATGAGCAAGCACAGGAAAACTATTCCGGTTTCGCCCCATGGCCTCTATGCGAGTAACAATGACCCGGGGAGCGAATTCGACTCCGCTGCCTGTCGTAACCTGGACTCGGTCGGGTACCAAGGATGCGTCGTAGCCTACAGCCGTAAGTGGCGCGACATTGATCATGGTGCCAGTAGCTCCCGTGTCCAACGCCAAACGCAAAACGATGCTCCCGGAAGAACCGAACACTTCCGCTTCAACAACCACAAGACCACGCTGTGGATTGAAGGAGTAGTTCACAGGACGACCGCCGTCTCTTCAGGGATCTGACCGGTGTAGATGATCGCAGATCGCTTCGGACGCAGGGCAACGGCCTTGCGGTAGACTTCGTCCCGATCCGGGCTGTGAAAGAGCACTTTGCCTCCGAGCACTTTCAGTGCCTTGTCGGTTCGAGGTTCCTCAATCAACACCCATTGCGACTCAAACTGCGACTCAATTTCCTCGATGGTCATTTCCTTGTCCACGGCGCACCTCCTGAGAAAACCAACGCGTTCTCACACCGATGATTATACATCAAAACCGAGAAATCGCAAATCGCCTGCAGCCGCCAACGTGCAATCCGTCTCAAAGAGAGGGCAGGCCGTGCTGGGCGCTGGCCTGCTTTAATTCGCCCAATAAGTCCACCAGCGACTGGCTGACGACGTCGGTGTCGCTGCAGACGTTCATGAAGTTCGTGTCGCCGTCCCAGCGCGGCACGACGTGGATGTGCATGTGGCCGGGCAGACCGGCGCCGGAGCAGCGGCCGAAGTTCAGGCCCACGTTGAAGCCGTGCGGATTGAGCGTCAGCGACAGGGCCCGCTGCGATTCCCGCATGAGCTTGGTCAGCTCCAGCATCTCGGCGTCCGAAGTCTGCTCCCAATCGGCGATGTGCCGGGCCGGCGCGATCAGCAGGTGACCGTTGTTGTAGGGAAACCGATTGAGAACGACGAGGCTCCGCTCGGTGCGCCACAACACCAGATTCTCGTCGTCCTGCTCCGGATGGGCCAGGTTGTGACAGAGAAAACAACCTTCGGTTCTCTCCAGGCCTTTGATATACGGGATGCGCCACGGCGCCCACAAGTTCTCACGTTCCAAGGGAAACGACCTCCAACTGAACTTTTGCAAAATGGAGATTAGGCTTACTTTAGGGAGGAAAAATCTTCTTGTCGATTTTTCCTCCCGAGCACGTAAGTGCATTGGGTATTGGTATTTAAGCTCCG
Organism: uncultured Pirellulales bacterium; assembly: GCA_964415045.1. GTDB lineage: Bacteria > Planctomycetota > Phycisphaerae > Sedimentisphaerales > Anaerobacaceae > CAYPZL01. The sequence continues at coordinate 15,006 of CAYPZL010000059.1, read as the reverse complement.
TCTTCAAGGAAATCAAACCAACGATTTCCTTGAAGAATATAAGCCTAATCTCCATTTTGCAAAACTCTACCTCTGATACAAACCAGGGACAATTCGTGTACGACAGGCCGTCGGGTGTCGGCACGGCGCGAGTCGTTGTAGGGGGCGTTCTCAACCCACGCGCAACCATCCACATCCGGAAACGCGTGGGTTGAGAACCCATTCTACAGCTCTCGACACAGTCCATGCTCTGAGGTGCCGCTTCGTCGGTCAGCGGGGCTTGGCGAATTGGACCGACCAGCGCACGTCCCGGCTGTGGGGCGCGTCGATTCGTACCCGGATTTTCCAGTCCGTTTGGTCGACAATCGCGATCTTGACGCCGGCGGCCGCGTCCTGCTGCGACACGCTCGCCCCTGTCGCTTGCCAGTGCCCCGACTTCCGCATCGCGGCGATCCGAAGCTCATATACCTTGCCGCCCACGACTTTGCTCACGCCGACGAGTTCCTTCGCCCGACGGCGCCACGCTTCCTCGCGAAGGTCCACGACACCCTGCGTGATGTGACGTGATGTGCTGAGCACCTGGGGCCTTCGCGCCACGCGGCGCACGGCCAGGATACGGCAACTGGCGGGCGGCAGGGTCGTCTCCAACGTCTTGCCGAACGGCTCGACGAATTCATCGGCCCAGTAGTCGAAGCCCGCGTACCGCCCGGTTTCCGACAGACCGATCTTCGCCAGCGGGTACGCGATGTGGACCGGCTCTTTCTCGGCCCAGTTGAACAGCCCGACCACGTCCCGCCGGGGCGCGTGACGGTTGTCGGTCAAGAGCCAGATGCGGGGGATCCTCTGCTCGAACAAGTCCACCGGTCGCGGCTTGAGAGTATGGGCGGGCATCGACCGTTGCAGCAGGTCCAGACGCTCCGCCGAAAGTTTTGTATAGTCGGTGCTGCTGGCGTTCAGTTGCCCGGTGAGCGTCACCCACGAGGTCAGGGCGCGGGCGTGCTCCAGCGGCACGCTGTCACGCACGTAGATCGGGTCCGGGTCGTTGTACCACACGCGTCCGTGCAGGAAGTAGAGATTGCTTCCGCTGAACGGCCCGCGGCAGATAGCCGACCAGTTGCGGCCGTTGTCCGGGCCGATGCGCATGGCGTCGAGGAGGCCGAAGGAGCCGCCCAGCGTGCGCATGTTCTGGGCGACGTTGCAGCCTAAGAAGAAGACGTCGTCGCCCGCCGCCTCGCGGACGAGCTTCAAGCCGTCACGGTAGGCCTCGACGTGCGTCTTGTGCGGATCGTGCAGGACCGACTCGCCCAAGTGGTCGTCCCGGTATCCCGTGTTGACGTAGAGGATGCGAGCGGCCATACCGGTCCACAAGCCATCGAGCTTGAAGTATTCGTAGCCCCAATCGTGGGCGATCCGCCGGACCACCGAACGCACGTACTCCTGTGTCTTCGGGTTGGTCATGTCGAGACAGGTGCCTCCCCAGCGGACCTCGAAGGGCTTGCCGTCTTTGTGAACGAAGAGATCCTGCTTGTCGGCGAAGAACGGATCGTTCCAGGTCCCCGCGAACGGCATGAACCAGATTCCCGGCGTGAGCCCGAGGCGTTTGAGATTGTCGGCGGTCGGTTTCATGCCGGACGGGTAGGGTCCGTCGGAGCGGTGCGTGGTGAAATTCTTGCGCGGGCCCTCCAGTTTCTCGCCGGCCTGCCACTTGTCGTCGATCTGGATCACCGAGAAGCCGTACGGGACCAAGTGCTCTTTCGCAAAGGCAGCAGTTCGTCGCAGCTCGTGCTCGTCGGACGCCCCGGCGTGGTACCACGTGCAATAGACCGTCGGCTGCGGCTTCAGTTCGATGCGGTAGTGCTCGGCGACCGCGTCGGCGTACGCCTCCAGACCGAGACGGGCATCCTCGAAGAAGCCGATCAGCAGCGTCTCCGATCTCACCTTCTGGCCCGGCTCGACCAGAAGCCGGCCGTAATCGAGCTGCGCGTCGAGAACCGCTTTGCCGTCCCGGACATCGGAGAACAGCACGCCGCTGCCGCGCTCGTGCGTGAGCCAGCCGGCCACGACGCCGGTGCGACTATCGGGATCGGCAATCGCCAGGAACGAGTAGCTGCCCGGATTGGACTCGCGATCGACGGCGGTAAGACCGGCCGTGCCCAGCGTCCGCAGTTCGGCCGGCTCCGGCTCCAGGCCCAGCCGCAGGCTCATCGGGCGAATGCGCTCAACGATCCTCTTCTCGCTCGTGCCGTTGCTCAACGTCCTGCGGAAAACAACAAACGGACGCCCCGCAAACAACGCCAGCGAATCGACCTGTCCCGACCCGGATTCGATCTGCAGCGTTTGCCCCCGGCCCCAGACCGGATGGCGAACGCTGCTCTTTCGGGCCCTGCCGCCCCCGTCGCCGGCCAGAGTCCCCCGCTCGATGAAACAGCAGTCCGTCGCCTTGGAAGTCACGGAGAAGGACATCCTCGACGCGTCCCACTCCAGCAGCAAGCGATCGTTCTCGATTCGGAGAACGCCGCCCGCGTCTGCGTCGGCCGCCGACAACGATGGGCCGGAGACACTCAGCACAATGACACACGCGATTGTTAGATAGCTTGTCTTTCGCACGAATTCACCTCCGGATCATTCGCAGATACCTGTGAAACCTGACCTAATCAATGCGATATATCGAAGGACGCCCACCCTTGGGACCGTCGAACAGCATGAGAACGGTCACCTGGTCGGGGGCCTCGTCCAGCACAGTCATCGCCTCGGCCTTGCCCGGGGCGTTGGGTATGGGCCCGATTTCGTGAACGCGGGCGCCCTTGCCGTCCCAGGCAAAGAGCGCGTAGCCGCGACCGGCGCGGTAGTTCTCGGCGCGTGGGAATCGGTCCGACGGCTCGGCGCCCGAGTTGCCCGCGATGATGAGAAAGCACGTCCGGGCGGCGACGATCTCGCGTATGCCGAGCCCGTTCCCCAGCGCGAGCCGGTGAAGCACATACTCAGGCCGCGATTTGCGCGAGAACACATCGTCGGCGCGAATTTCCAAAACGAAGGCGGCGCCGTCGAGGTTCGGCCCACGGAAGCCGAAGAAGAGCCTGCCGTCGCGCACGGCCAGTCCTTCGATGTTCAGGCCCCGGTGCTGTAAGGGCTTCTGGAAGTACGCGCCCAGGACGGGATCGCGGCGCAGCAGATCCGAAAGACTGGCGGTATCGCGCACCACCGCCGAGCCGGTTGCAGGATTGGCCCTGAGACGAAAGACCTTGAACCGGTTGGCCTGGCTGTCGCCGGTTTTCTTGGCTACGCCGTGCGAACCGACCACGTAGTACCAACCCGCTTCGGCCGCAATCGCCTCGACGTCGATCTCCGCGCCCGCATCGAGCAGCGGAATCGTCCCGGTGACCGTCAGCGTCCGCGCCGTCCGGGACAGCTCGACGACCTGGACGGCCCGCCCCTCGTCGGCGCCCACGAGGCCGTAGCGCTCCGAGACGCACGCGATACCGCTGAGATCCTTGTCTTCGAGAACGGGCCCCTTGAAGGAATAGCGTCCGACAAGCTCGACCCGCGTCCAGGGCCTCGCGCCTTCCCCCGTCGGCTGAACCGAATCGGCACACGCCGGGCCCAGCAGCACGGACGCAAAGAAGCACCTCAATACACGGCGAACGACGCCCTTCCAGCTTCTACGATCGTACATTCTGACTCCTGTTCATTCTGACCATGTATAGGCGAGCGCGAGATGGAAGTCAAGACGATCGGACGGACACGGAGCGTGCGCGTGCGTGCAAGTCTTGCGGCGGTAACCTCACTCCTGCGCCGGCGTTCAGGGGCCCAGCACGCGCACGGTCAGCGCGGCGAGGCGCCAGCAGCCGGGAGACTCAACTCCCAGATGCCGGTGGCTGTCCAGGCGCAGGGTCTGCCCGGCCCGGAGCACTCCCAGATCGCTCAGGAGGCCCGACTGATCCTTGGCGTCGTTGTCCGCGTCCACGCAATAGATATGCAGGGCGGCGGCATCGGCCATGCGGTAGAAACCGCCGCAGACACCGTTGCCGGCCACCACCTCCGCCGATTCCACGATGACATCCCGATCGAAGCGAATCAACAGGGCCTCTCCGTTGTCGACCTGATCGAACGTGCCGCCGCTCAGGCCCAGCCCGCGATTGTTGGGCCGGAATGTCTCGCGGTTGAGGGCGCGAGCGCCTCGCACGCCGATCACCGTCATTGTCACATCCGGCGCGCCGGCGACCTTCGGGGCGGCCGTCACGCCCGCCGCCGACCGGCCCGCGAACCGTGCGGACAGCCCGACTTGCACCACGCCGTCGGCAAGCTCGGCGTCCTCATCGGTGCACCAGTCAAAGCGAATGCGCGTCGCGGGGGCGAAGCGCGCCAGCCGATGTCCCCCTGCCGTCCGATGCAACAGGGCCTGATGCGCCAGGTGCCCCACGAGCGGTGCCAGAGCCTCTTCGTCGATGCGGTTGTTCCTTTCCTGCGGATCGGTGGCCAGATCGTACAGCTCGGTGGGATTCACGCGCCCGCGCCGCAGCAAGTCGGCATCGAAAAACAGCTTCCACTTGCCCGCATACACGTGGCTATTCACCGTCGGATGGTCGAGGCGGATCGCACCGGCGGCATGGTCCTCGGCCTCCTTGTGGTCATTGAAAAGCAAGGGTCGGCTCGCCGGCGTCCCGCCGCGCCAGGCCGCCAGCACGCTGACGCTGTCCTCGGCGCCCTTATCGCCCGTGCGCGGATCGGGCAAGGTCGCGCCAAGCATCTCGGCAAAGGTGGCATAGACATCCGTCAGACCCATCACTACGTCGCTGCTGCGCCCGGGATCGGAGGCGTTGCCGTCGCCGATGCCTCCGCCGGGCCAGGCAACGAGGAACGGGACGCGATGGCCGCCCTCGTAGACCGAGCCCTTGTTGCTGCGGAACGGCCCGGTAGCCACGTTGCTGTTCTTCTCGGCCCCGTTGTCGCTGGTGAAGATCACCAGCGTGGTCTCGATCAGCTTCTTGTCGGGGTGACGCGGATCGTCGGTTCGTTCGAGGAGGTCCAGGAGGCGACCGAGCGCCACGTCGTTCTCATAGATGAAGTCGGACCGCTTGTCCATGGCGTCTCCGGCGACGCTGCGGGCCGCCCCGGCCACCGGCGTATCGCCGATGTGCGTGTCCGGCGTGTAGGGCGAATGGTTGGAGTTGCAGGCGTAATAAAGGAAGAAGGGCCTGTCGCGCGTCTCCGCGCCGGAAAGATGTTCGTGGAGAAAGCCGACCGCATGGTCCGAGTGCCGGCCGCCCAGTTCGGTCAGGACGTAGGCGTCGGGGCCTTCATCGACGAGCTTCTTGCCCGAGCCCGCAGCACTGACGGCGGTCCGCCCGTGAATGTGCCCCGGGCCGATGGACTGCGAGGCGGTATTGTTCTTCTTGCCCGCCTGGGCGCCCGAGGTGCCGTGCGAGCGGGAGGTGATGCGGCAATAATCGAACCCGTGGTCCGGCGGCGTGTCGTACAGCGGCTGCGTCAGCTCCGCGTCGTCCCAACCGGCGGCGGGCGTCCCATCGGCACGACGATAACGAAGCCCGACGTGCCACTTGCCCACCATGGCCGTGCGGTACCCGAGATCGCGCAGCATGGTGGCCAGCGTGGGCCGATCCGGCTCGATCATGGGATCGCCCTGCGAGCCGAACAGGACCCAGTGCTTGAGCCGGTTGCGCCAGGGGTAGCGTCCCGTCAAGAGGGCATACCGCGTGGGCGTGCAGCGGCTCGACGGCGTGTGCGCGTCGGTGAACCGCACCCTCATGCGGGCCAACCGATCCATCTGCGGCGTGTGGACCTGCTCGCGGTCGCTGTTGCCCGTGAAGTCCTGATATGCGCTGGTGTCGCCCAGCCCCATGTCGTCGGCCATCATCAGGATGATGTTCGGACGGTTGACGCCGGCGGCATACCCCGACGCTGTCACGAGCAACGTCAGAAGCAAAATGATACGGCTCGCTAGCTTGTTCATCGCGTCCCCCTTCGTTTGGAGGCAGCCCGGACGGCGGCGGCGCGGTTGCCGCCCTGATGCTGCCGCGCTTCCAGTTCGGTTTGCTGGCCCTTGTCGCCGGTCGCCTCCATCCAGGCCAGCAGGCGCTTCCGCAAATCCTCTTTGACGTCGGCGAATTGCGGGTCCGCTGCCAGGTTGGTCATCTCGAAGGGATCGTCCGTTACGCGGTAGAGCTCTTCGCCCGGGCGGTGCTGATACCGGCGCACCAGTTCGGCCGCGTGGGCGTCCGTGACGGCTTTGGCCTGCCAGGACTTGAAGATGCTCGAACTGGTGCAGGCGTTTTGAAACCGCATCTCAGGCGTGAAGTTCCAGACGTATTTATACTCGCGCGAACGGATCGAGCGGATGCCGAAATAATCCGATCCGTTGTTGATCCCGCGCGTGGTCATCTCGCCGAACACGTAGTCCTTGTGATGCTGCTTGCCCTGCGTTAGGACGGGCAGGAGACTCTTGCCGTCCAGGACCGGATCGGGCGTGCCGCCGGCGGCGTCCACGAACGTCGGCGTGACATCGACGTACTCGATCAGGGCCGGGTTCACCGTGCCGGCGGGAATCTTCCCCGGCCAGCGGGCGATGAACGCCGACTGCAACCCGGTGTCGTAACAAGTCCATTTCCCGAAGGGGAAGCTCGATCCCTGCTCGCTGACGACGATGACCAGCGTGTTGCCGGCCACCTTGTGCTTGTCCAGCAAGGCCAGGGAATCGCCCACCTGCCCGTCGTAGTAGGTGATCTCCGCGAGGTAGCGGGACATGTTCTCCCGCGTCTCCTCGGTGTCCACGAAGTACGGCGGCAGCTTCAACTGGGCCGGATCGTAGCGCGAGGCGTCGCCCTTGTTCCAGGGCGAGTGGGGCTCGTTGGAGCACTGGAAGATGCAGAAGGGCGTATCGCTCTCGACGCACTCGCCGATGAACTTGTCCGCAAAGGCCATGTCCGGGTTCTTCTTGCCGCCGTACTCGAAGGGGAACGCTTCGGCCGGCCCGATGTGCCGCTTGCCGTTGAGGGCCACGCGATAGCCCAGCGGCTTGAGATAGTGGACGATGCTCTTGACGCCGGGATTGACGTGCGTGTGGTTCGGGTACGCTCCGGTCTTGACCGGGTACTGGCCCGTGTAGATGTTGTGACGCGTGGGCGAGCACATCGGCGCCGCCTGGAAGCAGTTCTCGAAACGCATTCCCTCGCGCGCGAGCTTGTCGATATTCGGCGTGTGCGCCTGCCCGCCGTAACAGCCGATGTCACGATAGGTGCAGTCGTCGGCGATGATGAACATGAAATTGGGGCGTTTTGCCCCCAACGCCTGCGAAGCGACGGCGCTCAACAGCGTCACAAACAAAAGTCCAATCGTCGAAGTCGTCAGTCTCATACCGTGGCCCTTTCCATGCATCCGGCGTCATACGCCCTCGTTCCACAAATACGATTAGGTGTAGCAAAGACAAAGATGATTCTATACTATTGCCCTGCGTCCTGGCGACATTTTCCCATGAGGAAAATGTCAATCGAATACCCGAACGACACGAAAGGCAGACAGTGATGAGAGCACGGGTGTGTCTGACCGTTCTTCTGGCATTTTCGAGTACGGCCCTCTCCCAGTGGCGGATGGCCGAGAAATCCATCGTGACGCGCTGGGCGTACCATTTTGTGCGTGGCAAGGTGGCCTTTTGAGCAAGGACGCCTGCTTGACCGCAGAACCGGTGCCGTTATAATGGGCGGCGGTTTCGTACAACTTTGTACGGATTGCGATCGCAGAAGAACCGCGTAGCGACGGAGGCATCGGATTATGGAACGACGCGCATTTCTGCAGCTCCTCGGCGGCATCGGCACCTCGACGTTTTTTCCCCTGAACGCCTGTGAACGCGCGTGTCAGGCAAGTCAGACAGCGCCGGCGGGCGCGACACTGGACCGCCGCCTGCTGGCCCGCCGGAATCAGAACCGCTCGACCGTCGTCGCGCGCAACGGCATGGTCTGCACCAGCCAGTCGCTGGCGAGCGTGGCCGGCCTCGATATTCTCAAGGCCGGCGGAAGCGCCGTCGACGCCGCCCTTGCCGCCAACGCCATGCTCGCGCTGGTCGAGCCCATGAGCTGCGGACCGGGAGGCGATCTCTTCGCCATCGTCTGGAGCCGGAAGGACAGGAAGCTCTTTGGACTCAACGCCAGCGGCCGATCCCCCTACGACTGGAGCCTGGAAAAGGCCCGCGACCTCGGCCTCAAAGAGATTCCCACGCGCAGTCCGCTGGCCTGGAGCGTTCCCGGCTGCGTCAGCGGCTGGGCCGCCCTGCACGAGCGGTTCGGCAAGCTCAGCTTCGCCCGCCTGCTGGAACCTTCGATTCATTATGCCCGCGAAGGCTTTCCCGTCTCTCCGATTATCGCCCGAGGCTGGTCGTTTGGAACGATGGACACCCCGGGCCTGCGGGAGACGTACCTGCCCGACGGCGCGCCCGTTCGCTTCGGAACGATCTTTCGCAACCCGAACCTGGGGCGTTTCTACGAAACCCTGGCGCGAAGCGGGCCGCAGACGTTCTACGAGGGCGAGATCGCCGAGCGCCTCGTGGCGTTCTCGAAGGCCCACGGCGGGTATTTCTCCCGGCGCGACTTCCGCGACCACCGCAGCGACTGGATCGAGCCGGTCAGCACGAGCTATCGCGGCTACGACGTCTGGGAGCTGCCGCCGAACGGACAGGGCATCGCCGTGCTGCAAATGCTCAACCTGCTCGAGCATTTCGACATCGGCTCGATGCAGCCCAACTCGGCCGAGCATCTGCACCTGTTCCTCGAAGCCAAGAAGCTCGCCTTCGAGGACCGGGCGGTCTACTACGCGGACATGGACTTCGCCGACGTCCCGCTGAGGCAGCTCATCTCGAAGGAGTACGCCGCCGAGCGCGTCAAGCTCATCGACAGAGACCGCGCTGCGCAGCAGGTGCAGCCGGGCCGGCTCAAAGGCTCGTCCGACACGATCTACCTGACCGCCGCCGACGGCGAGGGCAACATGGTCTCGCTGATCCAGAGCATCTACTACGGCTGGGGCTCGGGCTACGTCCCTGACGGCCTGGGATTCTGCCTGCAAAATCGCGGCCAGCTCTTCGCCCTGGACCCGAATCACCTCAACAGGCTCGAACCGCACAAGCGCCCTTTCCACACGATCATCCCGGCGTTTGTCACCAGGGACGGCAAGCCCGTGTTCTCCTTCGGCGTCATGGGCGGCAGCTTCCAGCCCCAGGGACAGACGCAGGTCCTGATGAACATCATCGACTTCGGCATGTCGGTCCAGCAGGCCGGCGAGCAGCCCCGCGTCGAGCACGGCGAGAGCTCCGAGCCCACCGGCACCAAGATGGTCGGCGCCGGCTCGGTCGGCTTCGAACGAGGCATCAGCGACGACGTCAAGCTCAAGCTCGCCTACATGGGCCACCACGTCCGCCCCACCGTCGGCGCCTGGGGAGGCTACCAGGGCATCTGGCGACAGAACAACCCCCTGCGCTACTACGGCGGCTCCGACCCCCGAAAAGACGGCTGCGCCGTCGGCTATTGATTCCAGCGTTCGCGCCGGCGCAGCACTGGTTTCCACCGGCCGCCCGATTGCCGTGCAGCGACGGTGCGGCTTACTCGGGCACGTAATAGTAGTAGATCAGGGAGGAGTAGTTCGCGGGGGTGTCGTTGTGGTTGCCGTGCTCGGTGGAGATGCGGATGGCGTTTTGGAAGTGGATTTTGCCGGGCCAGAAGCGGTAGGCGGTCACCGAACCGTTGACCTGGCCGAAGACGTTGATCAGGTCCGCGCTTTTCGGCGCGCCGAAGAGGGGCAGGGAATACGGGTTCGTCAGCCAGAAGGTGGACCAGCCGCCCTGGTATTCGTCCTCGTGTCCCGTGCCGTGGAAACGAGGCGTCTCCTCGCCGTCCATATAGATCCGCATGTCCCCTTCCCACCAGCGTTTGCGGTCGGGCTTGACCGGCTCGACCGTCATCACCTGCCCGATGACCGCGCCGGTCCCTTCGTGGTCGAACAGGACGTAATCTTCCCGCTCGACAATCGGCCAGGCGCGGTTGTATCGGGCGCCGAAGTAGCCGACCTCCGCTGGCGGTGGGGCCAGCACAATACGACGATTATGGCTCACCTCAACGAAGAAGTCGCCGCCAGATTCGTGACTTCGGTTCTGCAGCGTCATCCGCAGCCCCCGGCGAAACGGCATGGGCAGATAGCAGTAATACGTCCCTGAGCTGGACATGCCCACGAACAAGCTGCGGACATCCGCCTCGCCGAGGCCCGACCCGAAAAACGGGCCGATGGGAACGTCCACCGCGGGCTTGTCGCTGCCGTCGTAGAAGATGCGCAGGTACACGTGATTGAGACAGTACTGATCCGGGGCAAAGAGCGGATTGATCTTAATGCACCGCACGGTCCCTTCGCCCTCAACCGCCAGCAGTTCCTCTTCCGGCGGACCCTGCCGGCCGACGGTCCCGAGGGAGACCGTCTTCTGCACCACCGCGAGCGGGCCGGCTGCCGGCTTCGGGTCGCTGCCGCAGCGTTCGAACAGGTCGATCAGGCGCGAATAGTCCTGTTGCGGCGTCCAGGATTTCAGCGACACGTTCTCGTAGAGCTGGTAGTAGATGTTGTAGAAACCGACGGTTTTCTCGGCCGTGACCTTCAGGCGTTTCGCAAACGGAATCGGCGCCGAGCAACTGAAGCCCCCGCTGGAGACGAAGGCGTCCGTCACGAGCGGCGGGACGAACGGCGCGCGACGTCCCGCGAAGAGCTCCCGCGCGTCGCACTCGAAACGCGGCGTCGTCTCGTCGTCAAAATACAGGCGCAGCTTGCCCCAGTGCAAATTCCGCCCGCTGCCGGTGAACCAGAAGTTGTAGATGCACCCCGGGCCCTTGGCGTCGAAGAGGACACGCTGCCCGTTGTCGTCCACGTAAAGCTGCGAGTAGGTGCCCCGGAACCCGTCGTCGTTGCCGCCGGAGCGATCGTAGCTGGACAGGTAGTACGACTGGACGTTCGGATAGATGGTGGCCAGCGACGACAGGTCTTCGTAGAACGCCAGACCGACCGGCTGCGCCCTCGCGCTCCCGGCCCAGGCGACCACGCATCCAACCAGAACGACCGCCACCCTGCTCGCGGCTTCTTTCATGTTCCTCAAGGTCTCCTGCAATCGTACGGACTCATTTCTCCAGCTTGTGGTCGGAGGGCTTCAGGCCCTTCTTGAAGCCGCCGAAGCCGATGGGGTTGGGGTCGTACTCGCCCACGAGGTCCACCTTGCTTTTGGCCGGGATCTCGTCCTCCATGCCGAGGCCCCAGTAGCAGGCGTTGACGAGCAGCCGACGAAAATTCTCGTCCTTGAGATCGTCGCCGTGTCCCATGGTCGTCGTGAACACGCGCGCCGTCTTGCCGAGTTCGCCCGTGTAGGTCTTCGTCCAGGCCACGGGCAGCGGCGGCTTCTCCGGGTTGGGCTCGTCGCCGGGGTCCATCCCCTTGAGAACGTAGCCCATGATGATGGGCTTGCAGTCGCCGTGCAACGTCGTCAGGCCGTAGACGTCCGAGGGCCCCCAGATCGTGCCGACACCTTTGACGATCGGATGATTCTCCATGCCTTTGGCGATCAGCCCGCGCGTGCTCTCCTTCTGGTGGTGCCCGTAGTGGTTGATCCACGTCTCGCCCAGCACCTGCCGGCCGTACCCGCCCTTGAAGTCGCCCTTGTTGTTGAAAGTGTATTTTGCGTACGGGCTGTTCTTGTTCTTCTTGTAGAAGAACGCGTGCGTCGCCGTCCGCAGGGCCACGATCGGCTTGCCCGAATTGGTGTAGTCGATGATGTACTTCATCTGCTCGTCGGGCAACTCCCGGAACCGGGTAAACAGCACCATCAGGTCCGCCTTCTCCAGGGCCTTGAGCCCCGGAATGTTATCGACGGTCACCGGGTCGATCTCGCCCGACTCCTTGTTGACGCCGAAGAGCACGGTGCACTTGAAGCCGTGATGCACCGCCAGGATCTTGGCCAGCATCGGCATCGACTCCTCCGAGCGATATTCTTCGTCGCCCGTGACGAACACGATGTGCGTGCCCTTGCCCGGACCCGAGCCGCCCTTGTACACCACCCAGGGCTTCTCCGCCGCCGCCACCAGACCCGGCAAAACCACCACAATGATCAACGCGACCCATCCCAGCTTTCCACCAAACGTTCTCATAGTCGATACCTCCGTCAATTCCCCTGACGCGCCAACAAACACAGTCGGCAATTGCGCCCATTCTTTCATCATCCGGAACAAAGGTCAAGTGCCGAAATTCACACAACCCGCCCCTTCACGTCACCGGCGGCGGTAGGATGGGCTCGGAGCCCATGCTGTCACCGCATGCGAAATAACCGCGTGGGCTCCGAGCCCATCCTACAACTACGGACTGTCAAGCTACCCGGCCGCGACGATTCCCTACGGATCGTTCGGCTCGCACGCAATGCCCTCCCATTGCAAGCGCGGGTAGTCCCGCCCTTCGCAAATCATCCAGACCGTATCGAAATCCCAATTCACGAAGCTGGCCTGTTGTTTCATCTGCTCGCCTGTCAGAGGCGAACCTGCGCCATTGCCAGGTCCGCCACCATCGTAGAGAATCAGGAAGTAACACTCGCTGACCGTGCCGCGCCATTCGTCTCCCACCAGGCCGCCGGTGAAATCGGGCAATCCGGTCGGGACGCCGACAGCGGCGTAGCACCGGGTTACCGTGGATTCAAAGCTCTCCCCTGCAAGGCCGCCGACACACCAGAAGCCCTCTCCCGCCGTCACCGTGCCGCGTGCGTAGCAGTCGCTGACGTCCGCTATGTCACTTGACCCGATGAGCCCCCGAGCCCCCACGCGCCTGCTTTGGCCGACACACCGGCGACGACGTAGCATTCACGAATCGCACTTCTCGAAACGCCCCCCGCGAGGCCGCCGACGAAGCAGGCCGAATCCCCGCCACCGACGGCGCCGGTGGCGTAGCAACGCCGGATTTCGCCCCGGCTGACGCCCGCCAAAAGGCCCAGATACGCCCCATGGTCCGCACCGACAACGTTCGCGTCCACCACGCCGAGGTCCGTGACACCGGCGTGAGCACCGAGAGCGCCGAACAGGCCCAGATGTCCACCGCCTCGAATCCGCAAGCCCGAGATCGCAAAGCCCGCGCCGTCGAAGACACCGTGAAAGTCAGAAATCGGAGCCGCCGACCACGTGATCTCCGCGAGGTTCACGTCGGCAGCGAGCGAGTAGCACGCCGACGGGCTGTAGTGGCACATGGCCCCCAGGTCCTCGGCGGTAACGATCTTGTACGGGTCGTCTGGCGTACCCGCCCCCTCCAGCTCTCGCGGCTCGTATCCTTCGAACAAGAGTGTGAGTTCAGGGTAGCCCCCATCCTCGGGCAGAGACCACAAATCCGCCGTGCCGTTCGCACCCTCGTCGACCCAATCCCAGCCCGCCTCCACAAACGTGCGGACATCGCGCATCTGATCGGTCGTCAGGCCGGTCCCCCCGTCGCTGCTGTCAAGCCCGCTCGTCTCCGCGTCCCAGAAGCTGTTGAGCACGGTCCCGTCGAAGTTGCGACCGACCAGACCGCCCCCGCCGGGGCTGCCCCCTACGGTCACGGATCCGGTGGCGTAACAGTTCACAATCGTACCCATGTGAAGGCCCGGCTCGGCCGCATAGCCGCCCGGTGCACCGTTCTCTCCCACGAGCCCCCCAAGCAGAAAGGAGCCTTCACCGGCGGCAACTGGCCCCGTGGCATAGCAGTTGGCAATCGTGCCTTCGGTGCTCGATCCCACCAATCCGCCCAGCCACCAGCTACCGGCGCCCGACGAGACGTTCCCCGTCGCGCAGCAGTTTACGATCAGTCCCCTCTCGCTCGTAACGAAGCACCCGAATTCCCCCATCGCTCCCACGAGCCCCCCTATGGAGGAGCCCGAGCTGCTTGTTACCGACCCCGTGGCCCGACTGCCTGCAATCGTGCCGTTGTTGTAGCCCACCAGGCCGCCGAGAGTGCCGCCCCCCGTGCCGGTCACATCAACGGCCGCACGGCAGCGCGTGATCGCGCCACTCCAGTTGTATCCGGCAAGCCCCCCCGCGTTGAACCGTGCCGAGACACTGCCGGAGACGTTGCAGTTCTCAATCGTGCCGCCGTTGCAGCCGGCCAGGGCGCCGACGACGGACACGCCCCACACCTCGACGCCTTCGAGACGAAGGTTGCGAACCCGCCCCTTCAAGCCGATGTAACCGAACAAGCCGGTGCAGCCGGCCTGGTTTCCATGCAACGTAAGGTTTCTAACGGCGTGACCGTCGCCGTCGAAACAGCCCGTGAAACCGTCGTAAGGCGAAGAATCATAGAAGCTTCCGTCATAGGCTGCAATCACCGCGTCGGTGAACACCCGCCCGCCGGGCAGGTTGGGGTCGAGGTCGATGTCGGCTGTGAGGATGAAATGTTTGCCGAGCAGGTTCGGATCGAAGCCGATGGAGGCAAGCTGTTCCGCTGTGGCGATTTGGTAGGGATCGTTCGGCTCGCCCGTGCCGCCGGCAAAATCCGCCGCCGAGACAAGCCCGGCCGGCACTGCCAGAACCAGCGCAGCAAAACACGACAACGCCGATGTTCGGTATGCGCTCATCTCTTTGTCCCTCCAAAAAGGACCGCATTTAGCACCATGGTAGCGAACGAGCCCGCGAGACGCAACCGAAAAAGGATCCAATTCCAGACAGGCACAGGCTGCGTGAAGAAGCCGCATGGGCTAAAGCCCATCCTACAAACTGTCGCGGCTTGCGGAACTGTAGGCCCGGCGCGCCGGGATTGACCCACGCGTTTGTGTACGCGACATTTCCGCATGGGTTGAGAACCCACCCTACCGCTGCCACGCGCAAACCAGGGTGGTTTCACAGACACCGAGACACGCGTGTGCAAGTGGTAATCCCATGAAAGGCTGCCTCCGGTCGCGTTCTCTGGTATGAAGGAGGACAAGAAAGGAGGCAGTCATGAAAAAGTTCTACTCCAAGGTAGCGTGTAGTGGCATGGACGTCCATTACGAAT
>CAYPZL010000058.1:0-29361 GCA_964415045.1 uncultured Pirellulales bacterium | reverse complement strand
CAACGATTTCCTTGAAGAATATAAGCCTAATCTCCATTTTGCAAAACTCTACTTTATGAGTGACGGCCCCAGACGGCATTTGGTTCTACAATTGCCTATTTTTCCGTATTGATAAGAAGGATCGACAATTGGCAGGAGGTGGCTGGCGTGCCTGCGGACGATGGTACGACATCGGTGGCTGAGGCGGCGGCAGCAGGCTCCGGCGGCACGGAAAGGCCGCGCGTGTCGTACGGCGACGGGGTGAGCTGCGTCAGCAGCGCCATACGCGGCGTGGATCGAGTCTGGACAGGAGGCGTCCGCAGAAATCGGTCAGGCGCATCAGGCGCAGCCCGTAGTCGAGCATCCGCAGCTCCAAGTCTTTGGGCAGGACCGCCCGGGTCTGCGCGATTCGTTCGGAAGCCTTGTCCGTCTGTCCGGTGACGACATACATCAGGGCCGAATCCCGCAGGGCCCCTTCGTGGTCGGCGTGCAGCTCCAGCGCGCGCGAGAAAAACCGCTCGGCGTCGTCGAAATGCCCCTTGTTTGCGGTGGCCACGCCCAGATAGTAGTAGGCGTCCGCGTTGCCCTTGTCGAAGCCCGTCGCGCGGAGCAGGCATTGCACCGCATGGTCCGGGTCCCCGACGCTTAGCAGCATCGAAGCCATCGACACCAGCGTGGCGGCGTTCTCCACGTTCAGGTCCAGTTCCTGCAGCAGGTACGCCCGCGCCTCCCTGGGCCGCTCGTTGGACAAGGCATGCTGCGCCATCCGGTAGTTGGGGCCGGGAAGTTGCGGGTCCTTCGCCGCCGCTTTCTCGAACAGAGAGACGGCCCGCTGCGAATCCCCGCCGTCCAGCGCCAGCTCGCCTAAATAGAACAACGCCGGCGCGAAGTCCGGATCGAGCTCCAGCGCCCGGTTGAGCTTCTCCCGGGCCGAGTCAATCTCCCCGAGCTCCAGCGCAAACAAAGCGAAATCCATGATGACGTCCACGTCGCCCGGATTGCCGCGCAGTTCCGCCAGAAAATGTTCGCGGGCCCGCTCGTGGTCGCCGTCCGACCAGTACGCCTGGGCGATGCGGTAGTTGATCTGCGGGTGGCTCGGCTCCAGCTCGGCGGTGCGGAGCCAGCAGCGAACCGCCTTCTTGTGCTCGTTGCGCGCAAAAAGACTGTTGCCGATGTTGTAGTAGCACAACGCGCAATCGGCGTCGATCTGCTGGGCCAGGTAGAACATCTGCTCGGCTAAATCATGCTGGCCCATCTCGGTATACGTAATGATGCGGTTGCAGTAGCACGGCTCGAACGTCGGGTCCAGCTCCTGAATCTGCTCGAACAGCGACAGCGAACGGTCGTACAATCCGGCGCGCGTGTAGTCCACCGCCAGAGAGTTCAGGATTTCCAGGTCGTTGGGGCTCAGTTGCAGCGCGATTTCATACGCGGCGATGGCCTCCTCGAAGCGGTTGATCGCATCCAGCGTCAGGCCCCGGTTGAAATGCCAGGCACTGTTGGCTGGATTGATCTCCAACGCCTGATCCAGCTTCGCCAGAGCCTGGTTCATCTGCCCGTCTTCGTAGAGCTCGTACGCCTTGCGAGCGCTGCGCTCGGCTCTATCGTAGGGACCGAATTCCATGTCCTCGAACAGCATAAATACCCTATACCTCCAGGCGGGTTGGTACGTGTTCTTGCTCAAGGACCTTATCGCCCATCCTCGGGCGGTCCCTTAGTCTTTTTGGCGCCGGCGGAGGCGGTTTTTGCCTGGCGACGGTTTGCACTGGCCATATTGGAGATAAGCTCTTATAATGAATTATCTTATGTCGCTGACACCGTGCGGTTGCCCCCGGTGCGGGAGGCGCGGCTGCTGTTTTTCTGGCTGCCTGCGGCCAGGGGTCTTATAATGTGCACGCGGTATCGGGCCATACGGCCACGTTGGTCCTATGTCCCCGGGTGGTGCGCCGTGTAGTATTTGGAGAGCCAGGACGATGATCGAGGAAATCAAAGGCCGGATCGATGCCGGCAAGGCAAAATATGCCATCGTGGTCAGCAGATTCAACGAGTTCATCACGTCGAAGCTGCTCGGCGGCGCGATAGACTGTCTCCAGCGTCACGGCGCCGCGGACGAGCAGATTCGCGTCGTCTGGGTGCCCGGCGCGTGCGAGATCACGATCGCGGCCAAGAAACTCGCCGCCGCCGGCGAGGTCGACGCCGTCCTGTGCCTCGGCGCCGTCATCCGCGGGCAGACCGGCCACTACGACGCCGTCTGCCAGCAGGTCGTCCGGGGCGTCGGACAAATCAACTACGACACGGGCATCCCGACCGTCTTCGGCGTGCTCACCTGTGAGACGCTGGAACAGGCGATTGAACGAGCCGGCACGAAGATGGGCAACGCCGGCGCCGACGCCGCCCTGACCGCGATGGAAATGGTGCATGTGATGGAGCAGATGTAGCTGCCCGGGCCGAAAAGAGCCGCCCGGCGCCGGGTCGCGACGGTTGGCATCGGCGCGCGTGCGAATTGAAACGACAAGAAAGAAAGCAGCGCATCGGCGCAGGGACAGTAACACGCGAATGCATATTGACAAACGAACACGGGCCAGGGAGCTTGCCATGCAGGCACTCTATCAGCTTGACGTGCAGAGGACCGAGCTGATCGAACGCCTGCAGGGCGAGTTCTTCTTCGAGGCCGAATGCGACGAGCGCACCCGCCGGCTCGCCTGGGAATGGACACAGGGGACATGGGGCCATCTGACCGAGTGTGACGAGCAGATCGCGGCTTCCACGATTCGCTGGCAATTCTCCCGGCTCTCTCCCGTAGACAAGAGCATTCTGCGCCTGGCGGTGTACCAGTTGACCTTCTGTCCCGATATCCCGCCGAAGGTGGTGATCAACGAGGCCATCGAGCTGGCGAAGAAATACAGTACCGAGAAATCCGGGCCGTTCGTCAACGGCGTGCTGGACGCCGTCTTGAGGAAGTTGCGGGCCGGACAACAAAACGGTCCTGCTGAGAAAGGGTGACGGATTGAGAACGATCGCGGTCTTAAACCAAAAAGGAGGGGTGGGCAAGACCACCACGGTCGTCAATACGGCCGCGGCCCTGACCGCCGTCGGCCTGAACGTCGTCGTGATCGACCTCGATCCGCAGGCCCACCTGACCATCCACCTGGGCGTCGAGCCCGAGGCCGTCGAGGCCGGCTCCTACGAGGTGCTGACCCAATCCGCCGGCTTCGAGCAAAGCCTCATGTTCGTCCGCCAGAACCTCTGGCTCCTCGCAGCCAACATCAATCTCGTCGGCGCCGAGACCGAGCTGGTCAGCGTCGTCGGTCGCGAGATCATCCTGCGCGAGGCCCTGGCGGCCAGCCGGGACAAGTTCGACTACTGCCTCATCGACTGCGCCCCGTCGCTCGGGCTGCTCACGCTTAACGCGCTGGCCGCCGCCGAGGAAGTGTTGATCCCCTTGCAGCCTCACTTCCTGGCGCTGCAGGGATTCGGCAAGCTCCTCCAGACGGTCGATCTCGTCAACAAACGGATCAACCCCGCGCTCAAGGTCGCTGGCGTGCTCCTGTGCATGTTCGACACGCGGGCCTCGCTGCCGGGCGAGGTCCGGGCCGATATCGAACGGTTTCTCGAGGCCGCCCGCGGCACCGACAGCGCCTGGGCCGGGGCCGAGGTCCTGCCGACGTTCATCCGCAGGAACATCAAGCTGGCCGAGGCCCCCAGCTACGGCCAGACCATCTTCGAGTACGACCCCACCTGCAACGGCGCCCAGGACTACCGCAAGGTCGCCCGATACATGCTCGGCCTCGACCCCGAACCCGGGGAGCCCGAAACCCCAAGCGATTCCGCCGCCGAACCGCAACGTGGGCACGAGGACCCTGCCGACACTGCCCCTGCGCGACACGTAGGGGCACCCCCCCGTGGTTGCCCTTCCGACGGACCGGCTGTGTCCGATGCTGACGAATCATCCGGACAGGCACCCCCGCGCGCCGGGGCCTCTACAGAGGACCATCCATCCGAAATCCCCAGTCCCCAATCCCCAATCGAAAATCCCCCATCCCAACCGCCCCAGGACCCACCCATCGAAATCCGCTCGGTCAACCTGCCCGCCCCCCGCTGCTACTGGCCCCAGCCCCTCTGGACCGCCCCCGAGCCTGACCCGTCCGAAACGCCCGGCGACCCCGACCCGGGCCCCCCGAACGACCCGGCTACGCCATAACCGCGCCGCCCCGCAGCGCCGCGCGAAACGCTCGCGACCGCCAGAGATGTCGCTATCGCAAGCAAACCCGCCTTTACAATCCCACTCATAAGACGCTCACTTCTTCAGCACCCCCAGGTTGTCCATCCATTTCTGACAGAGCGTCGGCCAGGCCGAGACCGCGCCGAGGCTCTTGCCCAGCCCGAACCCGTGTCGCCCTTTGAGGAACACGTGCATCTCCGCCGGCACCCCGGCCTTGCGCAGCGCGAGGTAGAAGTAGATGCTGTTCTCGGCCGGCACGACCTTGTCCTCCCACGTCGCCAGCAGAAACGTCGGCGGCGTCTCGGGCGTCACCTGCGTTTCGTTCGAGAGGCTCGCCAGCAGCTCCTTGTCGGGATGAGGCCCGAGCAGGTTGCGCCCCGAGCCGCCGTGCGTGTACGGCGCCGCCAACGAAATCACCGGGTAGATCAGGATGCCGAAGTCCGGCCGCGCGCTGGCCTTGTCGATCTCGTCGCGCGCGTCGTACACCCGGTCGTTGTAGTGCGTCACCGCCGTGGAGGCCAGGTGCCCGCCCGCCGAAAAGCCGATGATCCCGATCCGGTCCGGCTTGATCCCCCATTCTTCGGCCCGGCGGCGGACCGTCCGAATTGCTCGCTGGGCGTCCTGCAGCGGCGCCGGATGCCCGTAGCCGGCCCCGCTGTTGCGATGCCGGTACTTCACGATAAAGCCGGCCACGCCGAACGAGTTGAGCCACTGGGCGATCTGGTGCCCCTCGTGGTCCATGGCGAGGTGCCCGTACCCGCCGCCGGGACAGATCACCACCGCCGCACCGGTCGCCTTGGCCTTCGGCGGCAGATAGATCGTCAGCGTCGGAACGTCGCCCTCGGCGTCGCCTTTGGCCCCCGGCGCCGCCGCCGGCCACAGGTTCTCCACCTGCGGACCCGCCGCGGCCGCCACGCCAGCCCACGCGAGCGCCAGCAACGTCGCGACAAGGAAACACCGTCTCTCTCTTGCACGGTCGTACATCTGTGTTCCTCCTTATGCGATGAGTTGTTTGGGAGCCTTCAGCTCCTCAATGATATACTGCAGGAAGCCGGCCGCGTAGTCGCCGGCGACGATCCGATGGTCCACCGCCAGCGACAGGCTCGCCAGCCGCCGCATCGTCGGCTGCCCCTCCCGAACCACCACCGCCGGCGCGACCTTCCCCACGCTCAGGATCGCGCTGGCCGGCGGCGGCACGATCCCCAAAAACGCGTCGATGTCGTAGGCCCCGAGGTTGCTCAGCGCGATCGTCTCGCCCTCCAGGTCGGCCAGGGTCAGCTTGTTGCTGCGCGCTGCGGCCGTGAGCCGCTTCTCCTCGGCCGCGATCTCGGCCAGCGACTTGCGCTCCGCGTGCTTGACCACCGGCGCGATCAGGCCCCGCGCCGTATTGACCGCGTACCCCACGTTGATATTCGCCGCGACCTCGATCGCCGCGGCACCGCCGCCCGCTTCCGGGGCCACGTACCGACCCACCATCAGCGGATACCGCCGCACCGCCAGCGCCAGCGCGTGGATGAAAAACGCGTTGCTCGTGATCTTCACACCCAGCGCCTTGCTCAGCTTGTGCCGCATACCCATCAGGTCCGTCACGTCCGCCTGCGCCTCCAAATAGAAGCACGGCTTGCTCCGCTTCGACGCCAGCATCCGCCGGGCGATCAGACCCTGAATCCGCGACAGCGGCACCTCTTTCTGCATTCGACTATCCAGTACAACCTCCATCTTCACCAACCACGCGGCCCCGCCGCGAATTTTTCAAACATAATAACCACTCCCCCCCCACATGCAACGCTTTCATTCCAGCGGCCGGCCCTCGCCGGCTTCCCGGCCCGATTTCTCTTTACAAATCCCCCGCTGCCTGTGACATTATAGGGTAGGAAATGAACGCATCGGCAACTTCGCAGAGGCAAACCCATGGCCAGGAAGAAGAAGTCGCGTCCCGCTCGCGGGCAGAAGACCAAAAAATGTCAGACCAACGGCGCCGTCCTCGGCTTCGAGCAAACGCTGTGGCAGGCGGCGGACAAGCTGCGGGGCCACATGGACGCGGCCGAGTACAAGCACGTCGTCCTGGGCCTGATCTTCCTCAAGTACATCTCCGACGCCTTCGAGCAACGCCGCGCCGAGCTTCTCAACGAGCCCTACGCCGACCCCGAGGACCGCGACGAATACACCGGCGAAAACGTCTTCTGGGTCCCCAAATCCGCCCGCTGGCAGAACTTCCAGGCCCACGCCAAACAACCGACCATCGGCAAGCTCATCGACGACGCCATGGTCGCCATCGAGAAGGCCAACCGCTCGCTCAAGGGCATTCTGCCCAAGAACTACGCCCGCCCGGCGCTGGACAAGCGGACCCTGGGCGAGTTGATCGACCTGATCAGCACCATCGGCTTCGGCACCAAAGAAGACCGCTCCAAGGACGTTCTCGGGCGGGTCTATGAGTACTTCCTGGGCCAGTTCGCCAGTGCCGAAGGCAAGAAGGGCGGCGAGTTCTACACGCCCCGATGCATCGTCCGCCTGCTCGTCGAAATGATCGAGCCCTACCACGGCCGCGTCTACGACCCTTGTTGCGGCTCCAGCGGCATGTTCGTCCAGAGCGAGGAATTCATCCTCAGTCACGGCGGCAAGCTCACCGACATCTCCATCTACGGCCAGGAATCCAACCCCACCACCTGGCAGCTTGCCAAAATGAACTTGGCCATCCGGGGTATCGAGACCGATCTCGGGCCGCACAACGCCGACAGCTTCCACAACGATCTGCACAAAGACCTCAAGGCCGACTTCATCCTCGCCAATCCGCCCTTCAATATGAAGGAATGGGGCGCCGAGCGACTCAAGGGTGATATCCGCTGGAAGTACGGCGCGCCGCCGGCGGGCAACGCCAACTTCGCCTGGGTCCAGCACATGATCCACCATCTCTCGCCCACGGGCATCGCGGGCTTCGTCCTGGCCAACGGCTCGATGTCCTCCAACACCAGCGGCGAAGGCGAAATTCGCAGGAACATCATCGAGGCCAACCTCGTCGATTGCATGATCGCCCTGCCCGGCCAGTTGTTCTACGGCACGCAAATCCCCGCCTGCCTCTGGTTCGTCGCTCGCAACAAGGGCAACGGCAAATTCCGCGACCGCCGGGACCAGACCCTCTTCATCGACGCGCGGAAGATGGGAACCATGATCGACCGGACGCACCGCGAGCTTACCGACGAGGATATTCGCAAAATCGCGACCACCTACCACGCCTGGCGCGGCGAAAAGGACGCCGGCAAGTATAAGGATGTCCCCGGCTTCTGCAAATCCGCCACCAACGAAGAAATCCAGTCACACAACTACGTCCTCACACCCGGCCGCTACGTCGGCGCCGCAGATATCCAGGAAGACGACGAACCCTTCGACCTGAAAATGAAACGACTGACAAAACAACTAAAGGAACAATTCGCCGAATCCGCCAAACTCGAAAAAGTCATCAAGACCAATCTGAAGGGATTGGGCTATGGCGATTGATTCCTGGAAACGCGTCTGCATCGGTGACCTGTGTGAGGGCATCTATGATGGGCCTCATGCCACCCCTAAGAAGACGATGGCCGGCCCTGTCTTTCTCGGTATATCCTGCTTGTCTAACGGTAGAATCGACACCACCGGATCGGCGCACCTATCTGAAGAGGATTTCATCAGATGGACAAGACGCATCACGCCACGCGCGAATGACATTGTCTTTTCCTATGAGACGCGTCTTGGAGAGGCCGGACTGATCCCCCGAGGGCTCAAGTGTTGTCTGGGGCGACGGATGGCATTGATGCGTCCCGATGAAGAGAAGGTGGCCCCGCGTTTTCTTCTATATGCTTTCTTGGCACCAGAATTTCAGCAGACTCTACGGGCATACACGGTGCATGGCAGCACCGTTGATAGAATCCCCCTCATTGAGTTTCCACGGTTTCCGATCAGAGTCCCTCCTCTCCGCGAGCAAAAAGCCATCGCTCACATTCTGGGTACGTTGGACGACAAGATCGAGTTGCATCGTCGGATGAATGGGACGTTGGAGTCGCTGGCACGGGCGTTGTTTCGGAGCTGGTTTGTGGATTTCGATCCCGTCCGGGCCAAAGCCGCCGGCCGCAGGCCGCACGCCATGACCAAAGAAATCGCCCGCCTCTTCCCCAACGCCTTCCAACCCTCCACCATCGGCCCGATACCGAAGGGGTGGAAGGTGGGCACCATCAGCGATATTTCAGAAATCAACGCGTGGACGCTGGCGAAGAATGATCCCCTTGCCACCATCGAATATGTGGAAATCTCGCAGGTACACTGTGGCAATGTGGATGCCACCTCGCTCTATCGACGCGGCGATGAGCCAAGTCGTGCGCGGCGTCGATTGCGCCACGGAGACACAGTCCTGTCCACAGTTAGGCCAGAACGGCAAGCCTATTTCCTATGTCTGCATCCTCCGGAGAATCTGGTTGCATCAACAGGTTTTGCCGTGCTGACACCACATCCTGGGAGATGGGCATTCCTACACTCGGCTTTGTCCCTGCCCACCGTCTTCGAATATCTTGGTCTGATGGCCGACGGAGGAGCCTATCCGGCTGTGCGGCCTGACGTGATTGCAGAGTATCCCGTTGTACTACCGCCGGGCGAGCTCATTGACGAGTACCAGAGGATATGCGCGCCATTCTACGAGCGAGCAGCGATGAGCCGAGCCGAGTCCCGGACGCTTGCGTCGCTTCGTGACACGTTGCTTCCGAAGTTGTTGTCGGGTCAGTTGCGCGTTTCGGGTGCGGCGGGGGTCTTGGAGGGCGGGGGACGGGCAGGGACGGACACGGACGGTTGCCGGGAGGGGGTGTGAGAGATGTCGGAGCGGGAGCAACTGATACCGGCTCATGGCGGGTACCGCAAGCTCAAGAGCTTCCGGGTGGGCCAGTTGATCTATGACGTGACGGTGCGTTTCAGCGAGCGGTACATCGAGAGGCGCAGCCGGACCCGCGATCAGATGGTGCAGGCGGCGCGGTCGGGCGTGCAGAACATCGCCGAAGGCAGCCAGGCCTCCGGCACCTCCAAGAAGACCGAGCTCAAGCTCACCAACGTAGCGCGTGCCAGCCTGGAAGAGCTGCGCCTGGACTATGAGGATTTCCTGCGCCAGCACAGCCTGGCGCAGTGGCCCCCGCAGCATCCGGCGCTCGTGCGGTTCAAGGCGAAGCGCTGCGCAACGCTGGAGCAGGTGCAGCGCTGGGTCCAGGACGAGCGCGAGCGGGCAAGGACAACCACGGGCAAGCACGGACGGGCACAGACGCAGGAGTCCGTGACGGTCGGTGACAGTCCGTGCGCGTCCGTGCCGAGCTCGGCCGAGCTGGTAGCCAATGCGGCGTTGTCGCTGCTGAACCTGTGCTGCCATCTCCTGGACCGCCACTTGCAAGCACAAGCGGCCGCCTTCGAGACCGAGGGCGGCTTCACCGAGCGCCTCTACCGGGTGCGCAGCGAAAGGCGAAAGAGACGATGAGTGCGAAAGGGATGACCGAGTCCGTCGTGGAAGAGGCGGCTCTGAACTGGTTGGAGGAATTGGGGTACGAAACCGCCTCGGGTCCGGACATTGCGCCCGAGGGCCTGTTCGCCGAGCGCAGCGGCTACGATGACGTGATCTTGGCGAGGCGCGTGCAGGAGGCCATCGCGAGGCTGAATCCGGCGCTACCGGCCGAGGCGCAGGAGGAGGCGTTTCGCCAGGTCGCCCATTTGGGCGAGCCGTCCCTGGTGCGGACGAACCGAGCGTTTCATCGCCTTCTGACCGACGGTGTGGACGTCGAGTACCAGGGGCAGGACGGCCGCACCGTCCACGACAAGGCGTGGCTGTTCGATTTCGCGGACGCCGACAAGAACGACTGGCTGGCGGTGAATCAATTCACGGTGATCGAAGATCAGCACAACCGAAGGCCCGACATCGTGATTTTCGTCAACGGCCTTCCGCTGGTGGTGGTCGAGCTGAAGAACCCCGTCGACGAGGACGCCACCCTCTGGACCGCGTTCGGCCAGTTGCAGACGTACAAGAACGAGATTCCATCCCTCTTTGCGTACAACGAAATCCTGGTCGTCTCGGACGGCCTGGAGGCGCGGGTCGGCTCGCTGACAGCCGACAAAGAGCGCTTCATGCCCTGGCGGACGATCGAGGGCGACAAGACCGCGCCGGCGAGCGTAACGGAGCTTCAAGTACTCCTGGCGGGCCTGCTGGACAAACGGCGGCTCCTGGAATACGTGAACCATTTCGTGGTGTTCGAGCAGGAAAACGGGCGCATCGTCAAGAAGATCGCGGGCTATCACCAGTATCACGCGGTGCTCAAGGCGATTGAGACCACCGTCGAGGCGTCGCGTCCGAACGGGGACCGGCGCTGTGGCGTCGTCTGGCACACGCAGGGCTCGGGCAAGAGCCTGACCATGACGTTCTTCGCCCGCAAGGTCATTCTGCATCCGGCGATGGAGAACCCGACCCTCGTGGTTCTGACCGACCGCAACGACCTGGACGATCAGCTTTTCGGAACGTTCAGCCGGTGCAGCGAGCTGCTGCGCCAGGTCCCGCAGCAGGCGACCAGCCGGCCGGGCCTGCGCGAGATGCTCCAGGTCGCTTCCGGCCGGATCATCTTCACCACGATCCAGAAATTCATGCCCGAGGTCAGAGGCGATACGTTCCCCGAGCTGTCGCAGCGGCGCAACATCGTCGTGATCGCAGACGAGGCGCACCGCAGCCAGTACGATTTTATCGACGGCTTCGCCCGGCATATGCGCGACGCCCTGCCCAACGCCTCGTTCATCGGCTTTACCGGAACGCCCCTGGAGCTTACCGATAAGAATACGCGGGCCGTCTTCGGCGACTACATCAGCATCTACGACATTCAGCAGGCCGTTGCCGACAACGCCACCGTCCCGATCTACTACGAGGGACGCCTGGCCAAGATCGACCTGAAGCCCGAGGAAAAGCCCCGCATCGATCCCGACTTCGAGGAGGCGACCGAGGGCGAGGAAATCGAGAAGAAGGAGAAGATCAAGAGCAAGTGGGCCCGGCTCGAAGCGATGGTGGGCACCGAGAAACGCATCGCTCTGGTCGCCCGCGACCTCGTCGAGCATTTCGAGAGGCGTCTCGATGCGATCGAGGGCAAGGCGCTGGTGGTGTGTATGAGCCGCCGGATTTGCGTGGACCTCTACGACGCCATCGTCAAGCTGCGCCCGAACTGGCACGAGGAAGACGACCTGCGCGGCGCTTTGAAGGTGGTCATGACCGGTTCGGCCTCTGAGACGGACTGGCAGATGCACATTCGCAGCAAGAAGGGTCGGGAAGAAATCGCCAGGCGGTTCAAGGACCCGGACGACCCGCTGCGCGTCGTGATCGTGCGTGACATGTGGCTGACCGGCTTCGATGTCCCTTGCCTGCACACGATGTACGTGGACAAGCCGATGCGCGGACACGGGCTGATGCAGGCGATCGCGCGCGTCAACCGCGTCTTCCGCGACAAGCCGGGCGGGCTCGTCGTGGATTACCTCGGCCTGGCGGCCGAGCTGCAAAAGGCGATGGCCGACTATACCCGCAGCGGTGGCAAGGGGCAGACCGCCATCGATCAGGAGCAGGCCGTCGCCGTCATGCTGGAAAAGTACGAAATTTGCGCGGGCCTCTTCCATGGGTTCGACTACTCGCTCTTCGTCACAGGCAAGCCACAAGAGAAGCTTTCCGTGCTGCCGCTCGCTCAGGAACACATCTTCTCTATCGAAAACGGCGCTGAGAGACTCATCGCAGCCGTCGGTGCTTTGACCAAGGCGTTCGCGCTGGCCGTTCCGCACACCGAGGCGCTGCGCATCCAGGACGACGTCGGCTTCTTCCAGGCAGTCCGCTCAGCCATACGAAAGACCACCGGCGGTGGTGGCGCAGGGGCCAAGGGGGACGAGGAAGTCGAGTTCGCCGTCAGGCAGATCGTCTCGCGCGCCGTCGCAAGCGAGAAGGTCCTCGACATCTTCTCTGCGGCCGGATTGAAGAAGCCGAATATTTCCATTCTGTCCGAGGAGTTTCTCGCAGAGGTCAGGCATATTCCGCATAAGAACCTCGCCGCCGAGCTCTTGCGCAAGCTGCTTGCCGATGAAATCCGCACCCTCAAGCGAACGAACCTCGTCAGGTCGCGCTCGTTTGCCGAGATGCTGGA
Organism: uncultured Pirellulales bacterium; assembly: GCA_964415045.1. GTDB lineage: Bacteria > Planctomycetota > Phycisphaerae > Sedimentisphaerales > Anaerobacaceae > CAYPZL01. Next base: position 17,001 of record CAYPZL010000058.1, on the reverse strand, counting down.
AAAAACGATCCGGGCGTACCAGAATCGATCCATCGAAGCAGCGGCGGTGATCCAGGAGCTGATCGACCTGGCCCGCCAGATGCGCGAGGCGCACCGCCAGGGCGAGACGCTCGGGTTGACGACCGAAGAGCTCGCCTTCTACGATGCGCTGGAAGTCAACGACAGCGCCGTGAAGGTGTTGGGGGACAAGGTCCTGCGCGCTATCGCCCAGGAGCTGGTCGAAACGGTCCGCCGCAATACCTCGATCGACTGGACCGTCAAGGAAAGCGTCCGGGCCAAGCTGCGAACGATGGTCAAACGCATCCTCCGCAAGCATGGCTACCCGCCCGATAAGCAGGAGAAGGCCACCCAAACCGTCCTGGAACAGGCGGCCCTGCTCTCCGAGAGCTGCGCCGCATAGCGCCGTCTCTCCCTTCGCGTCCTCTACGGCCTTCGTCGTTTCGCATTCTGCTCTGCATTATCTCCTCTCCGTGTCTCTGTGGTGAGCACCCACGCCATAAGTTGTTCTTATTGTTCGATCACTTGCCCTAATACTTCCCTCATCTGCTCTTCTACCCATCTACTCATCTACCAGCCGGCCCGCTGGCCATCGCAAACCTTGTGCCAAAGTCGAACAGCGCTTTACAGTTGTAAAGTTTGGTGGCGCTAACAATCGCGAAAAGTGCTCGATTGGGGTTTGAAAGGGCGCGGAAAGGGGTCGGAAATGGTCCGGGAGGGGCGATAAAGGGGGGATTTCGGGGGCTTTTCTGAAAACGGGTTAAAGCTTTTGGCGGCAGGGACTTAGGGCGAACATTTGGCGGTTTTCGATTTTTTTTAGTAGCGCGCGTTCATCTGGAATTGGGCATTTTTCGGGGCGATTTCGGCGGTCGGGGCCGGTTGGGCGGTTCCGGCCGGAGGGTCCGAAATATGCGCGTCCGCCGTTGCGGCCCAAACGGCCCGCCCCGTGCGGTGCGGCGGGCGACGCCCGAATCGCCGGTGCGCAAGTCCATTATGGGACTTGGCTTGCGCGAGGGCCGGCGGACGTTTCGGCCGGCGAGAGTGCTTAATATCGCTGCGGAAATGGCCGAAAGAGGGATCAAGTAGGCTCATCGTATGAGGAGATGCTATGGGAACGGATAAGTCTGCGACTGGCGGGCTGTTTGCCGTACGCGGCGACCTGCTACGCGGCGATTCGCTGTTTGCCGTGCTCATTTTTGCCGTGGTGGCGGTTTTTATGGTCAGCCTGATCGCGTCGGTGTGGCGTAACCTCGTGTATCGAAAGGACTTACAGGAGAAGGTAGGCGTGCAGAAAGTGAAGGTCGTCGGGGGCGTGATGGCCCGGACGGCCGAGGCGCTGATCGCGGCCGACGAGCTTTCGACCCTGCGCCGGGTGCTGGCTGAAGCGGGCCTGGAGCACGATTTGACGTCCTGCCGCATCGTTTTGCCCGACGGCGGCGTCATAGCCGACGCAAAACCGACCCAAATCACCACAATCACGCTGCCGGACTCCTGGGAAGGGCAAGCGCCCCCAGCCAGCCACGAATTTGGCGGCAACGTTGCGAAGTTCATTTTTCCGCTGTCGGTGCCCAACCGCGGCGCGGCCACGCTGGAAATCGCGGCCGTAATCGACGACCGCCTCGAAGCCGGCCTGGCTCCCCAGACCGCCCAGATGGCCATCGGGTGCCTAGCCTTGGCGAGCATGCTCCTAGTGCATCGCCACGCGCGTTTCCGGCTCAAGGCCATCGGCGCGATCCAGGAGATCCTGCTGGCGGCCGGCGGCAAGGACGGGCACGCGGATTTCTCGATGCTGGAGCTGGACCCGAGCCTCGGCCGCGAGGCGGTGGCGTGGAACAAGCTGCTGGGCGAACGTCAGAGCGCGGAGATCCGCTCTGCGATCAAGCAGGTCAAGGAAGTGTTGCACGAGCGCTCGGAGACGGCCGACGAGATGTCCGCCGCTTTCGACGTGGCGCCTTACGGGCTGCTCCTGGTCGATGACCGGCTCCAGATATCGCGTGCGAACAGCGTGGCGGCGGTGCTGCTGCGGATTGAACGCGAGCGTCTGGTCGGCAGCGAGGTCTCGCAGGTGATCGACGACCCGCGCGTGGTGGCCGACATCCGCGCCGCGACGCAGAACCTCGGTGCGAAGCGCGTGGCGATCGAGCTGGAGCACAGCGGCTCGGCCGCGGCGGGCGTATTGCGTCTGACGCTCTGTCCCGTCAGCCACGACGATTCGCGCAGCGTCCTGGTCGCCATCGAAGACGTCACGCAGCAGCGTGTCGCGCAGGCGTCCATGAACAGTTTTCTGGCCAAGGCGGCCCACGAGCTGCGCACGCCGCTGACCAACGTCCGCCTGTTCGTCGAGGACGCGCTGGAGCATTGCGAGCGAGACCTGGCGGCCACGAGCAAGTGCCTGAACGTGATCAACGACGAGGCGCTACGGCTCGAACGCACCGTCTCCGAGATCCTGTCGGTTTCCGAGATCGAAGCGGGTTCGTTCGGGCTCAAGCGCGACGACGTGCGTCTCGACGCCCTGCTGCAACAGCTCCAGGCCGATCACGAGGCCCAGGCAAGAGACAAACAGATCGCGCTGGACTTCGAGCTTCCGCCGAAGCTGCCCGTTTTGCAGGCGGATCGTGACAAGATCGCCTTGGTGCTGCACAACCTGGTCGGCAACGCCCTGAAATATACACTGGAGAAAGGTCGCGTGACGGTGACGGCCGCCGTCGAGAAGGGGCAGCTTAGCGTCGGCGTCAGTGACACCGGCATCGGCATCGACCCTGACGAGATCGAGCGGGTGTTCGAGAAGTTTTATCGATCGAAAGATCCACAGGCGAACCGGGTGAAAGGCTCCGGTCTGGGTCTGGCGATTTCCCGCGAGGTGGCCCGGCTGCACGGCGGGGACATCACGGTAACTTCCGAGCCCGGCAAGGGCAGCACGTTCACCTTCGTCCTGCCGGTGGGCGAGGAGGAGCTGTAACATGGAAATGCAGACGCAACAGCGCGGCGCGGTGATCGTCGTTCGCCCCGACGGTCCCCTGACGGTGGTGGAGGCGGACGCCTTCAAGGACCGGATGGCGGAACTGGTGCGCGAGAATCTGGGCCGGGTGGTGGTGGACGCCTCGAGACTGCCCTACGTGGACAGCCGGGGGCTGGAGTCCCTGGCGGACGTCGCCCGGGAGCTGGCCCAGAGCGGCAAGGGGTTGAAAGTCTGCGCCGCGAACGAGACCCTCCGTCAGGTCCTGGATCTGACGGGACTGTCGGCGCAGTTCGAGCATTTTGAAGATACCAATACCGCCGTAAGGAGTTTCCTGTGACAGAGCGCCGGTCGGCATCTCGCTTGGGAGAGACGCTCGTCGCGGAGGGCGCCATCACGCAGGAACAGCTCGATTGCATCCTGGCCGAGCAGCGGACTTCCGGCGGCATGCTCGGCGAAATGCTCGTTGCCCAGGGCGCCGTCGAAAGCGTGCAAATGCTTCGGTACCTGGCTCAACAGCTCGCCGTGCCCTTCTGTCAGTTGCGTCACGGGCTGGTGGATTTCTCGCTGCTGGAGCTGATCGGGGAGGAGGAAGCGCTGCGGTTGGGGGCGATCCCGATGTTCAAGGTGCACGGCACGCTGACGGTGGCGATGGCCGAACCGCAGTCGCTGCCCAAAATCGACCGGCTGGGCCAGTTGACCGGCTGCAAGATCCGTCCCGTGCTGGCCCCGCGCCAGAACATCCTCGAATACATCAAGAAATACGCCTCCGGGAACACCGACGTGGATTCCTTCCTTGCCTCGCTGGCGGAAAGCGAGGTGGAGGTGGTGGAGCGGGAATCGGTGGATGACGGGCCCGCCACGGACCTGGATCGCATGGTGGAAGGCAGTCCCATCGTCAACCTGGTGAACGTGGCGTTGCTGACGGCCATCAAAGACGGGGCCAGCGACATTCACATCGAGCCGGACAAGAAGGGCAGCCGCATCCGGTACCGGATCGACGGAACGCTGCGGGAGCTGATGAAACCGCCTTCGGGCCTGCATGCCTCGATCGTCTCGCGCATCAAGGTGATCGGTCGCATGGACATCGCGGAAAAACGGCTACCCCAGGAGGGACGCGTGCGCATCGTGGCCGAGGGCCGGGAGATCGACCTGCGCGTGTCCAGCATGCCCACGCTGCTGGGCGAGAAGGTGGTCGTTCGCATCCTGGACAAGGCGAATCTCCGGGTTCGCCTGCAAGACCTGGGCTTTCGGCGCGACACGCTGGAGGCGTTCGAGCGCATGCTGCGCCAGCCGTACGGACTGGTCCTCGTGACCGGACCGACCGGAAGCGGCAAGACCACCACCCTGTACTCGGCCCTGGACCTGATCCGAAGCCCCGAGAGCAACATTGTTACGGTGGAAGACCCCGTCGAGTATCAGCTCGACATGGTCAATCAAATCCAGGTGCACGAGGCCATCGGCATGACGTTTGCGCGGGCGCTGCGCAGCATCCTGCGGCAGGACCCCGATGTGATTATGGTGGGGGAGATTCGCGACGAAGAGACGGCGCGCGTGGCGGTGCAGTCGGCGCTGACCGGTCACTTAGTGTTGGCCACGCTGCATACGAACGACGCGCCGGGAGCGGTGGCGCGGCTTCTGGACATGAGCATCGAGCCTTATCTGCTGTCGGGCGCTCTCAACGGGGTCGTCGCCCAGCGGCTGGCGCGGACGGTCTGTGAACACTGCGCCGCCAAGTACATTCCGGAACAAAACGTGCTGGAGGATGCGGGTCTTTCGGACAAGCCGGGGCGTCCGTTTCGGCGGGGCGCGGGCTGTCAGGAATGCCACAATTCGGGTTTTCGGGGCCGGGCGGGCATCTACGCCGTCATGGAAGTGACGCCGGACATTCGACGCCTGATTCACCGGGCCGCCCCCACCCACGAGTTGCGTGAAGCCCTGGCCAAAGACGGGGTGCTGACGCTTCGCGAAGAAGGAGTGCTGCTGGCCCTCGAAGGGCGGACCTGCCTGGAGGAGGTTCTTGCCGTCACGCACAGCGAGGATACCGGCGCCGAGGCGCTCCGCCGCAAGCGCCGTGTCCCGGAACCGGCGGAGGTCGTATGAAGTTAGCCTACAAGGCATACGATGAATTGGGGCAGGCCACCGCCGGCGTCGTGGACGCCGGCGACGCAGCGGCCGCCAGCGAGATGCTGCGCCGCAAGGGGCTGTACGTCGCGGAGATCGCCCCGCAGGCAGCCGGCCTTTCCAGGGAATCACGCCCGCGCCGCCGTCGCCTCGGCGGGGGGCAGAGACTCAAGAATATCGCGATGTTTTCGCGCCAGCTTTGCGTCCTGGTCTCATCCGGCACACAACTCGTCGATGCGCTGCGGGCCGTGGAGCGACAGACGCGACCGGGGCCGTGGCGCGAGATTATCGCCAGCGTGCGCGGACGCCTTGAGCAGGGAGCGTCCCTGGCGGAGGCGATGGAGGGACATCCGGACTACTTCGATCCGATCTACCGAAGTCTCATCACGGCGGGAGAATCGAGCGGGCACCTTCTGGCGATGTTCGACCGTCTGGCCGACTTGAAACGAAAACAATTGAGGGTTCGCAATTCCATCACGGGCGCGCTGATCTACCCCAGTATGCTGGTGACCGTCGGCCTGACGATCTTCGCGTTGCTTCTGATCTTCGTCATTCCGCGTTTCTCGGCGTTGTTTGCCACGCTCGACGTCCCGCTTCCGGCGAGCACACGGGCTCTGGTACACATCAGCGCGGCTTTCCGTCAGTACTGGTGGCTGGCATTGCTGCTCGCGGCCGGGGGGATCGTGTCTCTGGTAACGTATCTGCGGGGACCGAAGGGCAGAGCGTTCCGCGACGCGGCCATCCTCCGGATGCCTTGTCTCGGGCGGGTCGCCCGCAGCTTCGCGACGGCGCGCATCGTCCGCCTGCTGGGCCTGCTCGTGCAGGCGCACATACCGATTCTCGAGGCGCTGGGCCTCGTGAAGGATTCCGCCGGCAACGTGCGATACCGGGAGCTGATCGCCAAAGCCGAGGAGTACGTCGCCCGGGGCGAACCGATGAGCCTGGCGTTCTCCGACACAAGGCTCATCAGCCCGTCCATCCACGAGGCGATTCGCAGCGGTGAGGACAGCGGAGAGATCGACCGGTTGCTGCTGAACGTCTCGACGTTTCTGGACGAAGAGAACGAGGTGGTGATCCGGTCATTGACGAGCATCATCGAGCCGGTGATTCTCATTTTCATGGGTGTGCTGGTCGGTCTGATTTCCATTTGCATGTTCATGCCGCTGTTCGACCTGACGGCGATGACACAAGGAGGTCGGTAATGCATCGGCGCGGACGAACGGCCATCGGAGTTGACATCGGCGGACGGACGATGACCGCCGCCCAACTGCTCGTTTGCGGGCAGGAATACCGCGTGCAGGCGTTGTGCCTGCTGCCTCGGGCAGAAGCGGAGGGACCGGTCAGTGCGGCCGATGCGCTGGTGCTGCGGCGCGTGCTCAAGCGCCAAGGTTTCAGCGGCAGCCGCATCGTGATCGCGGCGCCGCAGGAGCATCTCTTGCGTGCGGCTCTGGAACTGCCCGCCAAGGTCTCCGGCGCCCCGCTCGGACAAATTGCCCGCATGGAATTGTCCCGGCTGCACAACGTCGAGCCGGACTCGTTCGAGATGGCCCACTGGGAACTCAAAGCGCCCGACAGCGCCAAGCCGGTGACGCAAACGCTTGCCGTCGGCTGCCCTCACGAAGCGGCGAACGCTCTTCTCGATGTCTTCGAGGGCGCCGGATTCGATGTTGCGGGCCTGGACGCCCCCGGTGCGGCGGCGGCACGGGCGTGCGCGCCGCTGATCCTGGCGCCGCCCGAGATCACGGCCATCGTCGATTTAGGATGGCACTCCACGTCCGTCCTGTTCGTCTGCGGCTCGGCACTGCTCTACGAGCGCTCCCTGGAAAAAGCCGGCATCGGCGCCCTCGCGCGCAAGCTGACCGAGGCGTTTGGAATTCCGCTGGAATCCGCCCAACATGTGATCGACACGGTCGGGTTGGTCTCCGAGGGGCCGACGAGCGACTTCGACCGCCAGACCGTCGAGGCGATCCGTCGGCACACACGCGCCCATTTCGACAGGCTGGTGGAGGAGCTGAGGGTGCCCCTGTCCTATGCGAACCATCAGTTTCCCGGCGCTGGGGTGCAACGACTGCTTTTCATCGGTGGGGGCGCCGGGGTGAATGAGTTTGGGTCGTACCTCGGGCCGCGTCTGGGCGTCGAGGCCAGGGCGACCGCTCCGAGCGACTTGATGGAGAGTCCGGCGGAATTGTTGGGCAAGGCGGGCAACCCGGCCCTGACGATGGCGGTCGGGCTGGCGCAATTTGGAGGAGGGCGATGATGGGCGATGTGAACTTGATTCCCGCCGCCCGGCTGGCCCGCAAGCGCCTCCGAAAGAGACTGCGTCTCTGGGCGATGATCGCCGGAACGTACGCCCTGCTGTTGGCGACGGGTTCGCTGGCGGCGCGCGTTCTCTACCCGGCTGAGAATCACAGCCTCGCCGATCAGCTCGCCGAGGCCACACAGCAGATCGAGCTGGCCAACTGCCGGATGCGGGAGCTGGACCGGGAGCTTGCCGATGCCACCGCAGCCTGGGAAACGACGCAGGCCCTCGACGAACTGCCGGACTGGAGCCGGTTGCTGGTTGGGCTGTCACATGAGATGGGCGAAGAGGTGGTGTTGAGTCGTTTTGAGCTTGTGGCCCTCGGCGGCAGCGAGCCGATCATGACGGAGAAATGGAAGAAGACGCTGGCGTCCCGGCCGCTGGACGTTCTGCTGGCCGAGCGCCGGCACAAATTGGTGCTGCGCGGTTTCGGGCGGACGCAGGAGTCCGTCTCCCAGTTCGTGTTGAGACTGGAGGCCCTCGGCGCGTTTGAGCTGGTCAGGCTGACGAGTAGTTGCCGACAGGCGTTTCTGGACGGTCGGGCCCTGGCGTTTGCTGTCGAGTGTCATTTTTAGAGGGTGTCGTGGTGCGCAGGAGAAGTCTGCAAAAGCTGGCATGGTTGCACATCGACGTCGCGGGCGTGATGGTGTGCGTTTTCGCCTCGCTGGCGTTCTATGCGGCGACGGTCCGGCCGCTTTTTCAGCGGCGCTCCGCGGCGGCCGAACAGCGGCGGCAGCTCCACGGCCTTACGTGCAAGGCCTCGGAACTGGATGCGGCGCTGGCGCAAGGGCAGGACCGGCTGGAGACGCTCAAAGACGAGTTGGCCTCCGGCAGCGTCACATTGGATTCGACGACGCACATCAACAAGCGGATCGCCGGTCTGGCGAGTTTCTTTGCAGACTGCAAGCTGGAGGTGGACGACGTTCGCACGGGCGAAATGTGTCCCGGGCTGCACTGCGACGTCGTTCCCATGACCATCGTCGGCAGAGGCTCCTACGAGCGATACGGGCGCTTCCTGCACGGGCTCGGCTCGGCGTTTCCCGACATGAGCGTGGTCAAGATCGAGCTGACCGGCAACCCCGCCCGGGCGTCGGAGTCCGAAACGTTCCGCTTCGAGCTGTTGTGGTATGCCCTTTCCCAGACGCCGGTGGCGGCGGCTCCAACGACGAGTCTTCCTGGTTCTGTTACGTCCTTGCCCTAGGTCCGATTTGCGATGCGTTTTACCAGAGGTCAAAAAATAATGTTGGGAATCTTCGGCGTGGGGCTGGTCGGCCTGGCGGTCGACCGCGTGTTGATACGCCCCCGGGGCGGACCGGCGGCGGCCTCGGCCGGCTCGTCGGCATCGGCGCCCGGATCAACGCTGCCGGCGGCGGATCTTCCCGCAGAGTCGGCCCCGCCGCAAGAGGCGCCCGTCACGCAATGTCTCAATCGTCTGTGGTCAGATAAGAAAGTCGATTTCGAGCGCGTGAGAAACCCCTTTTCGTTGCCGTCGTCGTGGTCGAATCTCAACGACGAGCCTGCGCGGACACCGCTGACCGCCGGGGAGGTGTTTGCCAGGCGGCATCATCTCACGGCGGTTGTCCTCGACGGCCCTCGATCGTACGTTCTGATCGACGACCGTCTTCTGCGGCCCGGGCAGGAGATCGACGGCTTCCGGCTCGTTATGGTGGAAAACCGCGCGGCGCTCTTCGAGGGGGCCGGCCTGCGCGTAAGACTCGAATTAGCGGACCTGTGACCGGTGATGCTTCAAACCGCCCCACACGGTTTGTTTCAGATAGTTGTTGCGTAGAATTACTTAATAGCCGCTCCTGTTTTGCCGATATCTCTGAAACGAACACCGTTTCGGAGGAGAGATTGGTGGATTTGGTAGGAGAGTATGTATGAGCACGCGTAGAAGCACAACCAGAGGTGGGTTCAGTTTGCTCGAAGTCGTGATCGTCGTGGCGATCATTGCCATCCTGGCGGCGATCGGCATTCCCCGGATGAGCCGGGGTTCGAAGGGCGCTAATGATGCGGCCCTGCAAGGCGATCTGGCGGTCCTGCGTAACGCCATTGACCTGTTTTCGGCCGAGCACGGAGGCAGCTTCCCGACGGCAGCCGGCATCGTAAACGAATTGACGCAATACACGGACGTTTCCGGAGCCGTGAGTGCATCCAAGACGAGCACGCACATTTACGGCCCGTATTTGCGCAGCGTTCCGCCGCTGCCCGTGGGCGCGCGAAAAGGCGCCACCGGCATCGCGGCGTTGGACGGGGCGGATATCGGCTGGATCTACACGGAGGCGACCGGAGACATTCGGGCCAATACCACGACTGAGGTGGACGACGCCAACAACCTGTACTCGACCTATTGAGCGGGTGCGGGACTCGCCCTCCGGCGGGCCGCACTTGGCTGTCCACGGCCCGGCGCCGAACGGGCCCCAACGAACTTGATTCGGGCTGCTGCTAAACCCACCGCAGCGGCCCGATCTGCATTCCATCACAATGGAGACGCACTCCGAGGTCAGGCATGATGAGCCGCGCGACGGAGACAACCCGAGGGTTCAGTCTGCTTGAGGTGGTCCTCGTGCTGGCGATCACACTGACGTTCGCGAGCATCGCCGTGCCTCTTTACAGCCGCGCCATGTTCCGCCACCAGGCCGACCTCGCGGCGCGGCGCGTGGCGGCCGATTTGCGCCAGGCGCAGTCCTGCGCGCGAACCGCGTCGGCCTCTCGCACGGTGGCGTTCTCGGCCGGGACGGAGACATATGAGCTCAGCAGCGTTGTCTCCTTCGACGGCGCGCCCGGCAACTACATCGTGGACCTGACGGACGAGCCGTACGACGCGCAGCTCGTCTCGGCCGACTTCGGCGGCAGCGGCCAGATCGTCTTCGACGGATGGGGCACGCCTAACAGCGGGGGCGCCGTCGTCGTGGCCGTGGGGGCCGAGCAGAGAACCATCGTCGTCGACGGTGAAACGGGCCAGGTGACAATCCAATGATCCCGGAAAAGCGACAAGGCGAGCGGATTCGCAGGTGCGTGCGGCGCGGCTTCACGCTGATCGAGATGGTCGTCGCGGTCGCGGTTATGTCGGTAATCATGCTGGGCGTCGGCTCGGCGATGATTATCGCGGGACGCGCGATGCCCGACGCGGCCAACCCGGCGGCCGCCGCCATCACCGCCGGCCGGGCCCTCCAACAAATCGCCACCGAACTCCAGTACGCCGTGGCCGTCAACGAAAACAGCGCCACCGCGATCGAGTTCACCGTCGCCGACCGCACCAACGACGACGTGCCCGAGACCATCCGCTACGCCTGGTCCGGGACCCCCGGCGATCCCCTCACGCGACAATACAACGCCGGCGCCGTCGTCGAGATGCTCGGCTCCGTTCAGGATTTCGCTCTCTCGTACGACCTCGAAACGATCAGCAACGAGATCACGGTGGTCAATGAGAGCGCCGAGACCCTGCTGATCGAGCACAGCTCCACCCAGAATCTGGCGGACTATACGATCAGTAGTTCCGCTTCGTACGGGCAATACTTCCTCCCTTCCCTGCCGCCCGACGCGATCACCTGGAAGGTCACGCGAGTCCAGTTCTTCGCCAAAACGCACGCGCCGGTTAAGGGAGAATCCAAAGTCCAGTTGCAGTTGGCCACGGTCGCGCACCAGCCGAGCGGCACGGTCCTGGAGGAGACAACGCTTCTGGAATCGACCTTGACAAAGGACTACCTGACGCAGGAGCTGAGTTGTTCCAACGCTGGTGAACTGGCTCCGACCCAGGGGCTCTGTCTTCTGGTGGAGTGGGTCGCGGATAAGGATGCGTGCGATCTGCAGGGCCAGAGCGCCGGAATCACCACGGCCGACAGTCATCTTCTCCAATCCACGGATCAAGGCGCCTCCTGGTCTTCGGTAGCCAATCAATCCCTGCTCTACCAGGTCTTCGGCACAGTGACGGCCCCGGTCACGCAGATACAGAATACGTACTACCTCAGGCTCGCGAACATCGAGCTGAAGACGACAGACGACGAGCAGTCCATCGTCCATACGAGCGCGCGAACGCTCAACCGCCCGGAGGTGACTCCATGAGTGCCCCGACCGCGCCCATGATGAAAAGGCTTTCGCGTCGCAGGGCCTTTACGATCGTCGAGGCGGTGATTTCGACCATCATCGTCGCCATCATGTTCGTTGCGGCGTTGAACACCGTGGGGGCTTCCCGACGCATCCAGCAACAAACGGTCGTGGCCGTTGAAGGCCGGCAGTTGGCCGAGTCGCTCCTGGCTGAGGTCCTTCGCCAGAGCTACGAGGACCCCAACGGATCGCCCGTGTTCGGCCTCGAGGCCGGCGAAGCCGCTGCCACGAGAGCGGATTTCGATGACGTAGACGATTACCATGGCTGGTCGGCGGCTCCTCCCGTCGCCAAAGACGGGACGCCCCTGGCCAACGTGTCGGGGTGGACGCGAACGGTTGCGGTGGTCTGGATCCACCCGCACGACCCGGCTGTAGTCAAGGCGTCGGAAACCCGGGCAAAGCGCATCACCGTGACGGCCAGCTATAACAACGCCACGCTGGCGACACTAGTGGCCGTACGGACACACCACCAGTAACGAGGAGACCCGGAGATGTCGGCCCATCGAGCGAAGCGACGGAAATGCAGCGGCAGCGTCTACCTGCACGTACTGGCCTCGTCCGTTCTGGTCACGGTCATCGGCCTGGCGGCTCTGGCGGCGGTTCGCATCCAGACGCGATCCGCGCTGCGGGCCCAGGACTGCGCCGAGGCGAGGAACTGCGCCGTCTCGGCCGTCGAGCTGGGCCTGCTCTTCGTGACACAGGATCCGAACTGGCGCGACAATTGGACCAACGGCTTCTGGCTCTCCGACAAACACCTCGGTGACGCCACCTTCACGCTCGAAGGCATCGACCCCCAGGACGGCGATTTGACCGACTCGGAATACCAGCCGCTGATTCTCACGGGCACCGGTACGAAGGGCATCGCCCGTCACAAGACCCAGGTCACCCTTGTCGCCGTCATCAAGCCCTTGGAGGCGTTGAATTCCTGTCTGCACGCCGCCGGTACGGTCACCGTTGTCTCAGGCAAGAGTATCACTGTCTCTGGTGCCGCGCTTTCCACCAACACTACGCTGGACAATGCCGGCACCATCACCGGCGACGCCGAAGCGGGCACCGTGGCACAAACCGGGACCATCACGGGAACACTGACCGTTCCCGCCGACCCTAAACAAATGCCCGAGGCCACGGTGGTCTCCGACTACGTCGGCAGGGCGACCGTGATTCCCTATACCGGCACCATCGACAAACAGGTTTTGAGTCCCGGCAGCAATCCCTGGGGCACCCCCGACCCGAACGGGATGTACTTTCTCGATACACACGGCCAGGCCGTGCTGATCCGGAACTCGCGCATCCACGGAACGCTCATCGTTGACACCGGCGGCAACACGCTCACGCTCGACAACGCCGTACTGCTGCACCCCTACCGATCGGATTGCCCCGTCCTCATCGTCAACGGCAATGCGGAGCTGAAGTTCAGGAGCGGGACGTTGTCCTTGTCGGAGTCCGCGCAGGCCACGAATTTCAATCCCTTCGGCGCGTCGTATGAAGACGTGTGGGACGACGATATGCTCGACGAGTACCCGAACGAAATCCGCGGCCTGATTCACGTCACAGGCGCTCTCGACCTGCAGGATACCGCGCGCGTGGTCGGCGTCATCATTTGTCAAGGCGCCGTCACTTGCGAGGGCTTCAACTCCATCACCCACGACCCCGACCTCTACGCCACCCCGCCGGAAGGCTACACCTGCGTCGAGCGCATGATCGTCTCCCCCGGCTCCTGGAAACAGGTCGTCGATTGACAACATCCGCGAGCGACCGCACCGACGGATCGGCGGCGTCCCTGGCTAATAGCGTATCGAACACCTCGTTACTTCTTCAGTACATGAGTAGATGGGCAGATGGGTAGAAGAGTAGATGAGTGGGTGGGTGCATGGGCGATTCTCCCGCCCCAGCCCGCGAAGAAATAGTCAATAGTCAATCATCGATAGTCAATTCTAATGGGTTCTCAACCCACGCGTGAAGACCAGGCGAGGTAAACCATTTTCAGGCACAGATTTACGCGGATTCGATCTTGTCATTGCGAGCAGCGAAGCAATCTCCGCTGCCACGGATCACGAGCCACGGGGCACGGATTCTCGCGTGCAATCCCCACGTCGGGATGGTAGAATGACAATCGCAACGGGACAAAGCCGCCGGCGTGGAACCGACGGCCGGAAACAGTGCAACAAGTAGGATGGGCTTTAGCCCATGCGGATCGTGTGCGGCAGCGAGTCGTTGATGCGATGATTACGCCAATAAAGAGGCAAGATCCGGCCTTGCCCGACCCGGACGGATCGGGCCCTGACCGGCGAACCCAAGCAAGCCAACCGAAGGAAAGGGAATTGGAGAAGACGAAAAACAACAAAATAAAAAGCCTAGCCTCTTCGTCTCGCTCTGCTACTGGCTTTACATCGTTACTAATTGGCGTTCTAATGCCGTTTTAGAGCAACGGGTGCAGGACCCGGCGCGTTTTCAATGGCATGAAGTGTCCAAGGTTGCTCACTATTACCTTTCCTTGGACACCTTAATAGGTGCATAAGCAATGGCACGTGGTGAATTGATTCGAAAGCTGATCCTAAGTCACCGCCGTGGAAATAATGACGAGTTTCGTTCGGCCGTTATGGAAGTGATTGCCGAAGAGGAACGAAAGAAGAACCACAGACTGGCCAAGGATCTGCTCCGCATACTCGAAGACAACGTTCCGACACTCTCGCAGAAACCACTGTCCCCTGGCAACGGTAGCTTGCCCCCCAAGGACCAGGAGCGTCAGACGCTGCTTCTTGACATCCGCCACCCCGAACACAGAATGGATGATATTCTGCTGACCGATGAGGGCAAGGCGGTTGTCGAGGGGGTTCTTCTGCAATATCGCAAATCGGAACTCCTGCGGGTCCACGGGATGCGACCTGCCACAAAGCTCCTGTTTTGTGGCCCACCAGGATGCGGCAAGACGCTCTGTTCTGAGGTGATTGCATCTGAGTTGGGGCTGCCTGTGCTGTATACGCGATTCGATGCCATTGTCTCATCGTATCTGGGAGAAACGGCTGCTAATCTCCGAAAGGTTTTCGATTATGCGGCCGCCGACCGATGGGTGATTCTCTTTGATGAATTTGACGCAATCGGAAAGGCTCGTGACGACACTACGGAACACGGCGAGTTGAAGCGTGTTGTGAATAGCTTTCTCCAGTTGCTGGATAACTTCACCGCTCCAAGCATTGTAATTGCAGCTACGAACCATGAACAGCTTCTTGATCCTGCATTGTGGCGTCGATTCGATGAAGTGTTGCTCTTTCCTCGACCGTCCGTGCGTGAAATCCGTCGTCTTCTATCTATGAAGCTGAAGAACTTCCCGCACAATGGCGTGGACCACAGGACCGCACCAACGAAACTCCGAGGGCTGAGCCACGCCGACATCGAGCATATATGCTTTGATGCAGTGAAGGCGGCCATTCTCGGCGATAAGGATCTGATCGATCAAGAGCTGTTTGAGCAGGCACTCAAACGGCAGAAGAAGCGCATAGCCATCGCAAGAGATGCAGCGAATCGCGGAGAGCCCTAAGAGGGCATGTATGGGAGGCAACAGAAGACTATGCCAAACCTGCAACATCTGCCGCTACCACGTGCAGACTATGATCTGCCCAGAAAGAAGAAGCGAGGATTTGGCACGCCACCATCAAGACCGTATGGACCTCACGGCCGATTGTTGACCAGACAGGTCGATGACGTACTGACTCAATTCCGAAGGCGATCCAGACCCGCAGGAATAGATCCGAGCCTCATCCTCCGCATACGCCTCGACCCCCATGCCACCATCGATGAAGAAACATGGGAGAGGTCTGGCTTGGTCCTCTTGAGCATCGACGAGAACAAGACTCTTGTTCTGTTCTCATCTGATGAAGAGCTTTCAGCATTCAGAAGCCGATTGTCCGAATACCAACAGGGCCCAACAGACCCGGATCAGAGGAGCGCGCCTTATACTGGGATCTTCGCCTGTATCGATGACATTGCTGAAGTCGAACCCAAGGACCGCATCGGACGCCTGTTTAGGAGGGAGGGACTCCAGGAGCCAGATGGCTTCCTTGACAGATCTCAATACACAGTTGACATCGAGCTCTGGGATTTCGGCAGTGATCAGATGAACCGCAACCGGCTTGAGGCACTTCGAACCTTCATACAGACAGAGAACGGGCGAGTCACAGATGAGTATGTTGGCGAGAGCATGGTTCTTCTCCGAGCGAAGGCCACAGGCTTACTGATTAAGAGGATTCTGGGAATAGAGTATGTCGCCATGGTTGACCTGCCACCTACGCCCGCTCTCACTGTCAGCGAACTTCTCCAGGTCGGGATGGAGGATCTCCCGAACGTGCCATTTCCCGACGATGCTGCTCCCGGAGTGGCGGTCCTTGACACCGGTTTGACAGCAGGCCATCCACTTCTGAGCCCCGCCATCGGAGAGGCAACAAGCATCCCGCAATCGTGGGGGGATGCTTCAGACGGCCATGGCCATGGCACAATGGTATCTGGACTTGCCCTGTACGGGGACGTGGAAGAGTGCATTCGCAGCGGGTCTTTTGTGCCCACGCTCAGGCTCTACAGTGCGCGAGTACTCAACAGTGACTGTCTGTTTGATGACGACAGTCTAATCACCACGCAGATGCGGCAGGCCATTGAGTACTTCCAGGCACCGGATACGTATAACTGTCGGGTCTTCAACATATCAATCGGAGACCCACGCCTCCCATATCAGGGGGGGAAGGTCAGTCCTTGGGCCTCGATCCTCGATACTCTGGCCAGAGAGCTTGATGTTGTCATTATTGTCTCCGCTGGCAATCTCAATCACAATGCCAACGCAGATGGTTCGCCAGACGCCTGCTTGCAGAACTACCCTCGATATCTCTTGGATGATGCCGCACGAATCATCGAACCAGCTACGGGGCTTATCGTTCTGACGGTTGGGGCGCTGGCTCATTCAGCCAACATCCCGACGGGATCAGCGGGCAACAGTGTCGCGTTTCGACCCATCGCAGAACAAGATGGACCTTCGCCATTTACGCGATCAGGACTGGGGCTGGGAGGATCGATAAAGCCGGAGTTGTGTGAGATCGGCGGAAACCAAGTATATGACGGGCAAATCCAGAGTGTCCGTAACATAGCCGAGTGTTCCGTTGTCTCCACAAACAGACGCTATCTTCAGCGGCTCTTCTCAACGGATGCTGGCACGTCCTATGCAGCGCCAAAAGTCGCGCACATCGCCGCTCGATTGCTCAGGAGGTTTCCTGACGCCTCTGCTAACCTCATACGTGCCTTGCTTGTCGCGTCTGCTCAAGTACCACATGCGAGCGCCAGTCTTCTGAAGCCGCTTGGCGATGATGCAGTCCTTCGTGTGTGTGGGTACGGCAGACCCAGCCTGGAGTTGGCACAAGCGTCCGATGAAGCCAGAGTCGTTCTCTACGCCGAATCCCGGGTTGCTTTCGACAATTTTCATATATACTCAAGTTGACTGACTTTTTCGATTGGTCTGGGGCGTGGGGAACAGGAT
>CAYPZL010000057.1:0-29533 GCA_964415045.1 uncultured Pirellulales bacterium | reverse complement strand
GGCCCCTTTTAGGGGCCTTCCTCATACCACCGGCTATGCCGGTGGTCTTGATTGCCCGGCCGCCGGTGCGAACATTTTTTTGTTGTTTTGCACGGTCGGGACGAGAATTTATTTGACCCTCCCGCTGGTTTACCTTAAACTATAAGTGTTGCGAATGCATACGGAGATCAGTTGGTCTCGCAAGCACTGAACCGCGGTATGGTGCGTTTTGGCATATCGCAACAAGGAGACGGGCCTACAACCAGTTCTACTCTTGTTGCCTTCGTCTCCTTCTTTTTTTTTGCGCATTTCGCCTGCGACGGCGTTCAAATCTTCCCTGTTTTCTCTTTTCAGCTCCACGTCTATCTTTCGTGGTTTGCCTGCCTTGTGGCCGTGCCGTAGACTGCTGGCGTTCTGACTCTGCCTCGCTGCTTGCATTGTGGGGTCATATCTGGTTTGATAGCGGCCATGTGGCATTCGCCGGTTTGATTTCTCTTCATACGCCAGGGAGATTGCAGAATGACGTCAGCAAGATATCACGCGGCCTGGATCGCCGTTGCGCTGTTGGTTTGGGCCGTTCCCGTGGGGGCACAGGTTGGAGACCAGGCGTGGATTCGCCTTTTTGACGGCAAGAGCCTCGACGGCTGGAAAGCCAGCGAGAATAAGGAGACCTTCTCCGTGGAGGACGGTGCCATTGTTGCACACGGGTCCAGAAGCCATCTGTTCTATATCGGACCGGTGGAAGGCGGAGATTTCACAGATTTCGAGTTAAGAGTGGACGTGATGACCCGGCGCAACTCCAACGGCGGCATCTACTTCCACACTAAGTATCAGGAGAGAAACTGGCCGCGGGAGGGCTTCGAGGTCCAGGTCAACAACAGCTACCGCCGTGATCCCCGCAAAACCGGCAGCCTGTATCGTTTGCAGGACATACACGAGGCCCCGGCCAGGGACGACGTCTGGTTTACCCTGCACATCATCGTGCGGGGCGACCATGTGGTTGTCAGAGTGGACGGCAGGAAGGTCGTCGACTGGAAGAAGCCTCAGCCGACGGCCTCATCCGCACGCCCGCTGGGCAGTGGCACGTTCGCCCTGCAGGGGCACGATCCCGGGAGCACGGTCTACTACAAGAACATCTACGTGAAGCCCTTGCCCGCGCTGAATTTCCCCATTGTCGATTACCACGTTCACCTCAAGGGCGGCCTGACGGTCGATGAAGCGATCGAGAACGCCAACCGGCGGGGCGTCCGGTTCGGCATCGCGGAGAACTGCGGCGTCGGTTTCCCGACCTCCAGCGACGACGGGCTCCGCCGGTTTCTCGCGCGGGTTGAGGGCAAGCCGGTCTATAGGGCGGTACAGGCCGAGGGGCGTGAGTGGGTGACCCTCGTGTCCGAAGAGGTGCTCGCGCAGTTCGACTACATCTTCACCGACTCCATGACCTGGACGAACGATCGCGGCAAACGAATGCGCCTGTGGATTCCGAGCGAGGTCGAGATCGGCGACAAGCAGGAGTTTATGGACACGCTGGTCGACCGGGCGGTCGCCATCCTTACGAATGAGCCGATCGACATCTACGTGAACCCGACGTACCTTCCAGCGGAGATCGCCGACGAATACGACGCCCTGTGGACCGACGAGCGAATGGACCGGGTAATTGAGGCGGCCGTGAACAACGGCGTCGCCATCGAGATCAACTCGCGGTTCCGTCTGCCCAGCGAGAAGTTTATCCGGAAGGCCAAGGCCGCAGGCGCCAAATTCTCTTTCGGCACCAACAACGGCGGTGCGAACGACCTGGGGCAGCTTGCCTACAGCCGGCAGATGGCCCGGCGTTGCGGCCTGACCAAAGCGGATATGTTCACGCCCAAGCCCGACGGCCAGAAGGCTATACAGAGAAAAGGGCTGCCTCGTCGCTGATGGCGGGACGGGGCCCCTTTGCGTTACAGCGCCGCGCGCGGGCATTTGCGCGTGAGGATTTCGCAGCCGTCTTCGGTGATGAGGATGTCGTCCTCGATGCGCACGCCGAGCTGGCCCGGGATGTAGATTCCCGGTTCTATGGTAATGACCTGGCCGGCGCGGAGCTCTCCCTTGGCCTGTTCCTTCAGAAACGGTATCTCGTGAATTTCCAGCCCGAAGCCGTGCCCGCTGCCGTGACCGTAGACCGGCAGTCCGCTCCGGCGAATCACGTCTCTTGCGGCGGCATCGACCTCCACGAGGGCCGCTCCGGCTCGTGCCATCCCGATTGCGGCCGCCTGTGCCTGTTCGACGACTCCGTAGGCGTGCCGGTACGCCTTCGTGGGCTTGCCGATAACGAAACACCGCGTGATGTCGCAGCAGTAGCCGTGGTAGCGGGCCCCAAAGTCGATCAGGATCGTGTCCCTGGCCCTGAGCTTTCTCTGCGTGGGTTGATGGTGCGGCCGGGACGCATTCGCACCGAAAGCGACGATCGTTTCGAAGCCGTTCGTGCATCCCCGCTTGCGGAACTCCAGGTCCAGGATGCCGGCCAGTTCGCTTTCGGTGATTCCCGGTGTGAAGCAGGCCTTTGCCCGGGCCAGGGCCCTGGCAGCGACGGCGACGGCGGCTTTGATCGCCCCGATTTCGCCCTCGTCCTTGATGCTGCGAAACTCCGCCACCAGCCCGTCCGTGGCCTTCAATCGTACGCCCGCATGTTTCTTGAGGGCCTGGTAGGAGCCGAGTGACAGGGTCTGCTCGATGGCCACCGTGCCGACCGATTTGAGCCGCCCGAGCAACCTTCCGGCGGCTTCGGCCATGGAGTCTTTGCGTTCCACGATGCTCGTCTGAAAACACTCCTGCCGTGCCTGCTCGGTGTATCGGCTGTCGGTCAGCAAATACACCCTGTTCCTGGCCACCAGTGCCCAACTGTCGTCTCCGGAAAAGCCCGTGACGTAGGTGACATTGACAGGATGGGTAAGCAGCACGGCGTCCACGTGGTGCCGGCGGAACTGCGCCCGGATGTTTCCCAGGCGTCTCTTCATCGGTTCTGCATTCATTTCGTGTCTTTTCTCGGTCCTTGTTCGTGTATGTTATGGATCTTGTGCCTTCCATAGCACGAAATCCTCCGGAAGGGAAGATTTTTGTATGTGTGCGTTTGGCCCGGCCTCGTTTTGTTTCTTAGACTTTACGTGCAGCGGGAAAGCTGAGGGCGACAACTGCGGAGTGGGCAGTTCGCGGCGTGTGCCGCAAAGCAGAACTGCCTTCCTTCAAGACTCATTCCCACGAGTAGGACGGCACCCGCCGTCCTTTTTTTTAATTCTTGTCCGGAACCTGCGAGCCGCTTAGAATAAGGTATTGACCCAATGCTGTTTTCCCTGTAGGAGTATAGGAAAAGCACCCGACCCATGTTGTTGCCGATTAGAACAAACATCTGGCCGAGACGGACTCCCTACGCGAATTACGCACTCATCGCAATCAACGTGCTGGTTTTTCTCGCCTCCTACGGAGAGATGCACATCTATAAAATCAGCGGGCAGCCGATAAGGCTACCAATTCGTCCGTGGGCCGTGCAATGGCTGCTGGTGCCGGCGCATCGGCAGTACTGGCAGTTCCTGACCTATGCGTTTCTCCATGGCAGCCTGGTCCACATCCTGGGCAACATGTTCTTTCTCTACCTCTTCGGCAATAACATCAACGACAAGCTGGGCCATCTCTGGTACCTGCTGTTCTACCTGTGCGGCGCGATTCTGAGCGGTCTGGGGCACGCTGCGGTGAACTGGTCTTCCATCGCTCCGACGCTGGGGGCCAGCGGGGCCGTCGCGGCGGTGACGGGAGCGTACCTTGTTCTGTTCCCCCAGACCTTGATTACCGTGCTCTATTGGTTCTTTTTCATCGGCACGGTCGAGGTGCCGGCAATGTATTTTATCGGAATCAAGATGATTCTGATCGATAACGGGATCGCGCGGTATACTCCCGGCGTGGCGTACGATGCGCACCTGGCCGGCTATGCCTATGGCATCGTGATTACCTTGCTGTTGCTGGCGACCCGGCTCGTCGCGGGGAGCAACTTCGATCTCTGGGCGATGATCAAGAGATGGAATCGGCGGCGACGATACCGCGACGTGGTGGCCGGTGGATACGATCCGTTTACCGGGACCGAGCGGCGCAAATCCGCGGTCGCCGGCGAAGTGAAGAAGAGCGCCGCCGAGACCCAGAAGGAAGCAAAGACGCGGGAGATTCG
This sequence comes from uncultured Pirellulales bacterium, assembly GCA_964415045.1. Taxonomy (GTDB): domain Bacteria; phylum Planctomycetota; class Phycisphaerae; order Sedimentisphaerales; family Anaerobacaceae; genus CAYPZL01. The sequence continues at coordinate 25,362 of CAYPZL010000057.1, read as the reverse complement.
CAGTTCCATCGGCCGGTGGATCGGTCAGCGCAATCTGGCGGCGGCCGCCGACGCCTACCTTGAGCTGATGGCGGTGGACTCGCAACAAGTGTTGCCTCGCCAGGATCTGCTCGACGTGGCCAACCAGTTGGCCAGCGACCATCGATCGGCCGAGGCGGCCCAGGCCTACGAGCAGTTCCTGACCCATTACAGCAACTACGAGCATGCCGAGCAGGTGGAGCTGATGCTGGGCATACTCTATTCGCGCTACCTGGGCGACTTCGAGCAAGCGGTCAAGCACCTGGAAAAAGCCGCTCAGGGGCTGACGGATTCCAAACAGTTGCAGATGTGCCGGGAGGAACTCGCGCGTCTGCGGGATTAACGCCGCATTTTTCGTTGTCGGGCCTTGGGAGCGGGACTTGAGGGTTGACAATCACCCGGGCCAATAGTAACTTCAGCGGTGAAGGACCGTCAAACCGGCGGGTCGTTCCTGAGGCATTGATGGGAACATCTTTTAGGAGGTATGAAGATGCAAACTCGCATGAATTCCCCTGAGCCTGCTGCGGAACTAACGATATCGGGTCGTCAGACGCTGGTCTTGCTGTTGGTCGCTGTTCTGGGGTTGCCGTGGGTGGCGTTGGCCCAGAGCGACGTGAATCTGCCTGCGAGGCCTATGGCGGACCCGAATCGGACCGCTGCCGCTGGAGGTTCGGCTGGTTCCTACGTGGCCGAGATCACGGGCAACGACGTGTACATCCGCTCGGGCGCCGGCACCAATTTTTACCATTGCGGCAAGCTCTACCAGGGCGATCGGGTGCAGGTCGTCAAGGAGCAGCAGGGATGGTCCTGCATTGTCCCGCCTCCGGGGTGTTTTTCCTGGATTCCGATGCAGTACGTGAGCATCAACCTGGAAAACCCGACGATGGGCATTGTCACCGGGGACGACGTGAAGGTGTACGCGGGGTCCGACTACGTCGAGCCGATGCACTCGACCAGCAAGCAGATCACGCTCAACCGTGGCGACAGCGTGAAGTTGTTGAGCGAAGAGAAAGACGACTATTACAAGATTGCCCCTCCTCAGGGAGCGTATTTGTGGGTCAGCAGTCAGTATACTCAGCCTGTGCAAGCGCCGGTTCGGGTACGGCCGGCCGAAGTCGAGCCCACGGCGCCGGTGCCGGTGCAGAAGCCGGAGCCGCCGGCCGGGACGGAATCCGAGTTGCTGGACACCTACTACGCTCTGAGCAAGCTGGTGAAGGCTGAAGGGAAGAAGCCGGTGAGCGAGCGGGACTACAGCGACGTGAAGAAGAAGCTGCAGGAGCTGGCCGATAATGAAGCGGCGGGCAAGGCGCAGCGCTATGCAGAATTTACGCTCAAGCAGGTGGAACGATTCGAGCTGGCCTGTACGGTCGGAAAAGAGATGGCACTCCAGAACAAGGAGCTGGAGAAGGTCACCGGACAGATCGACGAGGCGCGTGCCGCCCGGCTGGCGCAAATTGAGAATCTGGGGAAATTCGCCGTGATCGGCAAGCTCGAGGGCTCGAACATCTACCGCGCCGGGGCTCAGCCGAAGCGGTATCGCATCCTCGACGGTTCGGGCAAGACCATCTGTTACATCGTGCCGACGGGAGCGGCTGTCGGAAAGGATATGAGCAAGCTGATCGGCAAGAAGGTCGGCGTGGTGGGCAAGATCAAGCCGCACGAGGCAACCGCCAGGGCCCTGGTCGAATTCACAGAGGTCGTTGCGATCGACTAAGCTCCGCCGGCGACACGGCGGATGCGTGTTTCGTGAAATGAAAGAAGTCGCGTCGGGTCTGACGCGACTTCTTTTTTTGTCTGTCCGAGCGGACGCCTGTCCGCCGGTCTCTGCGGATTCTATCTCTTTTCTCTGCCCGGCACGGCGGCGATATCATCGGGCGGGGCCACGACGTTGCCCGTCTCGAAGTCTTCGGCCGTCGGCTTGAGCGCCAGGGTGGAGGTCGCGACGTTGTGAGCCTCGTTCAGGGGCTTGTTCTCGATAATGCTGTTGAGCAGATCGATGTGCTCCTGGACGTAGGGTCCGTCGTGCTCGGGGAAGTCCGGGACGTCCGCGTGTCAGACCTCAAAATCATCACAGGCGCGATACGCCTCGATCACGGCTCGCTCGCCCTCCTTGCCGCCTTTGCTTCTGCCGTGCTCCATGCACAGCACACCGTCGTAGCCCTTCTTGTAGATGTGTCTGAAGATGTTCTTGTAGTTGATTTCGCCGGTCGTGGGTTCCTTGCGTCCGGGAGTGTCCCCGAGGTGGAAGGCGCCGATTTCGCTCCAGGCCTTGTCGATGTTGGGGATGAGGTTGCCCTCGGTGATCTGCTGGTGATACAGATCATTGACGATCTTGCAGGAGGGGCTGTTCACGGCGCGGCAAATCAAGTAAGCGTGCGGTATCTTCTGCATGAAAAGGCCGGGATGGTTGGCCCACCAATTCAACGGCTCCAGGACGATCACGATGCCGTGCGGCTCGACGATGTCCATCAGGTAGCGCAGGTTGTCGATCAGGTTCGCTGTCTGGTAGTCGTATTCCATGCGCTGGCTGACGCATCCGGGGGCGATGAGCATCCACTTGGTGTTCGCCCGCTTGGCCGTCTCCACACCCTGTTTGGTGCGCTTGATCATCGACTCGCGGAAGTCCTTGTCCTGGAGGACGAAGGTCGGCTTGCCGAACTCGGCGTACATGACGAACGGTCCCAGCGTCATGTCGAGCCGGTCCATTTCTCTGGCGATTTTCTCCTGCAGTTCCGGCGGCTTGCCCATCATCCCGTTGTCGAACATGGCCGAAAAGCCCTCGTCGGCCATGAATTTGAGGTTGTCGATGGGGTCCTTGCCCGCGTGCTGCCGAAACGTGCCCAGGCTGGGGGCGTACTTGAGCTTGAACTTTCCGCCGGCTCCGGCGGCGCGGACAACGGACGGGACCGCCGAGGCCGCCAAAGCGGCTGCGGCCGCTCCCGAAATCAAATGGCGACGCGAAAGGCCCGTCGCGTTCTGCTTGGAATGGTCTGCGTTATTGTTCATGCGATTGCTCCTGCTGTTGGTACTGGAATCGTTCCGCTCCTCCGCAAATCTCAACGTGAGTTGTGCTGCGATCACCCTGCCGATTTGTCGTTGTCCGGCGCACCGGAATCGGTGCGCCGGACAACGCTATTCTTCCGGCCTTGTCTAACCGGTGCTGCTACTTCTTCATCGGTGTCCACTTCTGCTTGCTCTTGCTGCTGGCCACCACGGTTTCGATGAAGAGCATGCCACGGACGCCTTCATCCACTCCCGGGAAGTCGGTCGCCAGCGCGCTGGCTTTCTTGCCGTCGAGGGCGCATTTGACCGTTTCGGCGAAGTTGCTGTAGTTGTTGGCGAAGGCTTCCAGGAAGGCCTCCGGGTGCCCGGACGGTATGCGGGTGTTTCGCGCCGCCGCGGGGCTGTAGGCGGCGACGTAGTCGTTCCCGCGCTTCCAGACCTGCTCCGGCTCGCTGGGGCGTCGGACGTACAGATAGTTGGGATGTTCCTGGTGCCATTCGAGGCTGGCTTTCTCGCCATGGACCCAGATGGCCAGGTTGTTTTCCTCGCCGTGGGAAATCTGGCTGGCGTGCAGCACGCCTTTGGCCCCGCCTTCGAGCTTGAGCAGGCAGTTGCAGTCGTCGTCGAGAGGACGCCCCGGGACAAACGTCGTCAGGTCCGCGCAGATATGGGTGATCTTCAGGCCCGTGATGTATTCGGCCAGATTGGCGGCGTGGGTGCCGATGTCACCGACGCAGCCGCCGGCCCCGCTCTGCTTGGGATCGGTGCGCCAGCTTGCCTGCATCTGGCCGGTCTTCTCCAGCGCCGTGGCCAGCCAGCCCTGCGGATACTGCACTACGACCTTGCGAATCTTGCCCACGTCTTTCTTCTGGACCATGTCACGGGCCAGCTTCACCATCGGATAGCCCGTGTAGTTGTGCATCAGCCCGAAGACCAGTTTCTTCTTCTTCACGAGCTTCTGCAGCTCTTTGGCTTCCTTGGAGGTCAGCGTCATGGGTTTCTCGCACATGACGTGGAAGCCGGCCTTGAGGAAGTCGCGGGCGATCGGGAAGTGCCAGTTGTTGGGGGTGGTCACGGCGGCAAAGTCGATGCGCTCCGTCTCGGGCAGTGCCAGCTCGGACTCGATCATCTCCTGGTAGGTGCCGTACACCCGTTTGCGATTGAGATAGAGCTGCCTGCCCATCTTCTTGGACTTTTTGGGGTCGATGTCGAACGCTCCGGCCACAAGCTCGATCTCCCCATCCAAACGCGACGCCTTGCGATGAACCTCACCGATGAACGCGCCGGGGCCTCCGCCAACCAAACCCATTCTCAATTTCCGGTTGATTGCCATACCTACTCCTTTCAATTCAAGATTCCTGTGGACGAAGATGACTGGTCGAACGTGTCTGTGTGACCTTTCTACTCAAAACATGAGTCTCCTGTACGAAGAGCCTTTGCCAATTAGAGAAGCCTCTGCCGGCTGACTCCAAGGGCTGGCTCTGGACGGCCGACGTGAGCCTCAGAACTCGTTACTATACCTCGGCCGGCGCCGCCCTGCAAGTTCCGGATCGGGCGAAAACGCATTATCGCGGCGCGGAAGACGGTCGGATCGACCGGCGCGATGAACTTCCCTTGACAATGCCGGTCCCAGCTTATACATCTTGTAGCGACTGTTCGAAGTCTCGATGATGAGCTGATCTGACGTTGACGAGGCGACATGGAGACAGACGTACATCCAATTTCTGTGGATTTGTATTTCCTTCCGGTCGAAACGAGGGTCCCGCTGAAGTTCGGGCCGGAGACACTCACGTCCGTGATCTGTGCGCGGGTGGCTATGACGGTGGCCGACGCCACCGGCAAACGCGCGCGGGGGTGGGGCGAGACTCCGCTGAGCGTGCAGTGGGCCTGGCCGGGGAGCCTGAGCTACCAGGAGCGCTGCGACACGATGCAGAACTTCTGCCGGGTTCTCGCGTCGGCCTGGGCCGGCTTCACGGGACAGGGCCACCCGGTCGAACTGGGGCACGAGTTCAATGAGTCGGTTCTCCCTGGCCTGCTGGATACACTGAACGCCGAACGCGGCGCCGGCGCCCGGCCGATGCCCTGGCTGGCGGCTCTGGTTTGCTGCTCGGCGTTCGATGTGGCTATGCACGACGCCTACGGCAGGCTTCTCGATTGTCCGGTCTACACCACGTACGATGCGGAGCACATGAATGCAGACCTGGCCCACTTCCTCGAGCCCGTGGCGGGTAGTGGAGTCTCATTTACGGGCCGGTATCCCGCTGATTTCCTGAGCGCAGAGCCCGCGCAGCATCTGCCTGCGTGGCATCTGGTGGGAGGGAAGGACTTGCTCGATGCCTCGGAGCTGACGGGCACCGAGCCCGACGACGGGTATCCCGTCCTGCTGCCGGACTGGATCGAGCGGGACGGATTGACCTGCCTGAAGGTGAAGCTGCGGGGCAACGACGCGCCGTGGGATTACGACCGGCTGGTCCGGGTCGGCGAGATCGCCCTCGAACGGGACGTGTTGTGGCTGACCAGCGATTTCAACTGCACCGTGACCGACCCGGCCTACGTGAACGAGATTCTGGACCGGCTGGTGACGGAGCACCCGCGCATCTATCAGATGATTTTGTACGTGGAGCAGCCCTTCCCCTACGACCTGGAGGCCAACCAGATCGACGTGCACAGCGTCTCGGCCCGCAAGCCTCTGTTCATGGATGAAAGCGCTCACGATTGGAAGCTCGTGCGCCTGGGGCGCGAGCTGGGCTGGACCGGCGTGGCCCTGAAGACCTGCAAGACCCAGACCGGCGCGCTGCTGAGCCTGTGCTGGGCCAAGGCTCACGGGATGACACTCATGGTCCAGGACCTCACGAATCCCATGCTGGCGCAGATTCCTCATTGCCTGCTGGCGGCGCACGCCGGCACGATTATGGGCGTGGAGACCAACGCGATGCAGTTTTATCCGGCTGCCTCGGCGCCGGAAGAGGCGATTCACCCGGGGCTGTACCGCCGCAAGAGCGGCCGGGTGGACCTGTCCACGCTGGGCGGCCCCGGCTTCGGCTACCGCCTCGACGAAATAGACCGACAGTTGCCCGAAAAAGCGGCAACCTTCTCGAAGTAAGATGGTTTTGCAAACGGATTTGGGAGTGACACGAAATGGCTAAGCTAAGTGCCTTTGCGGATGAAGTGACGGAAGATTTTCGCGGCCAGGTCGAGTATTTGGCCAACGAGAAGGTGGGTTACATCGAGCCGCGCTTCATCGACAAGAAGAACATCATGGACCTGAATCGGGATGAGCTCAAAGAGGCGAAAACCATGATTCAGGATCACGGCTTGAAAGTGAGCGCCATCGGCTCGCCGATCGGCAAGGTCCGCCTGGATGAGCCTTTCGAGCCGCATCTGGATAAATTCAAGCACGCCGTGGAGCTGGCGCAGTATTTCGAGACGCCCTTCATTCGGATGTTCAGTTACTATGCTCCGGAGGGCCAGAATATCGACGATTGCCGCGGCCAGGTCCTGGAACGCATGGCGGCGAAGGTAGAAGCGCTCGCGGGCGCCGACGTCACGATGGTTCACGAGAACGAGGCGAACATCTACGGCCACACGGCGCAGAACTGCGCCGATCTGATCGAGGCCGTGGGATCGCCCAGGCTGCGGCTGGCATACGACCCGGCGAATTTCGTCTGGGGTGAGAAGATCACGAACAATGTCGAAGTGTGCTGGCCCGTGATGAAGCCGTATGTCGTCCACGTGCATATCAAGGACTGGAAGCTGGGCTCGACGGACGTCGGCAGCGTTCCGGGCCAGGGTGACGGGCAGATCAAGGAGCTGCTGGCCGAACTGGCGGCCATGGACTATGACGCGTGCATGACCATGGAGCCTCACCTGCAAACGGGAGGGCAGTTCGGCGGCTCAACCGGTCCGGAGCTGTTCTCCAGAGCTATCGCGGCGGTGCGGGAACTGTCCGCCGAGGTAGGCTTGAAGTGCGACTGAACCTCAACGACCAAGAATAGGGGATACCCATATGAAGACATGGAACTTTGGAGTTGTGGGCGCGGGGCTGATTGCCGACTTCCACGCCAGAGCGATAGGCGACATTCCGAACGCGAAGTTCGTGGCCTGCTGCGACAGTGTCATGGACAGGGCCACGGCGCTGGCCGAGAAATACGGGGCGCGGGCCTTCGGTAGCTACGAAGAGATGCTCGGGAGCGATGACATCGACATCGTGACGATCGCCACGCCCAGCGGCGTGCACATGGAGCCGACGATCGCGGCGGCGCAGGCGGGCAAGCACGTGATCTGCGAGAAGCCCCTGGAGGTGACGCTGGAGCGGATCGACGCCATGATCGAAGCCCACGAGAAGGCCGGAACGCGACTGGGCGGCATCTTCCCGTACCGTTTCAACGACCTGATGGTCCCCTTGCGCGACGCGATTCAGTCCGGGCGTTTCGGCACGATCACTTACGCCGGCATCTACGTGCCCTGGTGGCGTACGGACGATTATTACAAAGACTCCTGGCACGGGACGTGGAAACTGGACGGCGGCGGGGCCTTGATGAATCAGTCGATCCACATGATCGACATGCTTTGCGATCTGATGCCGCCGATCGAGTCGGTTCAGGCCTACACGGCGACTCTGGGCCACGACATCGAGGCCGAAGATACCGCCGCGGCGGTCCTGCGCTACGCCAACGGCGCGCTCGGCATCATCTACGGAACGACCGCTTCCTACCCGGGTCAGTATCGCCGGTTTGAGATCACCGGAACCAGGGGCACGGCCATCAACGTCGAGAACAGCATCACCCTGTGGCAGTTCGCCGACGAGAGGCCCGAGGACAAGGGCATCCGCGAGCGGTTTCTCAAGATCGAGGGCGGCGGTGGCGTGGCCGACCCGGCGGCCATCACCCACGAAAATCACACGCGGAATTTCAAGGCGTTTCTCGAGGCCCTGGAAAAAGGCGAGGATTTCTGGATCGATGGTCCCGAGGCCCGCAAGGCCGTCGAAGTCATCCGGGCCATCTACCAATCCGCCCGGGAAGGCGGACCCGTCAAAATAGGCTCGAAGTGATACGAATTCCGAAAAGCCCTTGGGCGTTTGTCATTCCTTCGCCCACGCTCAGGACGGGCCGCGCGAGAGTTTATCAGAATTCGTATGAGCTGTTGCGTCATCGGCCCGAGGCGTCGCGCGGGAAACCTCAGGGTTTCGCTTCCGGCCTGGGCTCCTGTGTGATGGCCTCGACCGTCGAAGTCACCTGTACGCGCCGTTACTTGTGCGCGTCCAGCTTCGAGGGTTTTTCACGCTTGAACTTGACGCCGCGACCGGTGATGATTTCCTTCTGCTCGCGGACGAAGTCGATGTACTGCAGCAGGGCCCAGGCGCTGTTGTTCCAGCGCATCTGATAGCCTCTCTGATGGGCCTGCCTTTCCATCATGATGCGTTTGCCTTCGTTGAAGACGAGGTAGTCGATCGCCTGGGCGATCTGTTCGACGCAGGGCTCTCCCGGATCGACCAGGATGCCGCGTGCATACCGGCCGACGATGACGCCTTCGGGGCACTTCTTGTTGGAATGGATCAGCTCGCGGGCGTACCGGAACTTGGTGGTGATGGCCACCCGCCCGGAACCGAGCGTGTCGGCGAGGATGCCGCTCGATATCTGCTGCATGTTTTGATACGGAAGGAGCATGACGTTCGTCGCCCCGTACAACTGCAGCAGGGTATTTTCGTCGATGAAGCAGTCGAGGAAGATGAGGTCGCAGTCCACCAGCTCGGCTCCGCCGAGTGTCTCAACCCGGCACCACTTGACGTTTGCCTCTCTCAGGGCCTTCTCGATTGCGGCCTGGAATCTGCGGTAATGGACGCCGCCTTCGGCCTTGACGAACTCGGGATGGCACTGGCCGGCGATGACGTAGACCATCTTCTTTCTCTGCTCTTGGGTGCAGGATTCCTCAAGGAATCGGCCGTAGGCGCGGATGCCGTAGTCGATTCCCTTGTCCGGGGAGAGCAGGCCGAGCGTCGTGATGAGGAAGCGGTTCTCCAGGCCGTATTCCCGTTTGATGGTGAGGCGGTCGAACTGGGACCGGTGCTGCATCCGAATTCCGTGGTCGATATGCTTGAGCTGGGCGTGGGGGATTTCGTACGTCGGCGACTCCAGTATCTGGATGGCGCTTTCGGTGGTGACGATGAGTCCGTCGCTGTGCCCGGCGAGGTCCTGCACCACCTGTTTCTGATGCGCATCGGGCTCGTCGAGGACCGTGTGCAGGTACACCAGCGTGGTGAGCTGCCGTTCTTGAAACGCCTCTGCCAGGCATACGAAGTTCGTCCCCCGGCAATCGTTGCCTTGATCGTCCGGATCCAATCCGTACTCGTGTTGTAAGATGACGACGGTGGGATTCTCGCGTTCGTCGGCGTCCGTACAGATGTGTGTGATCGCGTCGCGCCACGACTGGGGACTGTACTGGTCGATGGTCAGATCGACCGGAATATCGTAGGGTCCACTGCCGTTGTCGATCGCCGCGATGCGGATATGCCCGATTTCGGCCGTGAAGTGGGCCAGGGCGGTCGCTAAATCGCGCGAAAACGTACCGATTCCGCACCGCCGCGGAGGGTAGGTGCTGACGATCCGAATATCACAAGGCATAGCAGCGATCACCTCCCTATGATTCTACCTTGCGCCTCCTACAAGGCAGCCAGAACACCTCTGACGTAGCCGACAGACTCGGCCAGGCCCGGCATGGGATCTTCGGCGTCCTTCTCGTACTCGAAGGAGACGATCCCGCTGTAATCGATCTGAATGAGGCTGCGCAGCACGGCCGGGATATCGATCACGCCGCGCCCGACTTCGACGCCATGACCCTTGGCGGTGGCCGCCGATACGTCCTTGATGTGCATGTCGTAGAGCCGGTCGGCGTACTTCACGATGGAAGCGGAAGGATCCACGCCCGCGCGCATCGTGTGCCCGATGTCGTTGCACAGGCCGATTCGCTCGTCGAGGTCCTTGATTCTCTCATAAGCGGTCGCGGGCACCGGATAGTCCTTGTCTCCCGGCCCGTGGTTGTGGATCGCGACCTTGATGTCGTATTGCTTGACCATCTTGTCGACCAGCGGCAGCAGATTCGGCTTGGGGACGCCGATGATGACCTTCATCCCGGCGGCTTTGGCGTACGCGAACGCCTGGCGGACCTGCTGCTCCGTTCTCATGTAAATGACGCCTCCGCCATAGAGTTCCAGGCCGGCGTCCTTGACCTTGCGTACGACGGACCGGATCTTCTCGGGGCTGCTGTCGAGGGCCAGGTGGAAGTCCTTGAAGGCAATGTACTTGAGGCCCACCCGTTTCGTCATGGCCAGCGTATCGTCCAGGTTGAACTTCCGCAGCGTGTAGGAAGCCAGACCCAATTGAAATCGCTCTTTCGGGGTCCGCTTGCCTGCGCCATAGGTGGCTGCCCGCGCGGGGCGGTCCAGAGCGACTCCGGCCCCCGTCACCGAAGCGGCCGCGACGGCCAGGAACTGCCTTCGATTCTGCAACTGTTTCATAAGCACTGTCTCCTTCGTCAGTCATCGTGGCCGACATGCGGCGCTGCGCGACGCGCACTGCAACACGCGGCCGTCAATGATACCACAATCGGCGCGACGCCTGAAGGCAAAAGCCTCTGGATGTCCGGTGCTCATGAGAGCTGGTCGCAGTGAGGACACGGCGGATGATGACTACGTGGGGGCCTTCGATGACTGTCGGGTGTACAACAATTCATGGGGCGGTTGCGAGGTTGCCGAGTTGTAAGTATTGCCGGCCAGCGGTACAATTAACGCCGAACACCCGCTTGGCGGTCCGGCGCCGACGGGGACATGCAGATCATACTGAGGCTGGCCTCGCGCCGGTGAGGGGGGCTGGCGACCCGACGCAGGCCTTGCGCCTTACAATAGGAATGTACAGAGAGGAACGAGTCGGATGAAAGAGCTGGACCATATCAAGGAAGTCTGTAGTTTGAACCGACGTGATTTTCTCGCCGCCTCGGGGCTTACGTGTGGCATGGCGGCACTGCCCTGGCTGAAGGCGGCCGTCGCCCAGAGCGCGCCGCCCATCGGGAAGAAACAAGGGGCCACCGTTCGCGCCGTGTTCCTTTATCCGCCTTCGGAAACGTTTTCGGGCAAGCCGGACGGCTGGTGGAGCTGGCCCGGCAATGAGTATGACGCCGAGGGGCGTCAAAGGAAGTACATGGCGGCGCTGGCGGACATGGAAAAGCGCCTCGGCATGAAGATCGTGGCCGAGAAACGCTCCGTTGCCAACAACGCGGATGCCCAGAAGGTGATCCGGGAGCTGGAAGGCTCCCGCCCCGACGGTCTGCTCCTGGTCATGTTTTACAATAACAGTCTGCCCCAGGCGAACCTGTTCATCGAGGCGGCTCAGAAGATGGAGCTACCTGTTGTTTTCTACATCGGACTCGGTGTCAAACACGGTTCAATCACGACGTACCGCCGGCCGGGAATTTACTTCATCCAATCGCTGGAGAACCTCGACGCCATCGAATACGGCATGCGCATGATCAACACGCGGAAGCAATTGGGGCAGTCTCTTCTTCTGAGCATTACCGAGGCGAACGAGCCGCGCGAAGGTACCGAGGCGTTCTTCGGCATCAAGGTTCGCGTGATTCCGTTTGCGCGGTATGCGGACCGGTTTCATGACGTCAAGATCACGGATGCGACCCGGAAGCTGATGAAGAAGCTTGCCGGTGAGGCCACTGAGGTCCGGGGGATTACCCAGGAAAGCCTCACTAACGCCATGCGCGCGCACCTGGCTCTGACGAGCATGCTGCGCGACGAGAAGGCCGACGGTGTCACCATGAACTGCCTGCGGCGCGGGATGCTCAAGCCCTGCATCAGCTTTTCCCTTCTCAACGGCATGTTGATCCCGGCCGCTTGTGAAAACGATTTGGGCGCCCTGTACACCCAACTGCTTGGCCAGCTCCTCATCGGTCGGCCGGGCTTCCAGCACAATCCGGCCTATGAGACCGAGAAGAACCACTACTACGCCTCACACTGTACCTGTGCCACCAAGCTTCGCGGCCCGGACCAGCCCGGGCTGAAGTATCTCTTGCGCCGCTTTGCCCACACCAACGAGGGAAGCTGTGCCATTCAGGTCTTTTGGAAGCCGGGCGAACCGGTCACGATGGTGCGGTACTATTCCGGAGACAAGCCCAAGCTGGACGTCTATGCCGGACGCGTGGTCGAGTCACATCCGATGCCGCCCGCCGGCGGGTGCACCACCAACGTCGAGGTGGAGATTACGGACCGGTCCGACGCGTGCATGGTCAAAGGGCATCACAACCAGTTATTCTGCGGCGATTTCGCCCGGCAGTTCCGATTGTTTGCCCACCTGTACGGAATGGAGCTGGCCGATACGGGATACGAAGGCCCGTCTTTTGTCTGAACCTCGGCGGTGACGCTCGGCCCACAGACGGAGCTGCCAGGGGGGCCGCCTGTGGGCCTTCACCGTCCCTTATCATATCGGCATTCTACCGCCCACAAGAAAGCCGGGCATGTTGACGCCCGGTCGCGGTCATGCTATGCTCGGGTGGGATCGCAAGTGCTGAAAACTCGTTGCTTCTGAGGAGTAAATTATGAGTAAAACCAGGCGAAGAGACGCGGACATCGTGGTTTCGCGTCGCGACGTTTTGAGGACTTCGGTCGCCCTGGGGGCGGGTCTGGCTTTTCCGACGATCGTGCCGTCATCCGTATTCGGGGCCGAGGCGCCGAGTGAGAAGATTCTGGTCGGTTGCATCGGGGTCGGCCGCATGGGAATGGGCGATCTGAGGGAGGCCCTCGGCTTCAAGCAGGTGCAGGTCGTGGCGGTCTGCGACGTCGACGCCCATCGCGTCAAAAGCGCGCAGTCGGTGGTCGAGTCTCATTACGGCGGCCCGAGCGGTTCCTGTGCCACGTTCGGCGATTACCGGGACCTGCTGGCCCGCGCCGATATCGATGCCGTCCAGATATCCACGCCGGACCACTGGCACGCGTTGCCCGCAATTGCCGCCGCCAGGGCGGGAAAAGATATCTTCCTGCAAAAGCCCCTGGGATTGACGATTCAGGAGGGCCGGGCCGTCAGCGATGCCGTGCGCCGGTACAACCGCGTGTTCCAGGTGGGCAGCCAGCAGCGCTCCGACAGCCGGTTCCGTTTTGCCTGCGAGCTGGTTCGCAACGGTCGCATCGGCAAGCTGCAGACGGTCAAGGTGGGATTCGGCACCGATCCGGGGACAGACCCGCAGCCGCCCATGCCCGTGCCGGACTGGCTCGATTACGACATGTGGCTGGGCCAGGCGCCGTGGGCCGCCTACACGGAGAAACGCGTTCATCCGCAGAAAGGCTATGGCCGGCCCGGATGGCTGCGCATTCGCGACTATGGCGCGGGCATGATCACCGGTTGGGGCAGCCATCATATGGATATCGCGCACTGGGGGATGGGGGCCGAGCATTCGGGCCCCGTCGAGATCGAAGCCCGGGCGGAGTTTCCCAAGGACGGACTGTGGGACGTCCATGGCGCCTTCCACATCGAATACACGTATGCCGGCGGCGTGAAAGTGTTCTGCACGGATAACAAGGAAAACAAGCAGGGCGTGGTGTTCGAGGGTACTGACGGCTGGGTCTATGTCCGGCGCGGGCACATCGACGCGAATCCGAAGTCGCTCCTGGAAGAGACGATCGGCCCCGACGAGACCAAGCTCTACGTAAGCAACAACCACAAGGGCAACTTCTACGAGTGTATCAAGTCGCGGGCCGCGACGGTGGCGCCGGTGGAGAACGGTCACCGGTCGTGCAGCGTGTGTCTGCTGGGCGATATCGCCATGCAGCTCGGCCGCAAGCTGCGCTGGGACCCGGCCCGGGAGCAATTTGTCAACGACCCGGAGGCCGACCGGATGCTGTGGCGACCGATGCGGGCCCCGTGGCAGCTCTGATCGGGGATGTGCCGAAGGACTCGGAACGAATCGCGGGAGATACGATGATGCACGATGGCAGGAATTCTATGGTAGTATGGGCATTCATGGCGATGGTGTTGTCGATAGCGTCCGGTCTGCACGGGGCCGGGGCGGTTCCCTCTGCTGTCGAGATGGCCAAGATGCGAGCGGCGCTGCCCGAGAAGGCCCGGGTCGAGCCGGCCGCAGCGCGCAGGCTTCTGGTCTTTTCCCGGTCCTGGGGCTATGTACACAGCGCCATCCCGTACGGCGCCAAGGCCGTAGAACTGATGGGGCAGAAGACCGGGGCGTTCGAGGCGGTGCTGGCCGACGACGACACGCCGTTCGAGCCGCAGAATCTCAAGCAGTTCGACGCGATTCTGTTCAACAACACCAACAACGAGATCTTCCTGCCTGAGGATTTCGACAAGCTGTCGGCCCCGCAGCAGGCCAAGGCCCGCGCGCGGGACGAGATGCTCAAGAAGAGTCTCGTGGCGTTTCTGCGGGGTGGCGGCGGTCTGGCCGTGACGCATGCCGGCGTCGCCAGCTTTCGCCAGTGGCCCGAGTTCGGCGAGATCATCGGGGCGCGCTTCGACAATCATCCCTGGGGTGCCGGCTCGACCGTCGTGCTTCGCGTGGAGGAGCCGGGCCACCCGCTGACGGCCGCCTTCAAGGAGCCCGTGTTCATCGTTACCGACGAGCTGTATCAGGTCAAGGACCCGTACTCCCGGGACAAGGTGCGCGTGTTGCTCAGCATCGATCCGAAGCGGACCCGGATCACTCCCCAGCAGAGGAAGGCCATCCACCGGGCGGATATGGATTTCCCCATGACGTGGGTCAAGAGCTACGGCAAGGGACGCGTGTTCTACTGTGCCCTGGGGCATCAGCACGAGCTTTTCTGGAATCCCGTCGTTCTTCAGCACTATCTCGACGGGATCCAGTTCGTTCTGGGCGACATCGAGGCTGACGTCACACCCAGCGCGAAGGTCAAAGGTAAATGATAAGTAGAGTTTTGCGAAATGGAGATTAGGCTTATATTCTTCAAGGAAATCGTTGATGTGATTTCCTTGAAGACAGGGGTTAAATACCAACACCCAAAGCACTTACGCTCTCGGGAGGAAAAATCGACAAGGAGATTTTTCCTCCCTAAAGTAAGCCTAATCTCCATTTTGCAAAAGTTCAGTGATAACACGGCAGCGGCAACGCCACATCAAGAGGAAGCAGGAGAGATTGCATGGATAAGAAGACGGTTCGGGCCGGCATTGTGGGAGCAGGTTTCTCTGCGTCCTTCCACTTTGAGGCGATCAAGAAAGTCTACGGCACGCACGTTGAGGTCAAGGGCGTGCACGCGCTCGAGGGGGCCCGGGCATACGGGCAGAAACGGGGAATCGCCGTGTACGATTCTCTGGACGCCCTCCTTGAGGACGTGGACATCGTCCACTGCTGCGCGACGGCCTCGGCCCACGAGCCGATTGCGGTCGCGGCGCTGGAGCGCGACAAGTTCGTCATCGTCGAGAAACCGCTGACCGGCTTCTTCGGGGATGGCTCCGAGGATTTCAACGGCGAGACGTTCTCCAAGGAAGTGGCCCTGAAAGAGGCGCTGGCGAGCGTCGAGCGGATGCTCGAGGCCGAGAGCCAGAGCAAGGGCCGCATCCTCTACGCCGAGAACTGGGTCTACGCACCGTCTATCCAGAAGGAGCGGGAGGTCGTCGAGAAGACGGGCGCCCAGATCCTCTGGATTCACGGAGAAGAGGCCCACTCGGGATCGCACGCCCGGACGTACGCGTACTGGAAGTACTCCGGCGGCGGGGTGATGATCGGCAAAGGGTGTCATCCTCTCTCGGCGGCGCTGTATCTCAAGAGGGTCGAAGGCCGGGCGCGCGACGGCAAGCCCATTCGCCCCAAAGCGGTGACGGCCCGCATCCACGCACTGACGCGCATGCCCGGCTTCCGTGACGAGGGACACATTCGCTCGGATTACTTCGACATCGACGACTTCTCGGTGATGCACGTGGTGTTCGAGGACGGCACCATCGCCACCATCTTCGCCTCGGACATCATCATTGGCGGCATTCACAACTGGCTCGAGGTCGCGGCCAACAACCATCGGACGGTCTGCAACATCAATCCCAACACGGCGATGCAGACGTACAACCCGGTGGATGCCAACTTCGAGGACATCTACGTGGTCGAGAAGATCGGGACCAAGCAGGGCTGGACGAATCCGTCGCCGGATGAGGACTGGTTTACCGGGTACCCGCAGGAGATCGAGGCGTTCTACCGAACGGCAGCCTACGGCGAACCCGTGGAGAGCGACAGCCACTTGGCCGCCGACTGCATCTCGACGATCTACAGCGCCTACGTCTCGGCCGAACGAGCGGGCGCGGAAGTCGAGATCAAGACCTTCTAACACCCTTTGAGGGCACACCATGACAAACGAACAGTGGGCCAGGCTGTTGGCCGTCATTGACGGCGAGCGGGTCGATCCGCTGCCGATAGGATTCATTATCGACAGCCCCTGGCTTCCGGGCTGGGCGGGGTTCTCCACCTTCGATTATTACAGCAGCGAAAGCAAGTGGCTCGACGCCAATCTCAAGGCCATTCAGACGTTTCCCGATGTCATGTTTCTGCCCGGGTTCTGGTCGGAGTACGGGATGTGCACGGAGCCCTCGGCGTTCGGGACGAAATGCCGCTGGGCCGAGAACGACCTGCCGTACGCCGACAAAGTCATCAAGACCGCCGGCGATGCGACCGCCCTGGAAAAGCCCGATGTCAGGACGGACGGCCTGCTGCCCTTTGTGCTGCGCCGGCTCGAGCATCAACAGAGCCGGATCGAGCAGGCCGGCCATTCGATCCGGTTCGCCGTCTCGCGCGGGCCGCTGAATATCGCCAGCTTCCTGATGGGGACCACCGAATTCCTCATGGCGATCCGCACGGACCCGGAGCCGATGCAGCAATTGCTGGCTCTGATCGCGGATTTCACGGTCGATTGGCTGCAACTCCAGAAGGCCACTTTCCCCTCCATCGAGGGCGTCTTCATTCTCGACGACATCGTCGGTTTCCTGGGCGAAGAGGATTTCAGGCAGACGGCGCTGCCTTATCTGACGCGCGTCTTCGGAGGTCTCGACGTCCCCGTGCGGTTCTTCCACAACGACGCACAGGGACTCGTGTGTGCGCCGTTCCTCGGCCAGATCGGGGTGAACCTCTTCAATTTCAGCTTCGAGCATTCTCTGGCCGAGATGAAGGAGCTCACGGGCGGGGGCGTTACGCTGCTGGGGAACATCCCGCCCCGGGACGTCCTGGCGCAGGGGACGCCGGAAGAGGTGGCCGAAAGCGTCAAGATGGCCCTGGCGCCGCTGGACGACAGGAGCCGGATCATTCTCTCCTGCGGGGGCGGCATGCCTCCCGATGTCCCGACTGAAAATATCGAAGCTCTCCTGCGCTCGGTGTAGCGGTCGATTTCGGCCGGTCCGGCGTCTACGTTCCGGCCAGCTTGTGCCATTTCCGACCGTCTGCCGCCGGCAGCGCGTCGGCCTGGGGGAAGCTCTCGGCGCCGGCCGGATACTCGAACGGCTCGCTCGCATCATTCTCCCAGGCTTGCAGCACCGGCGTCAGGAGCTGCCAGCTCACCTCGACCGCGTCGAACCGCGCAAAGAGCGTTTGATCCCCGACCATGCAGTCCAGAAGCAGACGCTGGTAGGCTTCGGGCATCTCGACCCCGAACACGTCCTGGTAGCTGAAGCTCATGTCCAGCGTGCCCATGCACATCTTCGAGCCGGGCCGCTTGGCCTGGAATCGCAGCGATATGCCTTCCTTGGGCTGAATCCGGAACACGAGAGTGTTGGGCGGCATCCGGTCGAGACCGACCGAGCTGAACAGCGAGTGCGGAACGCGCTTGAACGTCACGACGATTTCGGTGTCCTTGCTCGCCAGCCTCTTGCCCGTGCGCAGATAGAAGGGCACGTCCTTCCATCTCCAGTTGTCGACGAAGAGGCGTGCCGCCACGAAGGTTTCAGTCCTGGAGTCCGGATCGACTCCTTTTTCCGACCGGTAGCCCGGCACGGGCCGGCCGTTCATTTCTCCTGGGCCATACCGGCCGCGCACGAACGACTTGTTCCAGACGTCCATCTCGAAGGGCCGGATCGAACGCAGGAGCTTGGCCTTCTCGTCGCGGACGGGGTCGGCGTCGAACGATATGGGGGGCTCCATCGCGATCAACGCCGTCATCTGGAGCAGGTGGTTCTGGAACATGTCGCGCAGCGCCCCGGACCTGTCGAAGTAGCTGGCGCGATGCCCCACCCCCAGGGTCTCGGCGATAGTGATTTGCACGTTGTCGATGTGATTGCGGTTCCAGACAGGCTCGAAGATCGTGTTGGCGAAGCGAAAGATCATGATGTTCTGGACGGTCTCTTTGCCTAAGTAATGATCGATGCGATAGACCTGCGTTTCGTCGAACCACCGGGAGACGGTTTGATTCAACCGGGTGGCGCTGGCAAGATCGCGTCCGAAGGGTTTCTCCACCACGATGCGAGCGCGGTTCCGGCAATCGGGGTCATCTCTTCGAGACAGTCCCGCCGAGCCAAGCTGCTCGATGATCGTCTCGTACAGTACCGGCGGGACCGAGAGATAAAACAGATTGCAGCCGTCCACGCGGTAGGTGCCGCGCAACTCGGTCAGCCGGGCGCCGATTTTCTCGTACGTCTTCGGGTCGGCGTAGTCGCCGCTGAGGTAGTGAAGCTTCGCGACGAATGCCGTCACCGCCTCGGCCGCCACGTCGCAGGCGTGCTCACCCAGGGCGGCGCGAGCGGTCTGTCGGAACTGTTCGTCCGAGTATTCGGTCCGGCCGCAGCCCAGGAGGAAGAATCGATCGCTGAGCAATCCCCGTTGTTGAATCTGGAGGAGGCTCGGAAGCAGCTTTCGGTTCACGAGGTCGCCCGAGGCGCCGAAGACGACTACCGCCGTCGGCGGTGCGGCCGTCTCGGCGCACACGATATCCAGGGCGGCAAGTGACGGATGAATCTCCGTCGTTGCCATGGTCCAAACTCCCCCGGGCCCGCGGGGCCCATGATTTGGGTCAGCAACGTTGACGCTTTCGCGGAAGGGGCGCGCCGTCCAGTCTGCCCGGCCGCGACGGCGGCTCCGCAGCCCGGCTTAGCCCTCGACCGGCTCGAACTCCTCTTTCCCGGCGCCGCATTCGGGGCAGACCCAGTCGTCCGGGACGTCGGCAAACGCCGTTCCGGGCGCCACCCCGTTGTCGGGGTCGCCGGTTGCAGGATCGTACACCCAACCACACAGAATGCATCGATACTTCATCGTGTCTTCCTTTCAGTGCTTCGGTTCTCCGGTCGGTGCAGGACTGCGGAAGAACGTCACCTGCTCTCGGCTGCGAGACTCGCGTGCTCGCAGAGGCCCGCCTGGCCGGTCAGGCGTCCAACGCGCTCAACTGCTTGCGCAAATCGGCGACGTGCCTGATCTCCTCCCTGATAATGGCCTCGACCTTATCCTTGCCGGCCTTGGCCGAGACCAGGTCCTTCAAGCCCACATAGAAGAGGACGGAGTTCTTCTCGGCGTCGATGGACGCTTCCAGAAGCTCCTGCATGGATTCGTTGCCGGAGAGTTTCACGGCGGGGCCCTTCATGCCCTCGAAGCCCTTGCTGTCGGCCAGCGCTTGCAGGTACAGGGTCGCCTCGTTGTACGGGTCGTACGTCGTCTCGGCCTTCTCCTGCGCACTGAGCTCTTTCCTCATCTCCTGGAAGGTCTGCAGGTGCGCATCTTCCATGGCGGCCATGCCCAGGAACATGTCCTTCATCGCCTGGCCGCTCGCCTTGTTCGCCACCTCACGGTAGAACACGGCGCCGTTGCGTTCGATCTCCTCGGCCATCTCGAGCACTTCGTCTGCGTTGAAAGTTACGCCCATCCCTATTCTCCTTCCTGTGCTGGCGGGGTAAACGTTCGCTGGCCCAGCTCACGGTCCATCATGAACAACGCGCCGGGCGCTTTTTCGGCCATCGTAAGCTGCTGGACGACGCTGTCAACGGACGTTTCCTCCTCGACCTGTTCGTTGACGAACCATTGGAGAAAGGCGTTGGAGGCGTGGTCCTTCTCTTTGATGGCGAGGTTGACGAGGTCGTCGATGCGACCGGTGATGTACTGTTCGTGCTCGTAGGCGGCCTTGAATGCCGCCAGGGGCGATTTCCATTCTTTGGCCGGTTCCTCAATGGCCTTGAGAACGACCCGGCCTCCGCGTTCGCTCACGAAGTCGAAGATCTTCATGGCGTGAGCGGTTTCTTCCTGGGTTTGCACGCGCATCCAGGAAGCGAAGCCGGCCATGTTCGCCGAATCGAAATAAGCCGCCATCGCGAGATAGAGATAAGCCGAATACAGCTCTGCGTTGATCTGATCGTTCAACGCGTCTTCCATCTTTTTGCCGATCATGGTGATTTTGCCTCCCACATTCCGTGCTTGTTACAGTGTTCCCGGGCCGTTACCGCTTTGGCCTCGATGTTGAAGACCGCCTCGGCGGGCTGGCCGGGTTGGAGAAACTGACGATAGGCCTTGCCGTCCGCGAGGACTTCGATCCATTCGATGTAGTGGTCCTGTTCCATGGGGTGGGGGACGCTGCCGATCTTGACCTTGATCCCGCCGTTGGCTTTTTCGATGACCGGGACGTGCTTTTCCATGCCCTGGTCGGCCGTCTTGGCGGTCAGGTTTTCCATGGGCTGGCCACAGCAGACCAGATCGCCCGCGCCGCCGTGCAGCACCTCGACTATGTTCCCGCATACCCCACACTTGTAGACTTGTAGTTTTTCTGCCATGGCATTTCCTTTCCGCACGTAATGGTCACTTTGTCTTGTGCCGCCGGCCCACAGAGCGATGCGCCAATGACTCGGATTGCCCGGGCTTTCCCGAATGCCGGCCGTGCCCCAATTAAAGCAATTCTCTTGCCGCCTGCAAGGCTGCCTCGTGATCGGGTTCAGCCGTGATTTCCGGGACGAGTTCCTGGTAGCGGACGATCCCGTCCTTGTCCAGGACGAATACGGCCCGGGCCAGCAGGCGCAGGCCTTTGATCAGCACGCCGTATGACGTGCCGAAGGTCGCCGCGCGATGGTCCGAGAGCGTCTGGACGTTTTGCGCTCCGGCCGCACCGCACCAACGCGCCTGGGCAAAGGGCAAATCCATGCTCACCGCGACAACCACCACACCGTCGCCCAGCGCGTCCGCCTCTTCGTTGAATCTCCGCGTTTCAATGTCGCAGACCGGTGTGTCGAGCGACGGGACCGAGGTCAGGATGCAGACTTTGCCACGGAACGAAGAGAGCTTCACCGTAGACAGGTCGTTGGCGAGCAGCTCGACCTCCGGGGCCGGCTGGCCCACCCCGACCTCATCCCCGACCAGTGTTACAGGGTTTCCCTTCATCGTCACCAGACCGGTTCGTTCTGCCATAACGGGCTCCTTTCTCTGATTGGAATCACCACATCCCGTCAACGCGGCGACGGCGAGCGAATGCGACCGCTGCAACGGCCCTAAAAATTCGTTGCCTCAAGCTCGAAATGAGCCTGGGGGTGGGCACAGGCCGGACAGGATTTCGGCGCTTCCGTGCCCTCATGGACGTAACCGCAGTTCCGACACACCCAGCGTACAGGGGTCTCCCGTTTGAAAACGCGACCGTCCGCAATGTTCTTCGCCAACGCGAGATACCGGGTTTCATGGTTCTTCTCGGCGACCGCGATCATACGAAATACCGCCGCGATTTCTGCAAACCCTTCTCTGTCAGCGATTTGCGCGAAGTTTGGGTACATTTCCGTGTTTTCGTAGTGCTCTCCGGCGGCCGCGGCCTCCAGGTTCTCTTGTGTGCTGCCGATGACACCGGCGGGAAAGGCGGCCTGGATTTCGGTCTCGCCGCCCTCCAGGAACTTGAAAAGCCGCTTGGCGTGCTCTTTCTCCTGGTTGGCGGTTTCCTCGAAAATCGCCGCTATCTGCACGTAGCCTTCCTTCTTGGCCTGGCTGGCGTAATAGGAATAGCGGTTTCTCGCCTGGGACTCACCGGCGAAAGCGGTCAGCAGGTTCTTTTCTGTCTCCGTGCCCTTTAGACTCATTGAATACCTCCAGATCGACGTTGCCGTAACCACGGCAGACCCAAATTGCGTTTCTACTACTACTACTACTACTACTTCTTCTTCTTCTTCTCCTTCTTCTTCTTCTTCTGCTGCTGCTGCTTGCTGCAGCGTTCGCAAAGACCCTCGAAGTAAACGGTCTTGCGCAGCACCGTGAATTTATCTTTGACGCATTTAGGTACATCGATTCGATCAAAAGGTTCAAAGTGAAAATCAACAATTTGCCTGCACTTGACACATTTGAAGTGCTGGTGCTTCTCCAGGTTGGCGTCGTATCTCTTGGCGTCCCCGGAGCCCTCGACGGTGAAGGCCAGGCCCACATCCGTCAGGGTCAGCAGGGCCCGGTTGACCGTGTCCAGTGAAATGCTGGGAAAGACCTTTCGCACCCGGCGAAAGACCGTTTCCGCCGATGGATGCGCGTCAGTTCGGAGCAGCGTTCGGTAGACGGCCGTACGCTGGGGCGTGACTTTCAGGCCCGTCTCGTGGCATCTCATGCGGAAGTCTTCCATTTTCCTCTTGACGTCGTGTCCTGCTGACTCGCGTTTCTTCTTACCCATGTTTGCCCCTCGCGCATAATAGTCCGGAAGAGATTCCAAAATGCCGGCGGCACCGTGACGTCATCGTTGGGCTAATCACAGTCACGACTACATAGCACTCTCGCTATATAAGCAGCCGCTTTTCGCTTGCCGCCAGAAATTCTTGCAATTTCCCGCAATTGACCGGCCATTATAGTCGTACGGCCCGGTCGATGCAAGAATTCTGTCATTATCTCGTGGGAGAGCCCGGGAGTTGGCTCCCCGGCGTAGCTCTTGAAGCCTGTCCATATTGAGCCATGTCGTAGCATGCGTCATCGTAATGCGACCAACAGTTGTGAATCGGAACGAATAAGAGGGAGAGAAGGAGGTTTTGCCAAATGGCAGCACCAGAGAATCGGGTATCGCCTCGGGAGCTTTTGCGTACCGGTGCGGCGGTTTCCACCGGCGTCGTGTTGCTTCCGAGCGGCAACGTGTTTGCCGGAGGCTCCGACAAGATGCGAGTGGCCATGGCCGACCCGATCCACAGCGGTGAGATCACGCAATTCAAGAACCTGATCGCCAGTATTCGCAACGGCCACCTTCGAGTCCCGGCGCGACGAATGGCCGGGGCTCTGTTTTGCGCTGTCATAAGTCCGAATCTGCGTCACACGGATTGTGGTTGCCCGTAGAGTGCTTTGTCATGCTGAACAAAGCGCTGCGAAATGAAGAATCTGGGCTGTGTACGAGAGACACTCCTTATTCTCAGGCCCTCCCGGCGCGCCGGGATTCGCCCGCGGCTCAGGATGACAATGGCTCAACGCCCGCGGGTTCTTCCGAATCCGCGGCAATGGCTATTTCCACTTGCAGCGGCGCTGGGGCAGCCGGTGGTCGCCGTGACAATCGGTACACACCTTTCGTTCCGGCTCCGGCGCGAAGACGGGTTTGTGCTGTGGCCCGTCCAGCTTCTCCTTCGAGTGGCACTTCATGCACGAGGGGATGATCTCGTCTCTCGGGTACATGATATCCGGCGCCGTACCGTTGCCGCCGGAGGCCCACGACTCGTCCGCGATGTGCTCGTCGCTGGCGCCGTGGCAGGTGGCACAACCCATGTTCATCCGCGCGTGCGTTACTGCGATCTTCTCCTGTGCGTAGTTGACGTGACAGACGAAGCACCGGCTGTTGTCGGCGCCTCCGCCGTTGGAGGCGTGGTCGTCCGGCGGATCGTCGAGCAGCAGCAGGGTCTCGTCCTCCAGGAGCAGCGGCGCTTCCTCCACCGGCTCGGCGGTCTCGGCGACGGCCGGTTGTGATTTCGTCGCGACCTCGTTGTTAACGTTGTGCTGTTGCGTGGTGGCGGTCCGTTCGCAGCCGCTGACGAGAGCCAGCCAGGCGGCGCAGACCACGACCAGGAGATAGTGATATTGGCGAGTGGATTTCTGGATCATACTAATTGGACTTTTGCAAAATGGAGATTAGGCTTACTTTCGGGAGGAAAAATCTCCTTCGCGATTTTTCCTCCCGAGAACAGAAGAGCTTGGCGCATGGGTACATAAGCTCCTTCTTCAAGGAAATCAAACCAACGATTTCCTTGAAGAATGTAAGCCTAATCTCCATTTTGCAAAGCTCCTCATACTAATTGGCGTTCCTTTGTTGCGAAGATTGTGAGGCGTTGCCCGGAATCAGACGTATTGCCAGTTCTTGAGCCATTGGTAGTGCGTCGGCAGCGCCGCCAGCGCCTGCTGGTTGGCGCGCTCCAGCGTGGCGGTTTCCTTCACGTCGAACTGGCGGCGTTCCTTCGTGGCCTTGACGACGTTGTCCACCTCTTCGATGCGGTTCATGCCCGGGATGGGAATGACGGTGTTGCTGTGGAGGATGTACCGAATCGCCAGGCGGCCGCGCTGGTTGTCCTGTTTCGAATCACCGGAAAACAGCGACGAGGCGGCGAACGGCTTGATGCCGAAAGCCCCGACGTCGCATTTCTTCAGCGCGTCGAAAAGGCTGTCCTGGGGCGCCCTCTTGCTCATCGTGGTAAAGGGGAAACAGACCACTTCGATTTGCGGGAAGTACTCGACCATGAACTTGATCCAGCGCCGGTCGTGCGACGAGAAGCCGATGAAGCGCGCCTT
This sequence comes from uncultured Pirellulales bacterium, assembly GCA_964415045.1. GTDB lineage: Bacteria > Planctomycetota > Phycisphaerae > Sedimentisphaerales > Anaerobacaceae > CAYPZL01. Next base: position 666 of record CAYPZL010000057.1, on the reverse strand, counting down.
GCCCTGTTTCTTGGCCTTCTCCAGCGCTTCGACGATTTCGCAGGAGGTGTTGAAGGAATGGCGCCCGCCCGGCTCGTAGCAGGTGATGCGCCACAGGTCGGTGTAGTCCTGCTTGGACAACTGGAGCAGCTCGTCGAGCGAGCCGAGCAGTTTCTTGGCGGTGCGGTATTCCTCTTGACGGACCTCCTTGCCGCAGTACGACAGCGCCAGGTACGCCTTGTCGCGTCGGCCTTTCAGGGCCTTGGCGTCCCGGATCACCTCATGTCGGCAGCAGGCGTCGATGTAGTTGATTCCCGCGTCCAGGCAGCGGCTGACGATCTCCTTGCGGTCCTCGTCGTTGCTGCGCGAGTGTCCGCCCAGGCCGACGGCCGAGACCATGATGTTGGTCTTGCCCAGCCGGCGGTACTCCATGTCGGGATTGTAGCTGGGAATCTTGGACGTGCTCATCGTCTCGGGTGCCGCCTGCGTGCGTTTGGCGGTAGCGCTGAGGCCCACGGCCACGCCTGCGGCCGTCATTGTGGCGTCGCGCACGAACTGGCGACGGCTCACCTGTCTGTCTTTCATGGCAATCTCCTTTCACTGCCGGGCAGTGACTCGTGGTTGCGGAGTTTTAACTGAACTTTTGCAAAATGGAGATTAGGCTTACTTTAGGGAGGAAAAATCTTC
>CAYPZL010000056.1:0-29768 GCA_964415045.1 uncultured Pirellulales bacterium | reverse complement strand
GTCAATCCTGTTCCCCACGCCCCAGACCAATCGAAAAAGTCAGTCAACTTGAGGATATACTTAGGTTCCATAGTGAGCCTCCTTGGCTGATGGGTTCGTGTGGCGTCAACGCAACGACCACGTACTTCGGAGCTAAGATAACTCCAAAACCCTCGTCTGGGGAGGCTCCAATTTCATAGTCTATCCGGCCGTCGTACGTTTCTTCCGGTGCGATGGTGACTTCCCTTTCTCGGACCGGGTGCTTCACTTCGTTCAGCATGACTACCCTCGAATGAGTTGAGACAGAGCAGTAGCTTAGCGGTTTCTTTGTGCCGACGGTTTTCAAGCCATGATGGAGTTGAGCATGTCGAGGTAGTCTGAGAGCAGGCGGGTGATGAGGAATTTCTTTCGCACGGTTTCGCGGGCCTGTCGGCCGATCTCCTCGCCTTCTTTCGGGTTCTTGAGGAGATGGACGATGCGGTCGGCGAATCCCTGCAGGTCTGTGGGCTCGAGGAGGAAGCCGTCCTTGCCGTCTTCGATCTGAGCGGGAATGCCGCCGACGTTGGAGGCCACGACCGGCGTGCCTTTCCACAGCGCCTCGGTGACCGCCAGGCAGAACCCTTCCTTGGTGGATTTCTGTATGATGACGCTGGAGAAGCGCTGCACCGCGTTGACCAGTTTCTCGCTGTTGCCGACCACGAAGACGATGTCGCGCGTCTCCAGCAGCTTGTTGGCCTTGCGCTGGGTCTTCTTGTACATCTGGAGACCCTCGGGATCGTCGCTGGCGACGTTGTAGCAGAGGATCAGCCGGCAATCGACCTGCTCTTTGACCATCTTGAACACGTCGATGACGCCTTCGGGGTCTTTCCAGGGATCGAGCCGGGAGACTTGCGTGATGACGGGCTTGTCCGTCGGCACGCCGGCCTTGGCCAATTGGTCGTGGATGCCCTTGTCGGACAGGGAGGCATTCTTGGGGCTGAGCGGATTGATCGCCGGATACATCAGCCGCTGATCGACCGGCAAATCGTCCTTGTAGTATTTCTCGCTCGACACGACCATCTGGTCGTATTTCAGCACGAAGCCCTTGAGAAAATCCCACAGCTCGGCGTGGGGATCCGTCAGGTCGATGTGGCACCGCCAGATCCAGGGCTGGCGTTTCTTGTACGAGGCGATCAGCGCCAAAGGCTGCGGATCGTGGACGATCACGCAGTCGTGGTCGAGGTGGGTGAAGCGCGAGAAATTCTCGTTGACCATCCGGTAGATACGTTTCTTGCGCTCGGAGAGGTTGAACTTGCCGCCCTGGAGGGCGTTGTGGAAGCTCTTGGTGATCTCGAAGAACTCCTGGCTGCCGTGCAGGATGCGCCAGCCGGCGTTGACACCCACATCGTTCATGAGCATGGCCAGGGAGTAGAGAATCTCGGCCACGCCGCCACCCTGGTACGTAGCGTTCAAATGAATGATGTGCTTGCCGTACAGGTTCCGGGCTCTGGCATAGATTTCGGCGAGCCTGTCGTCGGGCACGATGTGGCGAAAGTCTTCGAGTCGCAGCATTTAACACCCCCTCAACGTTTGGAGCAAGGAGCGAACGTCTTGTACGCCAGCTACATTGAAGCGGGCCCGTGAGATGCTGAAGCCCACCTTGATCGAGTACGCCTCTTTCGGCATCACGGCGAACATTTCTTCATCGGTATAATCGTCACCGGCCGCCAGCAAAAAGTCGCGACATCGGAGCCCGATGAGGTGCTCGGCCGCCCGGCCCTTGTTGATGCCGTGCTTTCTGATCTCCAGTATTCTGCTGCCTTCGAAGACTCCTACATCCATATTCTCCGTCATGTTCACGAGAGCATCGCGCAATTCGTGCGTGCGGACGTCGGCCAGGGCCGGATCGGCGCGGCGGTAATGCCAGACCAGTGAAAAATCTTTTTCCTCCACGAGGGAGCCGGGCGTTCGGTCCGAATAAAGTTCGAGAATCGGTTTGATAGTGTGCTTCCAGTCTTCGTTGACGGGCTGGACGCTTCGCCATGTTCTTTCGGCTTCCCGGATCCAGCCGCCGTGTTCGGCCACCAGGCAGAGATCAAGCTCTCCCAGCCAGGCCTCGAGCGTGTTTTTGTCCCGGCCGCTGATGATCGCCACGTCGGTTCGTTTGTCTTGCGCCAGAGCGTTGAGGATGTCGATGAGCTCCGGGTCGGGGCCGGCCTTTCCCGGTCGGCCCTTGAAGCTGACGAGGGTCCCGTCGTAGTCGAGCAGGAGAAGCCTCCTCTTGCTCCCGGCGTATTGTTGCGTCAGGGTCTCACGGGCCGCCGCCGAGAGCTTTCGTATGCCCATTTCCTGCTGTTTGGCCTTCACCTCGGTCAGGCAATGGAGGAAATCCTTGCACCAGCGGGTAATGCCGTAACGTTGCAGGCGTTCCTGCATCAGGCGATTGCGTTCGCACTGCTCCGGCAGGGGCATTTCCAGGGCTTCCTTGATGGCGCGGACGATCGCCATCTTGTCGTTGGCGTTGACAATCAGGGCTTCCCCCAGCTCACTGGCGGCGCCGGTCATCTCCCCGAGGATCAGCACGCCGTGTCCGTCGGCCTTGGTCGCGATGAACTCCTTGGCGATCAGGTTCATCCCGTCGCGCAGGGGCGTGATCAGGGCCGCGTCGGCCACGTTGTAGAGGGCCGTGAGCTTCTGGAAGGGCATGAAACGATAGAGGTACCAGACCGGTGTGTACCCCAAGGCGCCGTGTTCGCCGTTGACCCGGCTGACCAATTGCTCCAGCCGCTCGCGCAGGAGCTTGTAGTCCTCGATGCCCGTACGGGACGGAACCGCCACGATCACCAGCGTTACCTTCCCCTTGTATTGGGGGTTGGTCGAGAGGAACCAGTCGAAGGCCTCCAGTCGTTCCACAATCCCTTTGGTGTAGTCCAGGCGATCGATCGAGATGACGAGTTTTCGCTTGCCCACGGTTTTATATATTTTATCGACCTCTTTCTTGACCTCCGGGTCGTTGATGGCGCCGGCGTATTTCTCGTAATCGATGCCCATGGGGAAGGCATCGACCTTGGCCACACGATTGTCCACGTTGACCTCGCCGAGCGTGTGCTCCAGGCCGGCGATGCGCGAAACGCTGCTGAGAAAGTGCCGGACGTAGTCGTAGGTGTGAAATCCGATGAGATCGGCCCCCAGCAATCCGCTGAGAATTTCCTCCCGCCACGGCAGCAGGCGAAACACCTCGAACGAGGGCCACGGGATGTGAAGGAAGTAGCCGATGTTCAGCTCCGGTATTTCTTCTCGCAGCAGCCGGGGCAGGAGCATTAACTGGAAGTCATGCACCCAGACCGAATCGCCGGGCCGGGCAACCCTCAAGACTTCGTCGCAGAACAAATGATTCACCTGCTTGTAGGACTTCCAGAAACGCTCTTCGAAAACGGTGCGCGTCTGGAAATAGTGGAACAGAGGCCAGATCGTTTTGTTGCAGAAGCCCAGGTAGTACTGGTCGATCTGTCGTTGCGAGAGGAAAACGGGCGTGCAATTTTCTTCGGCGAGCAGGTCCCTGACGTGGTCCTTTTCTTCCGGCTTGAGACGCTCACTGGAGACGCCGGGCCAGCCCAGCCAGAGCCGCTCCAGCGAGTCGGGCATGGAGGCCAGCCCGACCGCCAGGCCTCCCGGGCTCTGACGGAAGTGAAACCGGCCCTCCCGTTTTACCACGCTGATCGGCAGGCGATTGGCCGCGACAATCAGTCTTGTCATAATGTACCCTTCTTGTTGACGACGGGGCGCAGAAAGCCGGAGCGGGGACAATGTGCGAGACGGTCCCACGCCAGTATCTTTTTTCGCATTGGCACCATAGAACGAACGCTACTGTACTCGCTGCCGGCCTCGGCGGCAAGGATCGATCTGCATATTGGCCTTGCGGGACAATAAACGCGGAATCTCCCGCCCGCCCGGTCTCGCTGCCTCTCGCGAGAGAAGGGCGTTTTGTGTTTTTGGGATGACTTGGGCGGGGTCTTTTAGGTAGAATAGAACAATGGTCGATTTCGGCAGCCCAACGGCTTCGCATGTTTTGAGATCTGAACCGGACGCCGATTTGGGAAGAGAGGCGTGAACGAGAAAGCAAATTCCGACACGGCGCGTATGAGAAAGTCGCTCCGGCCTGTCCTGATTGTGTCGAACGAGACCGTCACGGAATACACCACTTTTCTCCGGCACCTGCTGGTCGGTTTCGTGGGCGAGTCGCTTTCGACGGTGCTGATTCGTCCGCCCGGCTGCGACATGGAGCCCATCGTTCCGGCGCCGGTGACCGTCCTGACGCACCCGCTTCTGGACATGCCGCTGACGGAACACCTTGGCGTCGAGCGGCTGGCGTTGCAGTTGGAGAAATGCCGGCCCACCGTTCTGCATTGCCTCAGCGAGACGCGGATGGGTCTGGCCCGGCGGCTGGCTCGTCGCCTGAATCTGCCGTACGTGCAGGCGGTCAACTCTCTGTCGGAACGGTTCTCCCGTCTGTCCGTATCGCCGGAGCACTGCCAGGCGATTGCCGTGCCGACCGAAACCGTGCGGGCCGGTGTGGCCAGGGCGTGCTTTCGCTTCGCCGACCGCGTCCGTCAGATCAACATCGGTACGTGTGTCGAGCGAGAGCCGGTCTGTTTCTCGGAGCCCTCGCGCCTGCCCAGTATCGTCATGGCGCAGTCCTTTCGCCGGGTATCGGATTTCGAGAATGTGTTCAAGGCGATCAAGGCCCTTTTGGCCGAGGGGCGCGAGTTCGTGGTTGTCGTGATGGGGCCGGGCGCCGCCGAACGCCACCTGCGCCGGTTCTTGGCGCAGCACGACCTGGCGCCGGCGGTCACGATCGTGCCGACGTTGCAGCCGTGGCGTTCGGTTCTGGCGGCGGCGGATATTTTCGTCCAGCCGCAGCCCCTGCGGACCTTCAGCGTTTTCCTGCTGGAAGCGATGGGCCTGGGTACGGCGGTGGCGGCCTGCCTCGGGGGAGTGGACGACATGATTATTCCGAACCAGACCGCCGCCGTGTTTGAGCCGGACAGTGAGCCGAGCATTCGCCGGACCCTGGCCCGGTTGCTGGACCAGCACGATTTTGCCCAGCGGCTGGCCCGGACCGCCCAGGAGCACGTCAGGGCCAGCTACTCTGCCAGCACCATGATTGCGGACACCTTGAAAACCTATACAGAGGCACAGCGGCATTATCATGGTTGATGACGCAGCACGCACGCGTGGCGAAAGAGACCACGGCGCGATCACAAGCCCCGCGGGGCCCGCAAACGCGTGCGGTTGCGAGTTTTCTTGAATCATTGGGCGTTGGCCTGCGTCTGATTCATGGTTGGCGCCGTCGCCAAAGCTGGTTAGGAGAGAGCAAAATGGCGGAGACAGAAGGATTTTTGCTCAGGCGTTTCGCAAAAACGGGAGATGCCGAGGCGTTTGCGGAGATCATTCGTCGTCACGCCGGGCTGGTGTACGGTGCGGCCTTGCGCATTCTGGCCGATGTGGACCGGGCCTCGGACGTGGCCCAGGACACCTTCCTGCAGCTTACCCGGGATGCCCACAGCGTGACCGGCTCGCTTCCGGGCTGGCTTCATCGCGTCGCTACGCGTAAGGCCATCGACCAGATGCGCCGAGAGAGATCGCGCCGGCGTCGCGAAGCCGCGTATGCCGCCGGACAACCGCGAAAGACGGCCGATTGGAAAGAGATCTCGCCCTACGTCGATGAGGAGATCAGTCGGCTCGATCCGGAAATCCGGGATATCCTGATCGCCCATTTTCTCCAGGGTCAGACCACCCGTCACATCGCGGTTTTCCGCGGGGTCTCGCAGGCGACGGTTTCGCGCCGGATCGAGGCGGGCGTGGCGACGTTGCGGGCAGTGCTGCGCCGGCGCGGCATTCTGGTGGCGACCGGGACGCTGGGCGTTCTGTTGCGCGGCAATGCGGTTCAGGCCGCGCCGATGGCGCTGATGACGGAATTGGGTAAAATGGCCCTGGTCGGCGGGCACGCGGCCGCCGCGTCGGCCGTGGGGACAACCGCAGGCTCCGGGGCGCAGACGTTTGCCGGCGGCGTTCTGGCCGGTGTCAAGGCCAAAGCGGTGGCGGTGGCGGCCGTAGCGGTGATCGGCGCCGGTTCGGCGATTACGTATCACAACGCCATGAAGCCTTCTGCCAACGACATCGTGATACGAAGGTCGGCAACGCCGCGGGCGCCGCGTCCCGTATCCAGTCCAGCCGCACCGGCTCCGGCCGGCCGGCCCCGCATGGCCGGCCCGTCCCAGGCGGCTCGGGAGTGGGACCGGCTCATCAGCGGTGCGGCCAGCCAGGTCCGCAGCCCGGCCGGCCAAGCATCGCCGCCGGCGGAACCGCCGCCGCCACAGGCGCCGCCCGCCGGAGAGGAGCCGACACCGACAGGGGGGGCTGTTGATGGCGGTCTGGCCGGGCCCCCGATACCGCCGCCGGCCGGACCCGCCGAGCCGCCGCCAAATATTCCCGAGGGGCCGCCTGTAGCCGGAATGGGCATGGGCGGCGGGGTGTTGTACGGAACCCGCTACGCGCCGCCGCCTCCGAACGAGCCGAACGATTCAAACGACCGGGATGACGAGCCGTGATCGATCCGTCTGACGTGGTTGGTTCGCGCCGGTGCTATTGCGCTCTCGAGCGGAGGTGACGACACATGAACGCATGTTCGGCGATTCTTGCCGGCTTTTTGTGTTTCTCGATTTCTGGCGTGCGTGCGCTTCCTGAGGTGACGGGGACGCGGGAGACGCCGTATCAGCGGCTGGTGCGACTGCGGCGCGAGGCGAAGGCTCAGGCGGCGGCCGAGAACCTCTCGCTCGGTCCCGTGGTGGCCACGGTGCCCCTGAAGCTGACGCCCATACGCGGGACCACGTCCCTGACGCTTTTAGGACCGCAGCGTCGGGGCACGACCGCGACCAGGCCGCCGCAGATCAAGGGCATACCGGCCGACGTGCCTCCTGAGCCCGTCTACTTCACCGTGCGTGTGGGAGACAAGGACCTCACGGGGATCACCTACCGTTCCGTTCGTCGCCCGATGCCCGTGAAGCTCTTTCTGGACACCGACTCCGACGGCCTGTTTTCCGATGAAACCCAGTATGTCGGAACGTGGCAACGCATCTTCAAGCTCACCCGGACGTACTACTTCGGCACCGTGACGACGGGCCCGGGAATTCCCGGCGCCAAGGCGGGCGCGTTCAACGCGCAGTGCTCCGACGGCAAGTGGCTCATGTGCTATCCCGCCTTCTCCCGCGAAGGCGCCGTGGCGCTGGAGGGGAGGAGATGCAAGATGGCCCTGGTCGATGCGGATTTTGACGGGCGATACGACGGGCGCTTCGTTCCGCCGGCGCGCGGCTTCCGCGAGCCGGGCTGCGACATATTGGCCCTGGACCTCGACGGCGACGGAAAGTTCCGTTTTCACGACGACGGCGACTCGGAAATCGTGCCGCTGTGTCGTCTGGTCAAAGTAGGGCCGCGCTACTACGACATGGAGGTTGCCGAGGACGGGAGCGTTGCGACGTTCCGCCGCGCTACGCCGGAGTATGGTACCCTTGACTTGGGCGGCGCCGAGGTGAAGATGACGCTCTGGTCCGATGTGGCGCACCAGTTTCTTCAGGGCTCCAGGGGGACGTGGCGTTTGCCCGCCGGCAGATACTCAGCGATTGCGCTGGAATTGAACGAAGAAGATTCCGGCGCGCGCTGGACGTTTGAGATGGGCAAAACACGCTCCGGGCTGCTTGGCGAGTTCGAGATCCGTCCCGGCGAATCGACCGCCGTGAAGATCGGTCCGCCTTTCCAGATCCGCGCGTCCATGCGGCGGTACAGGCAGAATGTCTCGATCACGTTCGACCTGGAAGGGCAGGCGGGCGAGCGGTACCGTTCGCTCGTCAAGAAGAACGGCGCCGAGGCGCCGGAGCCGTCCTTCAAGATCGTGGATCGTTCGGGGCGGGTCGCTCACTCCGGGCGGTTCGAGTATGGCTGAGGCGCCGCCCGGCACTCGTGGCGAGTGCCCAAAACGCCCCGTTACGGGGAGGCCGGCTACGACGGCAGCGCCCAGGCCGGACCGTACCAGGTTCAGGTCCAGACCCACCTCGGCTCCTTCGGAATCAGCCAGGACAGTACCTGGCATACGGCACCATAGCGTAGCGGTACTATCCCTCTTTTCCCCGCCGGGTGGATCGCCGGCTTCCGGCCGGTCCGTGGGTCAGCTCAGCAGGCCGTAGTCCTCCAGTGCCTTTCGCAGCGTCGCTTTCTGGGCTTCCGGAAGCGGCGTCATGGGCAGACGCAGTTCGTCGGAGGCCAGGTCGAGCATGGCCATGGCGGCTTTGATCGGGATCGGGTTGGTCGCCAGCGTCAGCATGTTCTTGCTCAGGGCGAAGAGCTTTCGGTGCCATTGCCGCGCCGAGACCAGGTCGCCTTCGAGGATCAGGTCGGTCATGGCCTTGACGTCGGCCGGCACGATGTTGGCCACGACGCTGATGACGCCCTTGCCGCCCACCGAAGCCAGCGGCAGCGTGAGCGAGTCGTCGCCCGAGATGATGGTCATGTCACAACGCATCGCGATCTCGCTGGCCTGGTCGAGACTGCCGGTCGCCTCTTTGATGGCGACGATGTTCTCGATCTCGGCCAGTCGGGCGATGGTCTCCGGCGTCATGCCCGCGCCGCACCGGCCCGGAATATTATAGAGCACGATGGGCAAATCCACCTCTTCGGCGATGGCCTTGAAATGCTGATAGAACCCCTCCTGCGTGGGCTTGTTATAGTAGGGGCACACCTGCAGCGTGGCATCGGCGCCGGTCTTTTTGGCATAGGCGGTCAGCTCGATGGCCTCGGCGGTGCTGTTGGCGCCCGTGCCGGCGATGACGGGCACGGAGCCGCCCGCACCTTTCACGACGCGCTCGATGACCTGCTTGTGCTCCTCGTAGCTCAGGGTCGGGGATTCGCCCGTCGTGCCGACGGGAACGAGCCCGTCGATGCCGTTTTCGATCTGGAAATCGATTAGTTCGTCAAGCGTTCCAAAATCGACTTCGCCGTCCTGGAACGGTGTAATCAACGCCACCATGGCCCCTGTGAACATCCCACGTCTCCTGATTTACTATTTACAATTTACCATTTGGTATTTGAGTTTCCTCGTCGACTGTGATCCTGTGCGACGACTGCCGCTTGCGCCGCGCGTCACGAGTGGTGCGGGCAGTGCTTGTCGATCAGCTCGATCATTTGCTGAGTCGCGGTGCGGATGCCGACCAGGACCGCCCGCGCGATGATGCTGTGTCCGATGTTGAATTCGCACAGGCCGCTGATGCGGGCAACGGGGCCGATATTGCGGTACGTCAACCCGTGGCCGGCGTGAACGATCAGGCCGCTCTCTTTGGCCTGGTCTCTCCCGGCCTCCAGTTCGGTCACTCGTCGCTGCGCGACGCGCTGCGTGCGGGCGTTGGCGTACATGCCGGTATGCAGCTCGACCGCGTCGCAGCCGGTGTCGGCCGAGGCGGCGATCTGCTCCGGCTCCGGAGCGATGAACGTGCTGACGAGGATGCCTTTCTTGTGCATGCGCTTGACCACCTGGGCGAGCTTGCGCCTGTGGGCGGCGCAGTCCAGACCGCCTTCCGTGGTCAGCTCGGCCCGTTTCTCCGGGACCAGCGTCACCTGGTCGGGCTTGACCTCCTCGGCGATCTTGACGATCGGCTCGGCCATGCACATCTCGAGGTTGAGCTTGCAGGCGACGGTCTCCTTGAGCAGGCGGACGTCGCGGTCGCAGATGTGCCGACGGTCCTGGCGCAGGTGTACGGTGATCCCGTTGGCGCCGGCCAGCTCGCACTGCACCGCCGCCCATACCGGGTCGGGCTCGTCCGTCAGCCTTGCCTGGCGGACCGTTGCCACGTGATCTATGTTGACGTTCAAGACAGCCATGTATCCATCCTCATAATTGGGCAGATTGTATCAGTGCTTCGATTTACATCAAGCAAATACCGGGATAAAATGTCCGGCCCGGGCATGGCCGATTGGGTCGTGCGGAATCTGAGACCTTCGGCTGAATTCGGCTCTTGTCGCAGCGGGCAGAGTTTCGATAGGAGGATGTGCGATGCCGAAGCAGATCGTTATCACGGCCGGTTCAACGACGGTGCAAGCGGAACTCAACGATTCCGCCACGGCCCTCGCGATCCGCGCCGCCTTGCCCATCGAAGGGCGAGCGAATCGGTGGGGCGGCGAGATCTACTTCACCATCGACGTGGAAGCGGATCTGGAAGACGATGCGCGGGAGGTGGTCGAGGCGGGGGAGTTGGCGTTTTGGCCGCCCGGGCGGGCGTTCTGCGTTTTTTTCGGGAGCACGCCGGCTTCGAGCGGTTCGCAAATTCGCGCCGCCTCGCCCGTTAACGTCGTGGGACGCGTGACCGAGGACCTGGCACCGCTGTGGGACGTCCCGGATGGAGCGCGCGTCTCGGTGGGACGCGGTTAGTAGGTCGGTATGTTGCGCTGTATGTTGCCGAGCGCCTGGCCGGCCAGTCTCATGATCATGATGATCACCATGACGGCCACGATGGCGTAGACCACTCGCGGCAGCCAGCGGGCAAACTCGGTGAAGAAAAGGTCGGCCCGGTCGCCGGAAATCTCGGCGATTTTGTCCACGGTCTTGTCGAGCTCGCCCACTTCTTCGCCCACCTGCCAGAGATGCCGGTAGTCGGTGGGCAGCCGGTCGGAGAATCCTTCCCAGGCCATGCCCCCTTGCTTGACGCTTTCCATCCCCCCGGCGAATTGCCGCTCCACGATGGCATTGCCCACCGCCTTGTTCGCGCGCGTCGTACTCTCGATCATGGGCACGCCCGCCTTGTACAGCATGCCGAAGGCCTTCGTATAGCGACAGATGGAGAGCTGATAGATCGCCTGGCCCAGAATCGGAATCCGCAGGGCAATGAAGTCCATCGGATATCGCACCTGCCGGATTTTTTCCTTGACCAACAGGCATGCGATCACGATCGCCGTCGGTATGAAGAGCAGCAGGAGGATTTTCAGCGCCGTGAGAAAATACCCTTGCATCGAGAGACCGCCCAGCACGGCCGATGGCAGCGGGAACACGAAGGCGGCGATAGTGAGGATGAAAAACGGCAGGATCATGCCCGTTTGCAGCCGCCTCATGATCTTGTGCATGAAATCGTACCAGTCGGCGAGCATCCTGAAGGCGTCACCGAGTGAACCGGACGTTTCGGCCGCCTCCACGAGGAGCCGGTCAAGGTCGCTGAAGACCTGGCGCTGCTCGGCCATGGCTTCGGACAGGCCCGAGCCCTCGGAGATGGTCTCCCGCAGGCGGAAGAAGGCTTGTTTGAAATATCCCTGTCGCCCCTCGATCGTGATTTCGAGAGCACGCAAAATCGGCATTCCCGCATCCAGCATGGTTGCCAGATCGTAGTAGGCCTGGGCCAGCTTCTTCTTGGTCATGCGTAATGGCTCCGCTGCGTTGGATAGCGTCTGACCGTCCGACGCGGTCCGGCATGTCATACCCTATTGCCGGCACCGGCCGCACACGGTAGTATACCACATTGGACGGTCACGACAATCATGAGCCGTTTTTGTTGTCGGGCTTACGGTTTGGGCAGGGACGAGAAGATGACGGGAAGGGATTGGCTGAACCGGAGGCGCCTCTTTCGGCGCCCGAGCGGCTTCAAGTTGAGCTGGGCGACGCGGATTACGCTTTTGCGTATCTTTCTGATCGCCCCCTTTGTCATCTGCATGCTGAACATCAACGATCCGGGCCTGCGTCCGGTGATCCGCACGGCGCTGCGCTACGTCGCGATCGCCATCTTTCTCCTCATGGCGGTCAGCGACGCCCTCGACGGGTATCTGGCCCGCCGGCGCCAGGCCGTCACGCAATTGGGCACGTTTCTCGACCCGCTGGCGGACAAGCTGCTGATGACCTGCGCCTGCCTGCTGCTCGTCTCGGAAAGGGCGCACGTGGACCAGTTCGTGCTGCCCCCGACGGTGGTGGTGCTGATCATTGGCAAGGACCTCTTTCTCCTGCTGGGATTTACAATTGTGTATCTGATTACGTCACAAATCCATATCGCACCGGTTTTTGTAGGCAAGGTGGCGACGGGCTTGCAGCTTTCGATGGTGGCCGCAGTGCTGCTGGCGCCGGAGATTTCGCGCGTCGTCCCGGGCTGGGACTGGGTGCTACGCGTGCTCTGGTGGTCGGCTGCGGGCACGGCCATTTTGGCCACGCTCATTTACATTCGCAACGGAAGCCGGTATATTGAGCGCTACGAACGGGCCCATGCCGGGGGGGCTGATGCTTCAGCCGATTGAGTGCCGCCGGTGCGGCGCAATATTCGGGTGAGCCTGGGCCCGCAGCAAAGGAAATCGGATGCAGGAAACAAACGTGGAAACGGGATTCAGTGAAGTGCCGGAGGTTCTGGAGGATCTTCGACAGGGCAAAATGATCGTTTTGGTGGACGCCGAGGATCGCGAGAACGAAGGCGATCTGGTCTGTGCGGCCGAGAAAGTCACGCCCGAGATTATCAATTTCATGGCGAAATTCGGCCGGGGTCTGATTTGTCTGCCTCTGACGCCGGAAAAGTGCGATTCCCTGGGGCTGTACCCGCAGACGCTTGACAACACGGCGCGCTTCGGGACGGCGTTTACGGTAAGTGTCGACGCGGCCGAGGGCATCAGTACGGGTATCAGCGCCGCCGATCGCGCCCATACGATTCAGGTGGCCGTGGCCGAGGGGACGAAGGCCGAGGATCTGGCCCGGCCGGGGCACATCTTTCCGCTACGCTGCCGCTCCGGCGGTGTCCTCGTGCGAGCCGGACAGACCGAAGGCGCCGTCGACCTGGCGCGATTGGCGGGTTTGAAGCCAGCCGCCGTTATCTGTGAGATCATGAATGAGGACGGCTCGATGGCTCGCGTGCCCGAGTTGCTGCCTTTTTGCAAGCAGCACGACCTCAAGATCATCTCGATTGCCAAGCTGGTGGAGTATCGCCTGCAGCGGGAGAGCCACGTTGAGCGGGTTGAGTGCGTCAATCTGCCGACCGACTACGGCACCTTCAAGCTGATTGGGTACGAAAGCGCCACCTCGCCCGAGCCGCATCTGGCGCTGTGCAAAGGGGGGGTCGGCGAGCTCGACGAGAAGGGCCGACCCATCGAGCATGAGGAGCCGGTGCTGGTGCGCGTGCATTCCGAGTGTCTGACGGGCGATTTGTTCCACTCGCAGCGGTGTGAGTGCGGCTACCAGCTCATCACGGCCATGAAGATGATCGAAAAGGAGGGAATCGGCGCGCTGGTCTATCTCCGCCAGGAGGGCCGGGGGATCGGCCTGTCCAACAAGCTCCGCGCCTACAAGCTCCAGGAGCAGGGACTCGATACGGTCGACGCCAATCTCGAACTCGGGTTCGCCGCCGACCGGCGCGACTACGGCATCGGGGCGCAGATTTGTCGCGACCTGGGCCTGCGGAACATCCGAATCCTGACGAACAATCCGAAAAAGATCAGCCGGCTCGAAGTGTATGGCATCAAGATTGTGGAGCAGATTCCCTTGCGGGCCGAGCCCGGCCAGCATAACATCGATTACCTGCGAACGAAGAAACGCCGACTCGGACACATGCTCGACGAGGATTTGTAAATGTCACAGGGAAGGTCGAAATGGCAATAGCAAACGGCAAAGATAAGGAAGTCATGCCCCCGAGGCGGGCATTCCGCAGTTTTGATTTTTTATCTTTGATTTTTGATTTTCCTTGTTCACGCTTCACCCTTCACGTTTTACGTGCGTTGCTTCTTTTTTCCTTGTTGTCAGTGAACGGTTGCGGCCGTTCGCAGGAGACGCCGGCCCCGGCGCCTCGGGCTCCGCAGCCGGTCGAGACCCGCCCGCGAGAGGTCACGGAACGTCCGCCGGCGGCCGGGGCGGTCGGCTTCGCCACCGCGCGCATCCAGATCCTGCCTCTGAGCGAACTGGCCGAACCCGCCGAAGGCGAGCAGCGCGCGATCCTCAGCGTTTACCTGGCCCTGCTGGATGCGTTCGGATCGCAGATCAAAGCCCCGGGAATCCTCCGCTTCGAGCTGTACGAGTACGTGCCGCGCTCCGCCGATCCCAAGGGGCAGCGGATCGCCATCTGGTCGGGTGTCGACCTGGATCTGACCGATCCCGCTCAGAACAACAAGCATTGGCGCAACTTCCTTCGCGCGTACGAGTTCAAGCTGGATGTACAGGCCGACACCGGGGAAACCTACATCCTCGAAGCCACCTGCATGTGCCCCGAAGGAAAGCGCCTCTCGGCGGAATTCACCCTCAAGCCGGGCGCCTGAGGCGCCTTGGAGCGCCGGTGCGATTCTCGTCCGGCCAAACCCCCGGCGCCCGCCCGTACGCCCGAGCGGAGCATCGCGCGTATTTCCTGTCGAGGGGATTTTTGTTGAAATGAGGCCCGCTCTTTTGATATAAATGTATGCAGAAGTGCTGCGATTTTCATTTTTTGGGGTGAACTCAGCAGTGAGTATCGCCGGCAAGGAGGTGTGTAAGGTCTGAGTTCAGGATTGCGCAGGTAGTGCGCGCTCGCAGCGAGCGTCTCATCGTCTGCATCAGCATCCCTGCAATTCATCACTCTGGTCGTTAGGAAATCAAGGATCAAGTTCGCGGAATCCGGTAGGAGCAGCCTTTGTGCCGGCCCGGCTGTTCGGCGGCCTGCGGTTTCAGGACGTTCGGGCAAGGGCGGAACCACAGGCAGACGTCCTGCGGGCATCCTCACTCATTTCTGTGATTTCCCCAGTGTTGTATCGTAACGTTTGAAGGAGAGATTCATGTATCGAAAGTTGCTTTTTGTACTTGTGCTCCTTGCTGTCGCGATGTCCGCGGTTTCGGTGTCGCAGGGTCAGTTCATCACCGGGGTCGAGCGGCGGAATCCGGATGGCAACAGCGGTGATACCGAGCCGGTCATTTCGGATACCCTTCTGGCAGAGGATTCGCTCTGTTATGTGGATCGAACGCACCAGTATAACGAAGTGCCGGAGATTCTACTGGAGGCCGAGTACATCCGGACGGCCAATGACGACAAGGACAACGCCAGTTACGAGATGGACGTGACGTTATCGCAGGATGTGACGCTCTACCTCATCCTGGACAACCGCATACCCAGCGGCGGCGGCAGCGGCCAGGGAGCGGACCCGGATCTGGCCGGGGCCGGCATGAACTGGGTCGCCGACCTGGGGTTCGAGGATACCGGCTTGGACATCGGCATCGATGAGGGAGGCGACGGAGACATCGATCGCTGGTCGTCGGTGTATGCGGCGCCGGTGTCCGCCGGCACGATCACGCTTCTGGCTCAGAACACCAACGGCAACATGTACGGCGTAGCCGCGGTGGCTCCGCGCCTCAAGGCCCGCAAGCCCAGTCCGGCCGATGGGGCCGACGGCGTGATCACGCCGCTGTTCCAGTGGACCGCCGGCGACACGGCCCTGTTCCACAGGCTCTACCTCGGGACGAGCCCGGAACTGACCGAGGCGGATCTGGTCGGCCCTCAAACGACGTTCGAGATGTACTACCATGCCCCCGGTCTCACGCCGGGTGTGACGTATTACTGGCGCGTCGACGAGGTCGAGGCCGACATGGCGACCGTCCATACGGGCGATGTCTGGAGCTTCGCCGCGGCCCCGCTGGCGGCGTTTGCCCCGACCCCGGCCGACGGCGCGATCTTCGTCGAGCCCAACCGGCCGGAGCTTTCCTGGACCGGCGGCACCAAGGCCGTAACGCACGAGGTGTATTTCAGCACGGACCAGACCGCCGTGGAAAACGGCGACCCCGCCGCTTTTCAGGGCAGCTCTCTTCTGCTTTCCTGGACGGCTCCCGCGCTCGAGAAGGGCACGACGTACTATTGGCGGGTGGATGAGGTGGAGTCCGACGGGACGACGAAGTACGCAGGCGCCGTCTGGAGTTTTGAGACGGCACCGCTGATTCCGATGACCGATCCGAGCCTGCTCGGCTGGTGGAAGATGGACGAAGGCGTTGGCACAGTGGCGGCGGATTGGTCGGGCTATGACCGTCACGCGCAGCTCGGCGATCCGGCCCCGTCGTGGGCCGTCGGACAGTTCGGCGGGGCGCTGGAGTTCGCCGGCAACGGCGACAGCGCTGTATACGCCGACGGTTCGTTCCTCAACGGCCTCGAGGCGCTGACGGTGACCGCCTGGATCAAGTCTGATGTCACGAATACGGACAAGGGCTTCATTATCTTCGAGAACCCGGCCGGCAATGACGATCAGGACATGCGCTATGACGCCGCCGGCACGACCGGTGGCGGGAGCAATCTGCTGAAGCTGGGCGTCACCGTGGCGACCGACGCCGGCGACGTGGTCGTGCAGGTCGAAAGTTCCAACGACAGCCAGACCACCGAATGGCAGCACGTGGCGATGACCTGGAGCAGCGGACAGCCCTTGCAGCTTTACCTCAACGGCAAGCCGGACGTTCCCACGGCCAGCAGCGATGCGGAAATCGGTACCCTGACGGGAGCCAGCACCGTGATCATCGGCAAGGGCGGCAAGGACACCAGCGGCTCCTGGGACGGGCTCATTGACGAGGTTCGCATCTACAGCGAAGCCCTCACTCAGGATGACATCACCCTGGTGATGCGTGGCGATCTGTCGTCGGCGTGGGATCCGATCCCCGGCAACGGCGCCACGGTCGACATCGTCCAGGCGGCCATGCTGAGCTGGCAGCCGGGCGAGAAGGCCTCCCAGCACGACGTGTATCTGGGTGCGGATCGCGCGGCGGTCGATGCGGCCGACGCCTCGGATGCGACCGGCATTTATCGCGGTCGTCAGAACATCACCAGCTACATGCCGGTCCCGGCGCTCGAATGGGATCGCCAGTACTTCTGGCGCGTCGACGAAATCAACAACGACGGTACGACCACCAAGGGCTTCGTCTGGAGCTTCACGCTGGTCGACTTCCTGATCGTTGACGATTTCGAGAGTTATACCAATGAAGTCGGCAGTCGTGTCTTCCAGGTCTGGATCGACGGCCTGGGCTTCTCCGAGCCGGTGGACACGCCTGGCAACGGCACCGGCGCGATCGTCGGACACGACATCTGGAGCGCGGACAGCCCCTACTATGAGGGCGCGATCGTCGAGACCGCTGACGTGCAGGGTGGCTACCAGGCCATGCCGCTGTACTACGACAACTCGACTTCGCCGTACTTGTCGGAGGCGCAGCGCACCTGGACGACGCCGCAGGATTGGACGCTCAACGGTCTCGACACGTTGCAGGTGTACTTCAAAGGCCGGCCGGCAGCCTTCCTGGAGGCCGGTCCCGGCGCGATTACGCTCAGTGCCGAAGGGGCGGATATCTGGAACGCGGCGGACGAGTTCCGCTACGCCTACAAGGCTCTCAACGGCAACGGCTCGATCGTGGCCCGCGTCGATCGTCTGATCGATCCTGATCCGTGGACCAAGGCCGGCGTCATGATTCGACAGACGCTGGACGCCGGTTCGGCGTTTGCCGCCGTGTACATGACGGGCAACTACGGCATTCGCTACCAGGCCAGAGAGCGGGCCAATATGAACGCGATCAGCGACTCCGCCGTGGCGACAGCCGAGCAAATCGCCATGCGCGAGCCCAACTGGGTCAAGATCGAGCGAGTCGGCAACGACTTCAACGGGTACTATTCCACCGACGGCGTCACCTGGACGGCGATGGCCTGGAATCCGCAGACGCTCAACATGACCGGCAACGTGTACGTCGGTCTGGCCTTGACCAGTCACAGTGCGGGCAATCCGGCGGTGGCCGAGTTCTCCGGGATCCAGACGACCGGCGGCGTTTCCGGCGCGTGGCAGGTGGCCGAGATCGGCGATGCGCCGCATCCGTCCAACACGGCTGCCGACGTGTACGTGACGTTGCAAGACAGCCTGGGCCGGGTCGCGACAGTGTCCTATCCTGACGGTGCGACCGCGGCGGAGTGGACCCAGTGGGACATTTCGCTGGCCGACTTTGCCGGTATCAATCCGGCGGCCGTCAAGAAGATGTCCATCGGTGTGGGCAATCCCAGCGCAGCGACGCCCGACGGCGCCGGTATGATCCTGGTCGACGAGATTCGGATCATCACGCCCTGATTCGTCCAGGGACCGGGCGAAATCGCTGTTGAGTGATTTTTCCCGACAACGACGCATTTCCGGGGCCTGTGTCCAAGCGACGCAGGCCCCCTTTTTCTTGCGCGCCGGCTTGCTCCGGGGAGGGCGACTTGCGTTCCTGCGGAGGTGAGATTCTTCTTGAAGCGTGGCGGGCTTTTATGGTATATTGCAGACAGGTGTGTGTGCGATTTTCATTTTTTCCTGAGATGAGTTTGAGATGAATATCGCTCTCCAACAGAGTACGTACGGTCTCGCGGGGAATGGTGTCGGCGGTGCGAGCCGAGACCGGAGCACATTTTCAATTACGTCGAGATTCGCTATCGCCGGTTGACTCGCCCTCACACCATTGGGAAAGAAGGTCTACTGCATCCGGCTGCCGGTGCTGGGCGAAGCACCTGTCTCCGGAAGAGGTTTGCAAGGCAACCCATGCGGCGACCTCATCGGCTGCTGGTGGCGTGTTTTGGGTAGTGTTGCAGATTACAGGTTGTCTGGTTGCGACCGGCCGTGCGGGGCCGTCAGATCGAGTCCCAGCGGGTTTGCGGTCGTCCACGTATGATTATCATCTTTAAGAAGGAGGATCATCATGTGTGAGAAAGCCGTTTCTACTCTTGGTGTGATGGGGGTTGTCATTGTCTTCCTGGCCGGCCCCTTGTTCGCCGCCGATATCATCTGGGTCGACGAGGGTGCGATCCAGGGTTTTGACGGGTGGCGCGACCTGCTCGAACGGGACGGGCACACGGTCGAGCGTATGTCTGATATGGGTACGCTCGACGATGCCAAGATCGACGCGATGAACGCCGCGGATCTGGTGATCGTCAGCCGCGATACGAACAGCGGGAGCTACGACGACGGCGAGGAAATCGACCAGTGGAACGGTCTTACCGTCCCTCTGATTCAGACCAGTTCGTACCTGGTCCGCAGCAGCCGCTGGCAATGGCTGAACGACACAGCCACCCCGGCCATCGGGGCAACGGACAATATGCTCATTGTGGAAGATCATCCTATTTTCGCCGGGGTCGGTTCGGCGGGCGATGAGATCGCCATGGTAAACACTGCGGCGAACCTGACCGGGGCCACCGACGGCGGCAACGGGCTGGTTCTGGCCACTCATACGGACGGCCGCTTGTGGATCACGCTGTGGGAAGAGGTGGGCACGCCGTTCTACGACGGAACATCCCAGTCGCCCGCGGCGGCGAGAATGTGGTTCGCTGCCGGCGAAGGCATCAACGGAGACACGAAAGGGGCGATGAACCTTACCGAGGAGGGCCAGGCCATCTTCCTCAACGCCGTAAGGTATCTGACCGGCGAGACGCACCGTGTCAACGCCTACGGCCCCTCGCCGAAAACGGGTGTTCGTGTGGACGATACGTGGACCGTATTGTCCTGGCGTTCCGGGGACTACGCCGTTTCTCACGACGTGTACATCGGCACCGATTTCGACGATGTGAACAACGCCACGCCGGATGCGCCGGAGTTCGTCCGGAACACGGCGGAGAACGAGCTGACGATAGGCCGTGCGGGAGGGGCTCTGCCGGACGGTCTGGAACCGGGAGCTACGTATTACTGGCGCGTGGACGAGATCAACGATGCCAACGACGACAGCCCCTGGAAAGGCGACGTCTGGAGCTTCTGGGTCCAGCCGGCGGTTGCCTGGGCGCCGTCTCCGGCCGATGGAATCCAGTATGTCCATCCGGACCAGGATCTGGCCTGGGAGCCGGGCATGGGCGTCCTGTTCCACACCGTTTATTTCAGCGAGAGTTTCGACGAGGTTAACGACGCCACCGCCGGCGGTTTCATGATCGCCGACCCGACATACGATCCGGGCACGCTGGAAACCGACAAGACCTACTACTGGCGCGTGGACGAGTTTACCGGGTTTACCACGGAAAAAGGCGATGTGTGGAGCTTCACCACGCTGCCTGAAGTGGCGGTGACGGATCCGAGTCTCACTCTTTGGTGGACGCTGGACGAAGGCGAGGGCTTCACTGCCGTCGACTGGTCCGGCCACGGCCATCACGGCGCCGTCAACGGCGCCGCGCAGTGGGTGGACGGATATCAAGGCACGGCGCTGATGTTCGCCGACAACGTATATGTCGAAGCGGCCGACTATCCGGGCGTCACGGGCACAGATGCCCGCACCCTTTGTGCCTGGATCAGGACCACCACCGCCAATCGCACGATTATGTCCTGGGGCCAGAACGTGGCGGGCCAGAAGTGGAGGATGCGTCTTGATGCCACCGGCGGCCTGCGCGCGGAAGTCAGCGGCGGGTACCATTACGGTGTAACCAATCTCGCCGACGGCCAGTGGCATCACGTGGCGGCGACGTTTGAAGATGACGGCTCGCCGGATGTTACGGATGTCCTCCTCTATGCGGACGGACAGGCCGACGCCACCGCCGATTCTCTCGATGAGCCGATCGATACGGCCGTCACCGGTGTGGTACGGATCGGCGAGTCTCCCTACCACAACTCACCCTGGATTGGCGAGATCGACGATGCCCGTGTCTACGACAGGGTGTTGACCGAGGAAGAGATTCGCCAGGTGATGCGCGGCAACGTGCTGCTGGCCTCGAATCCCGAGCCGGCCCGCGACGCGATCGTCGATGTCCGGGAAGCGATCGCGCTTAACTGGCAGGCGGGCGACGGAGCGGTCTCGCACGACGTGTATTTCGGCGCCGACAAGGCGGCCGTTGCCGCCGCGGACGAGAACGCGGCCGAGTATCAGGGCAACCAGGCCGCGACCAGCTTCTCGCTGGCCGGCCTCGTCGAGCTCGGAGGCGGCGACTACTTCTGGCGGATCGACGAGGTGGCCGCCGATGCGAGCGTGCAAGAGGGCGACGTATGGAGCTTCACGGTGCCGGCGTACCTGATCGTCGACGATTTCGAGAGCTACACCAACGAAGTGGGCGAGCGCGCTTTCGAGTTCTGGATCGACGGGATCGGCTTCACCCTGCCGGACCCGGGCAACGAGGGCAACGGCACCGGGGCCGGCGTCGGCCACGACATCTGGAGCGCGACCAGCCCCTACTTCGACGGCACCATCATGGAGACCGCCAACGTGCATGGCGGCCAGCAGGCGATGCCGATCTATTACGATAACACGGTTGCGCCCGGGATTTCGGAGGCGGATCGCACCTTCACTCCTCCGGAGAATTGGACGGTCGAGGGCGTAACGACACTGGTGATTTACTTCCGCGGCGCCGCCGACAACACGGGCGCGTTGTACGTCGAGATCAACGGCGTCAAGGTCCCCTACGACGGCGACCCGGCCGACATCGCGAGCACCAAGTGGATTGCGTGGGAGATTGATCTCCCCTCGGTCGGCGTGAGTCTCACCAGCGTCAGCACGCTGACCATCGGCATCGAAGGCGGCCAGACCGGTGTCTTGTACGTCGATGACATCCGCCTGACAAAGCCTTAGGAGCGTGAAGGTCCGGGAGGACAAGGTAGATCCCGCGAATACGAATCCGAACGCCGGCAGGGGCTGCGACCACCATATCGCAGCCCCTTTTCGAATCTGGCAGGCGATTCCGCAAAAACGGGAAAGTCAACGGCGGAAATCCGTTCAACGGCGCGCTCGACGAGGTTCGGATCTACGACAGGGCCCTGTCCCGGTTTGAGATCGTTTACCTGGCGGGGGCAGTAACGCCACGGGAAGGCTCTCGTCGCAGCGACGTTTGCGGCCTGCAACGGCGGGGCCCGTACGGATGCGGCATGGGCCCCGCTTCATTTGCCCACTCCGGGCCTGAGATTTCTGACCTTGCGGGAATCTGTCGCGATACGAGTCAGCGCGGCAATGACGCAAATGGGCTTGACTGACACATGGCCGATCTGTTACCATAATACTATCGGACCTTGGCTGTAGAGGCCCGCTTGGTGATGATGTCAAAGTGTGAGGAGAAGGGCGGCGTACAACAGGTCGAAATGAGGCGATGATCCGGGACGAGACGCGTTTTCTTCTGATGGTCCGCAAATCGGTCAGATATTGTTGCGTCAGGCGGTGGGCTTGTACCGGAGAACGGAGCCTTTTCTGCCGATAAAGCACCATCAAAAGACCGGTAGCGACAGTTCTCAGCCGGACTGTCAGCACGCGAGCGATGAATGACGGGCAGCAGCAAACATACCACAGGTAAAATCGTGAGCACCATGGCCGTGGGGCCTGCGCCCTCCTGCTTCCGAGTTATTCCTGTCTTTGTTGGAGGGCTTTCATGCGTGGAAAATGGCATATTTGATTCCCCGGGGGGGATGATGTATAGCAGACCAGCGGAGGTCAATTGCGGTATGTCGCTGAGCGACTGATGGTAAGGAGTGAGCATCATGAGAGTACGAGCAGTGTGGTTGACGGTCATATTGTTGACGGGATTCGTGGGAGCCGGCTCCAGCTACGCACAGGGCGATCCCGTGAATCTGCTGGTGAACGGTGGTTTTGAGGATGGTGTCTTCGAGCCGTGGGGTTCGTATGGCAGCGCCACGGCGGAAGTGGTCCAGGAGGATCCGATTGAGGGCAAGTACTGCCTGCATGTTACGGTCTCGGCCGTCGGTGCCAATATCTGGGATAGCGGTTTGACACAGAGGGTGCCGACCTTTGAGAAGGGCAAGAAATACACTCTTTCGGCCTTTGTCAAGTGCGACCAAGGCACCTGGCAGATCGGTTTCAAGCCGGAGTTGCCTGTAGATCCATACACCGCATACGGTGATCAGGTCTTCACCATCACAGATGAATGGACGGAATTCAGCACAACAACCCCTGTTTTCGCTGACGACGTGGATCCGGCAGGTATCGCCTTCCACGTCGCTGCCAGGGCGGGCGAGTTCTGGATGGATGCCGTGAGGTTTTACGAAGGCGACTACGTTGCGCCTTCCTTCAAGCCCATCGTCACGGCGGAGAACCCGAGTCCGGCCGATGGCGCCGTCGATGTGCCTCAGGATGTCGTGTTGAGCTGGGAGCCGAGTGTTCTTGCGGCCGCACACGACGTGTATCTCGGCACGGTCTTTGACGATGTCAATAATGCCGACACGACCAACGACTTGGGCGTGCTGGTCAGTCCGGGCCAGGCCGCGGCCGCGTACGCGCCCGACGATCTCCTGGACTTCGGTCAGACGTATTACTGGCGGGTCGATGAAGTCAACGCGCCGCCGGATTCGACCGTTTTCCCGGGTGCCACCTGGAGCTTCACGGTCGAGCCGTATTCCTATCCGATTGGCAACGTTACCGCCATCGCCAGCTCCGAGGCGGCCGGTATGGAGGCGTCCAAGACGGTCGACGGCTCCGGACTCAACGCCGCCGACGAGCACTCCACCGATCCGACCGCGATGTGGCTCAGCGGCATCGGCGCCGGCAATACGGCCTGGATTCAGTATGAGTTCGACCAGGTGTACGCCCTCGATGAGCTGTGGGTGTGGAACTCGAACCAGCCGATCGAGTACTTCCAGGGCTTCGGGGCCAAAGACGTCACCATCGAGTACTCGGTCGACGGCATCGAGTGGCTGACACTGGGCGATTTCGAGTTTGAGCGGGCCACCAGCCAGAACGACTACACGCACAATCCGCCCATCGATTTCGGCGGCGTGCAGGCCCAGTATGTGAAGCTGACGATCACCAGCAGCCACGGCGGGATGCCTGTGTTCGGCCTGAGCGAGGTGCGTTTCCTCTACGTGCCCATCAAGGCGCGGGAGCCGGAGCCGGCGGTAGGCGCCGAAGGCGTGGCTCTGGATGCCGTGCTGAACTGGCGTCCGGGCCGCGGGTCGGCTTCGCACGAGGTGTACATCAGCACCGACCGGGCGGCCGTGGAAGACGGTACGGCTCTGGTCGGTACGACCGAGGCCCACAGCTACGACCTGAGCAATGCGGACGTGGCCTACGGGCAGAATGTGTACTGGAAGGTCAGTGAACTGGATGAGAGCGGGGCGTTGATCGCCGAGGGCGACATCTGGAGCTTCGCTACGGCGGCGTTCTTCGTGGTGGATGATTTCGAGAACTACACGAACGATTCTCCGGACCGCATCTTCCAGACCTGGCTGGACGGCCTGGGCTATTCCGAGCCGGTCGAGACGCCGGGCAACGGGACCGGCGCCATCGTGGGCCATGACATCTGGAGCGACAGCAGCCCCTACTTCGGCGGCGACATCGTCGAGACGGACAATCCCCACGAGGGCAACCAGGCGATGCCGTTGTATTATGACAATTCGGCCCCGCCGTTCTATTCGGAAACCGAGCGGACCTGGGCCACGCCCCAGGACTGGAGCGCCAACGGCGTGACGGACTTGAGCCTGTGGTTCCGCGGGAATCCCGTGGCGTTCGCTGAGACGAGTCCGGGCAACATCACCATGAGCGGCGCCGGTGCGGACATCTACATGCAGACGGACGAGTTTCGCTTCGTCTACAAGCAGCTCTCCGGCGACGGTTCGATCACCGTCAAGATCGAATCGCTTCAGAATACCGACGTGTGGGCCAAGGCCGGCGTGATGATTCGCGAGAGCCTCCTTCCGCTGGCCAAGCAAGTGCATATGATTGGTACGCCGGACAATTTGGTGGAGTACATGTATCGCGGCTTCACCAATGGCGACACGGATTCGGTCGCCTCGGCGGCAGGATCGACACCGCTGCCTCGCTGGGTCCGAATCACGCGTCAGGGCAATGCGATCACCGGTGAACACTCTGCCGACGGGGTGAACTGGGAACGGATCGTCGCCGACGACGGGGAGACTTCGACGCAGGAGATCGCCATGATTGGGACGGTCTACATTGGCTTGGCGGTATGCAGTCATTCTCCCGGTGTGGCCACCGTGGCGGAGTTCTCCAACGTCCAGACCAGCGGCGGTGTCAGCGGCCCCTGGCAGGTGGCGGAGATCGGCACGGACCACCCGGCCAACGACCGCGACGACATGTACGTTGTGGTAGAGGACAGCGCGGGCCGCTCGAAGGCAGTGGTCCATCCCGATCCCGACGCCGTTCTGACGACCGGCTGGATGGAATGGAAGATCCCGCTGACCGAGTTTACCGATGCCGGCGTGAACCTGGCTCTGGTCAAGAAGATGTACATCGGCGTGGGCAATCGCACCGCTCCCAGCCAGAACGGCGCCGGTGTGCTCTACATCGACGACATCCGCGTCGGCACGAAGCCTGCCCAACGCGAAGTCGTCAACTTGCTGATTAACGGCGGCTTTGAGGACGGCGTCCTGGACCCGTGGTACCTGGCCGACAACACCGGCACCGGCGCGACCACGGAAATCGTTCAGGAGCTGGTGGGCGCGGCGGTTCCCGAAGATCCGGTCGAGGGCGACTCCTGTCTGCACGTTGTGGTTCCCGCCGCCGGGGCGAACTTCTGGGATGTGCACCTCTCGCAGCCTGGATTCGTCTTTGAGGCGGGCAAGAGATACACGCTCTCGGGCTTCTTCAAGTGCAAGGAAGGGACGCTGGACGTCAATTTCAAGCCGGAACTGGGAGTCGATCCCTGGTCCGGATATGGTGAGCAAACGATCACCATAACCGACGAATGGGCGGAATACCACGTAACGACCCCTGTTTTTGGTCAGGATACCAGTCCGGGGACCATTACGTTCCACTGCGGTTTTGCCGCGGCCGAGTTTTGGGCCGACGACGTGCGCTTCTACGAAGGCACCTATGTCGCGCCCGACGGCGCCGCTCCGCAAGCCCAGAACCTGCTGGCCAACAGCGGCTTCGAGAGCGGTACTGTCGGTCCGTGGAACCTGGTCGACAACACCGGTGGCGGCGCCACGGCGGAAGTGGTGCAAACGCTGGCAGGCGCCGCGGTCCCTGACGGTCCGATCGAGGGCGACTCCTGCCTGCATATTGTCGTCCCGACCGCCGGAGCGAATTTCTGGGACGTTTACCTGACCCAGGGAGGATACGTCTTCGAAGCAGGCAAGAAGTACACTCTCTCGGCCTTCGTCAAGTGCAGCGCCGGAACGCTGGACATCAATTTCAAGCCGGAGCTGGCTGCGGCGCCCTGGTCCGGATATGGTGAGCAGGTCATCACCATGACGGAGGAATGGGTGGAGCATTTCGTAACCACGCCTGTCTTTGCCGAGGACACGAGTCCGGGAAGCATTACCTTCCACTGCGGTTTTGCCGCCGGCGACTTCTGGATCGATAACGTGCAGTTTTACGAAGGCGACTATATCGCCACCGAGTAGTTTCGTAAGCCGCCTCGGTTGCGCGCCGTCGTCACGGGGCTCGATCACGTGAGCCTGTGAGGATGGTCGTGCAACCGTGGCGACCTGGAACGATTGTTTCGCAGCATCTCGGGGCTCATGCCTGTCCGGCATGGGCCCCGCGTTTTTTCGGAGATGTGGCGCACCGGGAGCCGTGCCGGGAATGTGGGCAGGCCGGGCGAGTTGCGGTGACACGCCTGCGACACCGCGATATTCCTTTGTGCGGGTAGTTATGGGACGATGTCGCGGCCGCGAGGCTGAGCCAGAACGACGGCCCGGAGAAACGACCCACCGGCAGCCGGGGCAGCGGCGGGGCGGAGGCGAATCTGTAACGTTGACGCTCTTGCTGCGTCTGACAGTTGGCACAACGGAGCTGTTTGCCGGTGCGGCCGAATTCGGTTGACCGCAAGAACGGATTCTGCGATGATAAAGAACCCGTACGCTCGGATTGCGGGTTGTGGGGGGCTGTCTGAGGATCGAAACGAACCGATGCGAGGAAAACCGTGTACTTGAGAGCTGTGAGCATAAACATAGACGATTCTGTGCTGGTCCGGCAATCGCAGAGCGGCGATACCGTCGCTACGGAGAGGCTGATCCTCAAGTACCAAAACCGCATCTATAACGTGATCCTGAAAATGTGCGGAAACTCGGACGATGCGGCGGAACTTACGCAAGAGACGTTTGTCAAAGTAATTGAAGGCATCGATAAGTTCAAGGGCAGAAGCAGCTTCTATACCTGGCTTTTCCGGATAGCGGTGAACCTGACTTTGAACCACTGCCAGCGAAACGCGCGGCGGATGATGCGTTCGTTGGATGCCGAAGAACAGGACCCGGACGGTACGGCCCGGCAGACGCTCAAGGATTTTCTGAGCGATGACGGGGCGGCCGATCCGGCGGTGGTGGCGCAGAGCCGCGAGTTGTGTGCGGCGGCGAAGAAATCGTTGCTCCAGCTCGACGAGCCCCAGCGGGCCGTCGTGGTGCTCCGTGATATTGAGGGCATGAGCTACGCGGAGATTGCCGACGTTCTGAACGTCGAGCTCGGCACCGTCCGCAGCCGGCTCAGCCGCGCCAGGAGCAGATTGAGAGAAATTTTGGAGGCCATGCTGAAATGAAGGCGAATCCGAACATCGATGAACTGCTGTGCAGCTTCATTGACGGAGAGCTCCCCCTTCGACAGCAGACCGAAGTCCGGCGGCTGGCGGCCCGCGATCCCGAGGTGGGGCGGCGGCTGCGCCAGTTGAAGAACTGCAAGACGTTGGTCAGTGCGATGCCTCGCGCCGAGGCCCCCGGCGAAATGCTGGAGCAAATTCGCGTCTCCCTCGAGAGAAGGACCCTCCTGGCCGAGTCTCCGGCTCCCCGGCGCGTTTCGGCCGGAACCTGGCATCTGATGCTGCGCAAATCCGTGGCGGCCGCGGCGATGATTGCCTTGTTGGCCGTGTTGGGGGTGGTCGTCTACAACATCCTGGCCCCCGTTCCCCAGACCGAGGGGCTGATCGCCACGCTGCCCGGCGATGGGCAGGCCGGGCCCGTGACACCGGATGCCAAGGTGGTGGTCGCCGACGCCGGTTTTGCCGGTCGGCTTGATCTTCGGACCGGCGCGTTTGCCCAGGCCGATGCGTTTCTCCGGGCGGCCGTGGAGCGCCACGGTATGGCCGGTTCGGTCGAATCGGATGCCGACGGCAGTACGCGGATCTACCGGCTCGCCGGCAGTCGGGAGAGCGTCAGGGCTCTGGTGGCGGCGCTGGGCGAGATCTGGGAGAAGTTCGACGCCACGACACTGCACGTCGAGAGCCTCCGACAGTACGCTGAGGCAGTGACAATCCCGGCTGTGACACCGGAGCAGGCTGTCACCGTCATTGCCCAAAACAATACCGAGGCATCCCTCGAAACGGCTCGCAATTACGGGGTCCGAAATCGCATCGCACGGGAGATGCCCGGCAGTGAAATCCTGACGCTGGTCAACGATGGTGTACCCCTGGTCGGCATCGGAATACCGCGAATGACCAAGCCCCCTGAGACGAAGCTCACGCCGTTGGAAGGAGACGCCCCGGCCAGCTTGACGATAATCCTCCGCAGTTCGAAGTGATGGGACATCACGCAGTTCGTGAAGCGTGTCTCGTGAAGTGATGTTTGCTCCGAGATACGCTTCACGTTTCGCGCTCTTTGCATTTTGATTCTTGCACGCAGGAGAGCAAGGGAATGCTTGAAATCCGAAGTTGTTGCTTGGTTGTCGTTGACGTTCAGGGCAAGCTCGCCCAGCTCATGTCGGAGAAGGAATCGCTTTTCCGGAACATCCGTATTCTCATCCAGGCGGCCGGAGTCCTCGACATTCCCATCCTGTGGTGCCAGCAGGTCCCCGAAGCGCTGGGCCCGACGGTCCCGGAAATCGCCGAACTTCTCACGGGCCACGAACCCACCAACAAAGCCAGCTTTAGTTGCTGCGGTGTCGAGGAATTCAACGTCAGACTGGAGGCCTCGAATCGCCGGCAGGTCCTCCTTTGTGGCATCGAAACGCACGTGTGCATCTATCAGACGGCGCTCGACCTGATAAGCGGGGGGCTTGACGTTACCGTCGTGGCCGACGCCGTTTCCTCCCGGACGGCCGAGAACAAGCAGATTGCCCTCAATCGCCTCGCGGCCGAAGGCGCCGCCGTCGCTTGCACGGAAATGGTCCTCTTTGAACTGCTCAAAACCGCCCAACACCCCCAATTTCGGCAGATCGCCAAACTCGTCAAATAGTCAACCGACCATCCTCTCGCACTTTCCCGGTTGTCGCTCTCAAGCTATCTATTCCTGTTATGCGCTGACTGTGCTTCGAATTGGCATGTCGATCACTCAGGGTTGTTCTCGGAAATTGATAGCTTGGGTTTCGGCAGCACACCATGAAAGGTGGGACTGCCATGTGGGCCAGGCGACTGGTAACGTGCCGTGATGACGGCCCGAGCATGGCAGTGCCCATGTCGCGCTGGAGCAAGAAACCGATCCAGCGCCGATCCTAAACGTCTCGGCAACCCTGAAGATGTCTCGTGACGTTCAACTGTCCGACAAAGAGCCTCCATTATTCCGCCCTGCGATAGCGGCGTTCGTATTCAGCATCGGTTCTTTCCGGCAGGCAATATACGAGGGTGTTCGCAGGTGTCGATGCGTATCTCGCCATACGTAGTGCGTTATAGCTTATCCAGATTTGGGGCAAGTGTATACCAGTTGCGGATTGTCTTACTTCAGTTGCCGTTTGTAGGGGGGGGGAGGGGGGTCCGGCTTTGCCGCCGGCTGATGCGTGGCGTGGGGCCTGCTCGCCGCCTTCGCTACGTCAAATTGTGCTTGTGCAGAAGGGCTACCAGGCCTTCGCTCGTCTGGACCTGCAGCTTCGCCAGGATGCGTGCGCGATGGACCTGGGCCGTCTTCTGGCTGATACTCAACGCCTTGGCGATGGCTCGCGTTGTTTTCCCAGCCTTAATCAAATGGGCGTAACTTGCCGAGCGCGCCAGGCAACGTCTTATATCAGAAGCACTTATGGC
>CAYPZL010000055.1:0-30702 GCA_964415045.1 uncultured Pirellulales bacterium | reverse complement strand
CTACACCAACGACGCTGACACGTTGCAGCGACTCTTCCAGACCTGGATCGACGGCGTAGGCTACAGCGAGCCGACGCCCGGTCAGGCCGGCAACGGCACGGGCGCCCTGGTCGGCCACGACATCTGGACCCCCGGCACGCCGTATACACAGATCGTGGAGATCGACGACGTCCACGGCGGCGGTCAGGCTATGCCGATCTATTACGACAATACCGCCGCGCCGGGACGTTCCGAGGCGGACCGCACCTTCACGCCGGGCCAGAACTGGACCGTCGAGGGCGTCACGACGCTGGTCGTGCACTTCCGAGGTGAAGCCGACAACACGGGCGATTTGTACGTCAAGATCAACGGTGTCAAGGTCCCCTACGACGGTGACCCGGCCGACATCGCAAGCGGCGACTGGATCGCCTGGGAAATCAACCTTGCCGCAGCCGGCGTGCCCGCGACGAACGTCACAACCATGACCATCGGCATCGAAGGAGGCCAATCAGGTGTCGTGTACATTGACGACATCATCCTCACCAAGCCCTGAAAAACGTGAGGGCAGAGGAGAAAAACGTAGACCAAACGGACAAGGACCCTGGCAACAACAAGGGCTGCGACCACCATATCGCAGCCCTTTCTCATTTGCCCGGCAGCGTCCAGGTCGTAGGGAAAGGAAAGGTCAACGGCAAGGGCAAGGCTATAGCGCTGGTCGGGCCGGCATCGATTCGATTGACGAAAACGTCGCCGGTTCGTTGAAATTCACGGCAATCGGCTACTTTCCGCAGAGATTGTCGAGCAAGTCTCGCAGCAGTTCCATGGGCAGGCCCATGACGTTGGTGAGGCTGCCTTCGATTCGTTCGACGAAGGCGTCGCCGGTTTCCTGGATGGCGTAGGCACCGGCCTTGTCCTGCCAGGAGCCGCCGGCGATGTGCTCGTTGATCTGCTCGTCGGTCATCCTGCGCGGGTATACGGTCGTCACGTCGGAGCGGACGATCTGCGTGCCGGTGCTGAGGCGAACGAGCGCCAGACCGGTGATGACTTTGTGCGGGGCGCTGAAGAGCTTGCGCGTGATCCGCTCGGCATCTGCGGCGTCGCGCGGCTTGCCGATGATCTCGCCGTCGAAATCGACAAGCGTATCGGCTCCGATGACCAGCGCCTCGGGATAGCGCGGGGCTACGTCGCGAGCCTTGGCCAGCGCCAGCCGTTCGGCATGGCGTTGCGGGCTCGGCGAGGCCGTGGGAAAACTCGATTCATCGACGTCGGGCGGGACGACTTCGAAAGTGTAGCCTGCCTCGACCAAAAGCCCCCGGCGACGCGGGGACGCCGAGGCCAAGACCATTCGCAACTGTGACGATTCATCCATGAACGTAGAAGCTCCCGACACTTTCAGCGACCGCTGGAGACAAGCACCTCGCTGCCATCCCAGACCACGGAAACGCCGCGTACGATGCGCCGGCAGTAAGCCAGGTATTCCCGTTCGAGCTGCTCGAGATCCCTGCCGATGTAATGCCGGAAGAGCTGGGGCCCGACCGTGCGGTTCCATCCGATGGTGCGGGGCAGGTTCCGGTTTTCGGCGGTCCGGCCGTCGGATTTATCGAGCGGCCATTCCCCCAGGAGCCCGTCCCACAGGAGCCGGTGGTAACGCGTCAGGTGCCTGCCGGCGCCGGCCTCACGCAGAAACCGCACCAATGCATACGACTGGCTGTAGAAGGCCAGCACCGTCTCGCTCTGGTCTGTGGCGAGCACTTCGCCGGGACTGGTGGCGATGAGTTCCTTCAGCGAGATCGGCTTGCCGGCGTTTAGAGTCTCCCGCAGGGCGCCCAGACGCTGGACGTTTCGGGTCGGGTCGAAGTAGAAGACCCCGTCTTCGTAACGGCTCGTCTCGAAGAGCATGGCCACGCCCTCATCCAGCCAGCTCGGCAGGCGAAACGTAAAATGCCGGCTGTTGAATTGATGCCATCCCTCGTGCCCGATGGCCGAAAGCGTGCGCTGGCGGCCGATGTTGTACACCACGCAGGCGCCGTTGAGGTAGTACGCCCCGGTCTTGATCTTGCAGAAGACCGAGGCCTGCTCGCCCGCAAAGCTCCGCGTGAACCGCTCCCACTGGTCGCGGTCGGCAAAGAGATAGATGCGGAATTTCGCGACCGTCTCGATCGGCTGGGGCAACTGGTCGTTGTAGCCCCAGTAGGCGCTCTCGATGAAGCCCGGAACGGTGCGGAGCATCAGCGGCTCCAGGAAGGTGGTGTAGATTTCGTAGTGGCTGGTGGTGAGCTTGAGGCCCGGGCCGTACTGGTTGTCCCAGAGTTCCACGGAATCGAGAACCGGCAAGCGCTCGGCGTGCAAACGCTCCATGATCGCAGTGCAGGCATCTTGGGCAGGAGCGCCCGTCCGGACCTTGTGGGCCTTGGCGCACCCCGCCAGACAGAGCCCTCCCGCCAGGAGGACCCATGCGAGCTTCCGGGCCATACATCCCTCCTCCATGTCCGTATCCTTCTCCATCAATCAAAACCGGGTCCATCTGAAACGCCGCCGTACGCCGGGAAAGACGCTCGGGACCTGCGGGCCATGCCGTCACGGCCCATCAAAGTATAACAAACCCCCGCCCGAGGCCGCACGTTTTTTCGCCCCGAAAGCACGGGCATATTTTGACAGCGACCTATAAAACCCCAGATTCGAGACTGCCAGAGAGCAAATCGGTCTTTTCTCCCGAGATGGCTGCTGCCGCCTCCGCGCCGCAAGTCCCCCGTCGCGAGTCATATGATAATTGTCATCCTGAGCGAAAGCGAAGGATCCGGCCATCGTACGTTTCTTCCGGTGCGATGCTGACTTCCCTTTCTCGGCCCGGGTGCTTCACTTCGTTCAGCATGACAAGTCTCTAATGACTTGCGACAGAGCACCAATCAGAGATCATTAACGGGGGCGCCGAAGACTTCGGCGGTGAACAGGTAGACCTGCGTTTCCGGGTCCTTCCAGGCATCCGGAGGGAGTCCGGCCTTGTGCGAGCAGCAATACGAAAGGAACTGCTCCTTGCTCCAGCCCGTCTCCGTCGCCACCTGGGGCAGAAAACACCCGGAGAACGAACCCCGCCGGATGTAGATGCCGTGCGTGCCGAGTTCGAGGCTCAACGGGTCATCCGTCGGCTCCAGCGGGGAGAGAACGGAAATCTCAATATCGAGGTCGTCGATTTCAGCGGGTGTGATGCGGCTGGCGGCGAAGCGCGGATCGCTTGTGGCCGCGGCCTTGGCCATCTGGGCAACCAGGGCAATCAGCGGCTGGTCCGAAGTGAACTGGCCGATACAGCCTCGGAGCCGGTCGGCGCTCTTGAGCGTGACGAAGCAGCCGCAGGGCGCATTCAGCTCGGGATCGTCGCTCGTCGGTCTGGGCAGCGGGGTGCCCTCCACGGCAGCCCTGACCGCGTCACGGGCGATGCGAAGCAGTTCCTGTCTCTTCTCGTCGTTCATATCAGCCGCCCATATCCAGGCAGAGATCCAAGGATCAATGCACCCATTTTATTACCAGGAACCCGCCTATCAAGAGCGCCACGAAGGCAAGCGAGAACCAGTTGAAATACTTGTCGATGACGGGCTTGATGCTCTCGCCCTTCCAGCCCATCAGCCCGGCGACGATGAAGAACCGGGCCGACCGGCTGACCGCCGAGGCCACCAGGAAGCCGAAGAAGTTAATACGGGCCACCCCGGCGGAAATCGTGCATACTTTGTAGGGCAGCGGCGTAAACCCGCACGTAAAGACAATCCAAAAATCGTACCTCTCATACCAGCCCTGAAACTTCGCGAAATTCTCTTGCGTCAGGCCGATGGGACCGAGGTGGGCGTAGGCCCACGGCCCGATAGCCGACCACAGAAACACACCGATGCAGTAGCCTAAAATCCCGCCGAGAACCGACGCGATGGAGCAGGCCAGAGCGAATCGCAGCCACCGCCGCGGTGAGCCCAAAGCCAGCGGCGCCAGCAGCACGTCCGGGGGAACGGGAAAGAAGCTCGATTCGGCGAAGCTCAGGGCAAACAAGGCCGTCACGCCGTGCCGGGTCTCGGAGAAATGGATCACCCAATCGTACAGCCGCCTGTGCCAGTGCCACCAGGCCACCGCTGTCTTGCTTTCCGATTCGCCCATAACCACCCTTATGAGAAAGCCACCATCTCTGCCGTGGGTATCCACCATAGGCGCGAGGCGTTATAATGTCAACAAGACAGTCCAACGAGCTTGCTCCAAACAAGCGCGTACAATCAGCCTGCGATCGTAGTCCCGGAGGAAACATGACACGTGTTCGGCAGTTCGAGCGTCTCGGCGAGAGCCTGAAGGTCCTGGCGCCGGCCAAATTGAATCTAAGCCTGTTGATCGCAGGCAAACGCCCCGACGGTTTTCACGAGATCGAAACCGTGATGGCCGCGATCGACTGGTACGACGAATTGCTCATACAGCCGGGTGAAAGAAGCGGCATCGAGCTGGCGTGCCGGGGTCCGCAGTGGGCCCCCACCGGTCCGGAGAATCTCGTGTACCGGGCGGCCGAACGGATCTTGTCCCGAGCCGGCAGAACCGCTGCCGTCCGCCTGACGTTGACGAAGAACGTGCCGGCCGGTTCCGGGCTGGGCTCGGCCAGCAGCGACGCCGCCGCCACGCTCATGGGATTGAACGAGTTCCTCGATCTGGGTCTGTCCAAGCGCGATCTGATGCAAACGGCCGCCCAGATCGGCAGCGATATCGCCTTCTTTCTCGACGGCCCGCTGGCCCTGTGTACGGGAAAAGGGGAAAAAATCACGAGACTGCCCGCACAGTTCAACTTCACCGCCCTGCTCATCACGCCGAACATAAGTGTTCCCACCGAAAAGGTTTACAAACATTACGTCCACGACCGACGCCGATACGAACGGCTTAGCAAACCGATTCGCGCGCATCTGAAAAAAAACAGAATTGATCTGGTCGCAAAAATGTGCGCAAATATGCTAAGTGGAACGTGCTTTTCCCTTTTTCAGGAGCTTGGCCAGTTAAAAAAGACAGTTGAATCGCTCGGCGTGGAGCCGGTATGCCTCAGTGGAAGTGGCTCTACACTGTTCTCTATCCTGGATCACCATGATATGGAACGCCTTGGACCGGTACGAGACGAAATAACGGAGAAGGCGGGTTGCGAGAGCATCGTCGTGAGGAACTGTAGGTTGTAGAGATTGAGCGAGGCAGACAAATGAAAATCACTGAGGTCCGAGTCAAACTTGTGAGGAACAAGGACGACAGGCTGAAGGCCTTCTGCTCCATGACTTTCGACAACGAGTTTGTGGTTCGCGACATCAAGGTTATTGAGGGCGTCAGGGGCTGTTTCGTGGCCATGCCCTCGCGCAAGATGAGCGACCACTGCGAGAGTTGCGGGAACAAGAACCATGTGCGGGCCAAGTTCTGCAACCACTGCGGGCAGGCCCTGCCGCAGAACCGCGTGAAGAAGGACCCCAAGGGCAGAATGAAACTCCACGCCGACATCGCCCATCCGATCAACATGCGGTGCCGGCAAACGATCCAACGGACAGTGATCGCGGCCTTCAAAGAGGAAGTGAAGAAGTCCAGGCAGCCTGACTACAAACCGGTGCAGATGGACGAACCTGACGATGATATTTGCGATTTGGTCGGGTAAGATCTACTGGAAGGCCGGGACCGGGCCAATGGCCTGACACCGCCTGGTTTGAAGAACACGGCCTTAGCCGTGTCAAAGGTGCGAGGGCAACCGCGGGTCGCCCCGGGACAATTTCGAATCCTCCCCCTCAGGCGGTCAATTCTTCCAGCACTTTGTCCAGCACAAGATCGAGCCGCCCGGTCAAATCGTACCGGCCCTCGGTGATTTCCTGACGCACGCGAAGCACCTTCTCCCGTCGAATCTCAGGAAGGCAGGCAATCCTCTTCAAGACCCTCCCCAGTGGCGTGTTATGGATGTTCTCGAGGATCTGCTCCATCACCAGATCCTCGTTCCGGGAAACTCCCTGCCCGGGAAGATCGATCCAGCGGTCGCATCCACGTCCAAATGTGCTCGAACCAGAGTCCGGCATCCGACTCACCTTGCCAAAGCAGTTCCGTCGCACGGAACTTCATACCACTACATCTTGTATGCCCCGAAGTTGCCGGTGGGGCGAAATCAACATTGATATCGACACAACGCGCGCGAAAACTTTAGAAGAAATTGCCAACGCGTGATCTGCCCGGTGCGCCTTGATATCGCCTTCGCTACCCCGCAAAACGCCTCTGACAGCCCCAGGAAGGCCTATCCGCTCGCGTTTCTTGGCCCCTGGAAATACCGTTCTGCCGCAACGTCAAGCCGGTCGGTGTAAAGATGGGAAACACACTACATATAGTAACACCGCGCCGTTGCCTCCTGACAACCGGGGATATTCCGGTAAAACAAGGCCGGCGAGACCTGGGCAGCAAGTTTAGTAATAATACCAGAAGGTGAAATCCACATCCCATTGATCGGGCAGCCCCTTGTCCTTGGTCAGCTTCACCTTGTCGCACGTGAGCTTGACCCAGGTCGACTGAATCCGCGAGAGGAATGTGGCGGCCTGCACGATATTGACGTCCGTCAACTTCACCCTGGCCTGCTGTTTCCTCTTATTCCCGGAATCGACAATACTGCCGGCGCTGTAATCGCATTTGCCGGCGGGTATTTTGCACAGAGTGGCTACGCGGTCGATCTCCTTGGCGTAGGAAAACTCCCCGGAGACCTCGCTGTCGCCGGCATAATCCAGGCGATCGGGGTCCAGGCGGAGAATATCCATGATATGCACCTGGCCTTCGTCGAAAAGGACCTTGTCTTTTTCCCAGTCCTCCTGGGTCCGCGGCAGATACACGGCCCAGACCAGCAACGGCCAGACCGCCACCAGCAAAGGAGCCAGGAAGTAGTACAGCATCGGGTTCCTGTATACCTCTCTCATGGTTGCTCCTTCTTCGCTACCTGTTTCTTCGGCTCCAGTGTCACAGAGAAGTTGTCTCGCCCGCCCTCGGTGATGATCCGGTGATCCTGGACCTCCAGGCCCGCTTTCTTCATGGCGTCGAAGACGCTGAGCGTATTGCGCCGGCTGGAGGTATCGGCATTGACGAGGATGCTCCGCTCGGTAATGGTCACCGAATCGATGTTGAGATCGGTCTTTTTCGCACAACTGTTGACCGCCTGGAGGACCCGCACAAGCTTGGAGGAGATGGAGTTCTCGGCCCCGACCCCCGTGGTTTCGGCCTGAAGGCGTCTTAGAGCCCTGTCCAGGTCTTTGACTGCGGTTTCCATCGTCTCCGGAAGCACATCCTCCCCGGGCAGCACGGCCAGGTAATCCGGCTCGAACTTGCTTCGCAAAGCGGCCTGGTGCCGTTGCACTTCCAGCAGTTGGGTGTGATAATACACCCCGACGGCCAGGAGGAGCAGCGTCAGAGCGAAGCTGAAGAACTTCAGGGCCCGCCGCTTGCGAACCAGCGTTCCCTGGTAGGGCATGTGATCGTTGCGAAAGTTGACGCTTTTCTCCTGTGGAACCGCCAGGGCCGCCCCGTACGCCAGCGCCAAATCCACCGGTCCCGAACGATCGTTCCAGTCCGTCGGGTTCAGCCCCGCCATCCGGGCGAGATCGCACGTCTCGGCCCGCAGTCCGGTCCGGGCGCCAAGCTCTCGCACGTCAACCTCGTTCCTGGCATCCAAAGCACAGAGCCGGCCCACTTTTCCGACACTCTCGGCCAAACCGGCCGAAACGAGAATCTCCCGCGCCAGCAACTGGTCCCGTTGCTGAGCCGAACCCACGGGAAACGCGCGCATCAACGAACGCTGCGACAATTCCGCCGGCGAAACAAGATAACCGCGCGAATCGGAGAGAAGAGCGTACAGCGGCCGGCTTTCGCAGGATTCACCGCCGCTGTAGGTCCGGAGATACTGCGAAAGGCAATATACGTCGGGATCCACGGTCACCGGATCGATGCCGTGGCCCTGCAGGGAAAAAAGCAGGTCCGACAGATCGCTCCGTTGAGCGGTGTACACGTCGAGAGTGGAGCCTTCCTCGTCGCTCGAAGTGATCCGAAAAGCCACCGCCACCTCGCTGATATCCGTGGCCAGGGCCTCTTCCGTGTCAAAACGAACGGTGGCGGCAATCTTCTTTTCGTCCTGGAACTCGCTGCGCACCGTATGCTGCATGAACATTTCGCAGTCCAGGGCAACGCCGGCGGCCCCGAACTTCACGTTCCGTTCGGAACAGGCCCGCCCGATGCGGTCGGCCAGGGCCGAAGGGCCCTGCTCGGGCTCGTTGGCGACCGAGACCGAAAACGCGTCCAGCAGTTTCCAGTCCCGCCCCTGCGCCGCCAGAGCGACCACCGTGGCCCTGTCCCGGGCCCAATAGATCCCCAGGTAGTTTCGAGATTCCACGTCGAATCATCTCCAAAAGTGGCAGCGGCAACGCCGCTGGCCCTGTGAAAAGGCGGCCGAAGCCGCCTTTCTTTAGTCGGAAATTACGCCGATCTCCTTAACTTTGTCCCCCTCTTTGACGATGGCGGCCACGGCCGTCACCGTCGCCACGCCGCTCGTGGCGGTGGCCCGGATGACAAAATCCGTGCTCACCGTCGTGAGGAAGTCCTTGCACTTGTCGATGGAGTCCGAATATTCAAACACGTTGGTTTTCAACTCTTCAATGTCAGTGAAGGGCTTTTCGCGCCGCTGCTGTATGATCGCCTCGGCGATCTTCGGCGCGTCGGCGACGCTGCCGAAGGCCAGGGCGGCCTCCAGGACGTGACGCGGAGCCGAATTGACGTTGACCTTCCGCGCGGCCCAGAGCCCCAGATACTTCATGGCGGATTCTTCCCGGCTCTCGGCAACCACGCTGGGCCGGGACAGCAGCTCTGCGTCGAGGAACGAGCTGTGAAACAGCTTCGCGAAAGCGGTGCTCTGCTGCGCGATCTGGTCGGCGGTGGAAATGGTCTTCTTCTGGGTGGCCGTGCGGCGGACGGGCGTTTTGCGAGTGCTTCCGCTCGAAACCCGGCTGCGCACACTGCTCTTCGTCGGCTTGACCGTCTCGGTCACCGGTTTGAACTCCGTCTTGAAGGTCCTGATCTCGCCGATCCGGGCCAGATCCTCCTGCAACGACCGGATCTCCTTGTCCCCATAAGCCATCCATTCGCAAAACGTCACGAAGCCCACATCGGCCAGCGGCTGGAGCTTCTCGTCGTCGATCAGCGCCCAGCCCAGGGGATACTTGGCGTTCTCGTCCTCGATTTCGATCTTCACGCGGGCCGAGCCGATCTCGAATTCGAGCGGACTGTCGACCAACGGCCATGGGGGCCCGTACGGGCCTCGTATGGTCGGCAGTTCCGCTTCGGATGCATTCGTGCGACCGAAACCGAAGTCGTTGGAATCGTTGGTGTCCCCCCAGTACGGATCATCCAGATTGGTGAGGTCCGCGTCGAAGTCAGGCTCGCCGGCCTCGGCGCTCAAGCCGTACTCAATCAGAAGCTCCTGGTATTCCAGCTCGCTCATCGCAAACACGTCGGAGAAATCCGGATCGTTGGGGCGGCTGATCAGCTCCGGCTCGAGATTGCCCGCGGAAGCCAGCGCGTATTTCAGCGCCGAGGCACAGGCGTATTGCGCCTGCCCGTAGTCGATCATGTACTGATCCCGGTGCCGGCGTGCGGCCACCCGGGCGCTGAGCGTGTAGCCCAGCGTCGCCAGGATGACCAGAATCACCAGCGTGATCAGCAGGACCACGCCCGGACGAAACGGGGCGCTATTTTCGCCTTGTCGATGGGACCGGTTTCTCATCAGCTTTCTGTTCCGTCGGCTGGGCTGCGTTCTCAGCAGCGGCTTTGCCTTTCTCGTCTTCCTCATCGGCCTGACCGGGCAGGGCTGTTTGGGAGGCGGTGAACTTGATCGCGCGCGTCCGGTCGATGGCGATGGTTCGACGGATCTTCTCTTGCTCGAGCACGTCCCACGTGCCGCGGACGGTCTCGTAGGGTTCCGCAAACGAGATCGCGACCGTCACGCCCGGCGGCAGGGTCGAGGCCGCCCAGCGATCGAGGAATTCACCCTCATTGTCTTTGGGAACCTCGATCCGAAAGAACGTCACGCCGCGACAGATCGGGATCAGGGGATAATTGTCTTCCCAGCCTTCCCGCTTGGCGTCGAGGAGCTTGTCCTCCAGGTTCATCCCTTCATGGCCGCGATAGACAATCAGTCCCGGCACGGCGCCTTCGTAATCGTAGCCGGCCAGCCAAGTAATTTCTTCAAACGTCTTCTCCTCGTTCTTCGCGTTGCGGTACGTCCGGCGCAGCGTCAGCCGGGATCGGGCGAAACCATTGTCGAAACCGGGCTCGATCTTGATGCTGGTTTCGCCTTCCTCGGCGCCGAGCAGACGGTCGAGATCTTCGGCCAGGAGCTGGAGGACTTCGGCCGCCAGCGCCGGGCTCTCGACCTTCGCCAGGACGGCGTCGGCGGCGCGATTGGCCCGCGCGTAGACACCCAGGATGGCGGCGAGAACCATCGCACCGATCACCAGGGCCGCGAGCATCTCCCCCAAAGAGAATCCCGCCCGAAAACCCGGTTGCGCCGTTGGCTCATTCATAAACTGCTTCTCGATTTCATGCCCTCGGGTGCGCACGACTTATTTCTGTCGCTTCTGCAACAGCTCCATGACTTCTCGTATGTCCTTCTTTTCCAGTTCTTCATAGGGCAGGCCCGTGAGCGGGTCGACGCCGTCCGCGCCCTGCTCGGCGCCGGAACGCTCTGCGTCGCCTTCCTGCGCAGATCGCAACGACAGGGCCAGATCCTCGATGGATTCGACCTGGTCGGCCTTGTCCTGCTCGGAAGGATTGCCCTGGCTTCGCTTGTAGATATCCAGATTGTACTTGATGAAGCGACCGTCGTCGGCGGTCAGCAGCCCGTCTTCGATCCATTGCTCGATCGTTTCGGCACTGACACCGGCGTACTGGGCCGCCTCTTCCGGCGTCTCGATAAGCTGCTCGACCGCAAGCTGTTCGAGGTCCTCC
Organism: uncultured Pirellulales bacterium; assembly: GCA_964415045.1. Lineage (GTDB taxonomy): Bacteria > Planctomycetota > Phycisphaerae > Sedimentisphaerales > Anaerobacaceae > CAYPZL01. The sequence goes on along the minus strand of CAYPZL010000055.1, from coordinate 19,719 downwards.
TGCCCGGAAAGCTGGTCGGCCTGCTGCTGCGTCAGCTCCCCGAGCCAGTGTTCGAGCTTGACCGTCTGCGTTTCGCCGGCGGCGTCCTTGAATTCCGCCGAACAGACCGCACGAATCCACATGTTGCCCTCTACCGGCTCGGAAAACGCTTCGATCACGGTCTGCCAGGAGATATTGGGATTCGTGTCGCTGACCCCGTATTCGACGGTTTCACTGACGGAGTTCGAGGTGAGGATTTTCTCCATGTTCTCGCGGGCGAGCGTAAAGGCCTCCATGCGGAGCGTCGAGTCCGCGGCGGCAACGACGCAGCGATCGACCACGACGAGCACGCTGGAACTGACGAAAGCGAGAATCGCCAGGGCCGTCAACACCTCCAGCAACGTGAAGCCGCCGCGTCCGAACGGCTGACCCGGCCGGTGTCCCACACGCGAATTGTATTTCCTTCTGTCTTGCATCGTCGCCTGCAGCCCAAACGTGTGGACGAACTAAAGAAACGGAACCTCATCTTTGCCTTTGGGGGTCATGAGAGCAGGGTCGCCCTGCACCAGTCTTACCATCGGCGAAAGCCGGCTCACGAGCACGGTGTGCGTCTGCTCGCTGTCGTCGAGAAACACGATCTTGCCCCCATAATGCCAGCCGGCGTGGCCGGCCCGAAATTTCGCGGCGCTCTCGTTCGTGTAGGCGCCGTCATCAAACTCCACGTAGACGACCTTGCAGTTCTCGCCGAAATACCCCTGCATGATAATCTCTTCGTCGAGGATATCGGCCAGGTTCGACGAGCTGATCTCCCGCAGCAGAAAGGCCTGCTCGGTGATGTCGACAATCACTTCGTACCGGCGTCCCTTCTCGGCCGCCGCCGCAGCGGTCATCTGCATCGCGGAAACGAACTCCTGCACGTCCGCCTCGAATTGGTTCCGATGCAGAACGCCAAAGAGATTCACCTGAGCCATGATGACCAACAGCGCGAGAATCGAGATGACCGTGATCATCTCGACGAGCGTGAAGCCATACCGGCCGGTGCGTGCCGCAGCGGCGCCGTCACACCGGGGACGAGCAGGCTTAGCGGTCGGTGCTGAGCAGGTCCGCATCGTAGCCCTCGCCTTCCTCCTGACCGTCGGCGCCAAGGCTCTTGATCACGAACGGCTTGCCGCTCTCGGGATACCGCTCGTAAATGAAATCCCGGTTCCAACCGTCCGTCGGGATGTCGGTCGTGTCCAGATAGCCCCCCGGAGGCCAGTTCTCCACGTCCATCGGCTGCTCGATCAGGGCATACAGACCCTCGTCTTCCGTCGGGTATCTGCCGTTGTCCATGTAGAACTGATTTACGGCGCTGTGCAAGAGCCGAAGGTTGGTTCTGGTCGTAGTGACCTTGCCTTTGTCGACCTGGCCGACGAAATTCTTGACCACGACACCCGCCAGGAGGCCCAGAATGATCAGGACCGCCATCAGCTCAACCATGGTGAAACCGCTTCTTCCGAGTCGCTTCTTGTGCTCCTTCATAGTCCATTCACTCCCAACAACGCTTAGAATCCCACGACCGAGATGCGCAGGATCGGCAGAATGGTCGCATAGGCGATCAGGCCCACGACCGCTGCCATGAAAATGATAATAACCGGCTCAACCGCCGCACTGAGACGCTCGATGACGACGTCGGTGGAGGATTCGAGGTTCTCACTGATGCTCTTGAGCATGACCTCGAGCTCACCGCTTTTCTCTCCCACGGCCACCATATGAGCGATGGCCGGATCGATCACACCGCTGTCGCGCAGAGGCGTGGCGATATCGGCGCCCGCCAGAATCCGCTCGCGCGCCTGCTGAACCGCCCGTTTCATCAGCATGTTCCCCGTCGTCTCGGCCACGACACGCAACGACTCGGCCATCGCCAGACCCGAGCCGATCAACGTCGACAGCGTCGAGGCGAAACGCGCCACCACGCGCTGCCGAATGAGCGATCCGAACACGGGCAGAGAGAGGATGAATCGGTCGCGCAGATACGCACCGCGCTCGGTCCGAAAGAACTGGCGGAACAGGCCCACGATAAGCAGAATGGCCGCGAGCAAAACCGCCAGCCACCAGCTCGTCAGGACGTAGCTGAAGTTCATCAACTGCCGGGTGATCCAGGGCAACTCCTGTCCGGCCCTCTCGATTTGGGCGCCGATCGTCGGAATCACTTTCGTCGTCAGAATCAAAATGGCGACGAGGCAGAACGCGACCAGGACGAGCGGATAGATCATCGCCGTCATGACCTTGGATTCGACGCGTTGGCGCTTCTCCATGAAACCGGCGACGGTCTGCAGTGTCTGGCCCAGCGAACCGGTGACCTCACCGACCCGAACCATGGCGACGTACACGATGTCGAAATAGTCGCTGTATTCCTTCAGGGCGTCGGTGAACGATTCGCCCGTCACGACCCGGTCGCGAATCTCGGCCAGGGCCGCCTTGAACCGATGGTCCGACGTTTGCAGCATCAGCACCGAAAGCGCTTCGGTGAGCTTGATTCCCGAGTTCAGCAGCGTCGCCAACTGCTTCGTGAAATCGATGATCTGGCTCTTTCCCACCTTGCGCAGACGGAGAGAGAAAGTCCCTCGCCCTTCGCTGGAGGAGACCTCGGTCAGCGAGGCCGGGTGGACGCTGCGCATCCGCAACTGCTTGCGCGCCGCGTAGGGGCTCTCGGCCGTGATGGCCCCTTTCACCTTCTTGCCGGTGCTGGCTATCGCCGTGTATTCGTATCTTGGCATAGAAGAATCTGAATATCAGAATACCGAAAATCTTTCAACGTCCGGCCCGATTCACGAGTGCCCACCGCCACAGGCCTTATCGGACGTCCGCCTGGGTCACGCGCAAGACCTCCGCGGCCGTGGTGACACCGGTCAGGACTTTGCGAGCCCCGTCCATGCGCAGGGTCTGCATCCCGGCGGCCAGGGCCTTTTTCTTGATCGTACCGGCGGTTTCCTGTTTGTAAATGAGCTCTTGAATCTCGTCGCTGATGAGCATGACTTCATAAATCCCGGTCCGGCCGCGATAGCCCGTCTGGAAGCACCGCTCGCAACCTTCTCCCACGTAAAAGGTCGCATCACGGGTTTCCTTCAAAGAGTCCAGCCCCAGGGCTGAGAGCTCGTGGGCCTGCGGCTCGGCCGGTTTCCTGCAATTCGGGCAAACCCGGCGCACCAGGCGTTGGGCGATAATGGCGATCAACGACGAACTGACGAGATAGGGCTCGACGCCCAGGTCCAGCAGCCGGCTCACCGCCCCGGCCGAATCGTTCGTGTGCAGCGTGCTAAAGACCAGGTGGCCGGTCAGCGACGACTGTATCGCCATCCGGGCGGTCTCCACGTCCCGAACTTCGCCGACCATGATGACGTCGGGGTCCTGACGCAGAACGTGCCGCAACGAGGTGGCAAAGGTCATGCCCTTCTTGCTGGCCACCTGAATCTGACTGATCCCTTCGAGCTGATACTCAATCGGATCTTCGATCGTCAGAACGTTCTTTTCGGCCGAGTTGATCCGATTCAGGTAGGCGTAGAGGCTGGTGCTCTTGCCGCTGCCGGTGGGCCCGGTGACGAAGATCACCCCGTGCGACCGGTGCAGCAACGCGTCGAGCTTCTTCAGATCATCTTCCCAGAGGCCCAACTCCTCCAGGGCGAACACGCCCGTGCTTTTGTCCAGGATGCGCAGGACGCTGCGCTCGCCGTAGCTGGTCGGCACGGTGCTGACACGCAAATCCACCTCCCGCTGCCCGAGGCGGACGCTGGAGCGCCCGTCCTGCGGGAGCCGGCGCTCCGCAATATCCATCCCCGCCATCACCTTGATACGCGAGGTAATCAGAGGCAGAACGTTGCGGTTCAGCGTCAGAACATCGTAGAGAATCCCGTCGATGCGATAGCGAATCTGAATCTTCGTCTCGTAGGGATGGACGTGAATGTCGCTGGCGCGGAGTTGCAAGGCGCGAAACAGGATATCATTCACCAGCCGGATGACCGGGGGCCGGTTCACGACGTCGAGCAGGTCGTCGGAAGCGGCCACTTCATCGACCAACTGATCGAGGTTCTGGGAATCCAGCTCCTCGGCCACTTCCTCGATCACGGTGTTGCGTTGCTCGTAGGCCATGTCGATGACGGCGGTGATCGCCGCCCGCGTGGCGACGGCGGGCTTGACAGCCAACCGCGTCATCTTGGAGACGTTGTCCAGAATGTTCGCATCCAGCGGGCGAGACAACACCACGGTCAGCTCGCCGTTCTCGTCCTCCGGCCGAATGCCGATCAGATAGTGGTGCTGAGCGTAGGGGGCCGGTACCGCCTCGACAAACTCCTGCGGAACCAGCTTCTCCGGGACATCCGGCAGATACTCCCACCCGAGCGCCTCGGCGAAAAGCTTCAGCACCACGTCTTCCGTGAAATACGGACAGGTGAGCAGGACTTCGTCCAGGCGCCCCCGGCCCTTGTTCTCTTCGATGAACTGGGCCAGGCGCTCGGCGTCAACCAGTCCCGTTCTCTCTGCGGTTTGTATCAGCAATTCCTTCATGTTCGCCTATGGCCTGTCAGAAAGCATCTGCTATTGGGCTTCGAGAACTTTTACGGGCTCGACCGGGCGGGGCTTGATGCCGGGCCAGTCCTCGTAGTTCTGGAACTCCAGCTCGTGCTTTTCAAACGCGATCCGGTTTCTCTCGGAGATGGCTTCGAGATCGGCCATGCCCTGACCGTGGCTGGCCGGACGAATGATCTCGGCCTTGACGAACACGTAGAGCTTGTTCTGCCGGTCCGAGTTCTTGATGCCCCGGAAAAGCCCGCCGATCAGGGGAAGGTCGCCCAAAATCGGCACCTTGTCCCCGCCCTTGTTCTGGTTCAGTTTCAGCAAACCACCCAGGATGACGGTACTGCCGTTGGGAACCGTAACCGCCGTGTTCACCTCACTGGCCGTCGTGTTCGGCGGCTGGTCCCCGGTCGTCTCGAGGAAATCGGACCGCGTCAAGGCGATATCCAGGCGAAGCAGCTCGCCCTCGCTGATGTGCGGCGTGATCTCCAGCGTGATGCCGGCCTCGTACGGAGTGTAATCCTCAGCCGTCTGAATCAGGGTGGTATCGGTCCCGGCACCGCCGCCGCTGACCGGAATCGACGAGGTCTTTTTGACGTAGGTCGTATCGGTGGTCTTGATCAAGCCCGGTTCGTTGTCGTTGACCAGGATCTTGGGCTTGGCCAGCACGCGCCCGTAGTTCTTGGACTGCACGGCGTCGAGCAGGACGTTGATGTGCTCGTCCCCGTAGAAGCCGCGGAAGTTGCCACTGTCCGACTGGAAATCGGCGAACCGTTTCCGCCCGCTCGAGCCGAGCTGGCTGATGATATCCGCGGTCGATTTGCCTTCCGTGATCACCCCGGTCAGACCCGACGTCGCCACCAAATCCGGGAAGCTCTGGATCAGATTGAGATCGTACGTGAAGGAATCCGTCTCGGTGATCTCCACCAGCGTCACATCGATGAGCACCTGCGGGCGCCGCTTGTCGAGCTGCTCGACCAGGTTCGCGATCCAGTCCTGATTCTTCTTGCTGGCGTAAACGATCAGCGAATAGGTGTTCGGATCGGGAACGATGGTGATTTCTTCTTCCTTCTTGATGATCTCCTGGATCTTTCCTTCTTTGTCTTCGACCGTCTCCTGGATCAGGCTTTCCAGAATCTCGGACAAGTGAGAGGGAGACGAGTTTTCCAGGGGGTAGATTTTGTAGGGGATCTCGTCCTCGTCGATCTCGGTATCGACGTAGCCGATGATGGTCTCGATCTGGTTATGCTGCTCGGTCGTGGCGTTGACCAGGAGCGAATTTGTCGATTCGACCACGATGACCTGGGGCTCTTCAACGAGCCCTTCCTCCGTTACTTCAGCGGCGGTCGCCACGTTAGCCGTCACCTGTGTTCGGGCGGCCTGTGCCGCCGCCGACCTCTGGGCTGCGGTGCTGGGGGTGGTCTGGGTAATCCTGGTGGAAGTGTACGCCGACTCCGGGGCCTTGCTGATGATGCCCAATTCCTGGAGCTTCCTGGCCACTTCCTCGGCATCCATGTGCCTGATGCGATAGAGCTTCAACGAGCGCAGATCCTGCTGCTCGACGTCCAGCGCATCGATCAGGCCGTCCACGATTTCCAGTTGTTCCTGGACGCCGATCATGAGAATACGATTGGTCCGCTCGTCGGCATCGAGGTACACGCCGGGCTTGGCCTCCTCGGGCTTTGGCGCTGTTCTGGAGGCGGTCGCCCGTGCCCGGGCAGCCTGCGCGGCCTTGAGGCGGGCCAGGCGCGTCCGGTAGGCCGCCTCCGACTCGCCCGGGAGCTTCGTGGTCGGAGTCGTGGTGGCTGTCTGCTTGGCCACTGTCACCGTAACGCTTTCAAGCTGTTCGGCCAGCGCCTGGACTTTCTCCGCCAGCGTCTTGGCCATGGTGTACTTCAATTGCCTGAACTCGAATTCCCGCGGCTCGCCCGGCTTGTCCACCATCTTCAGCAAGCGCTCGATCCGCCCCATGCGATGGGCGTAGGCCGTGACGATGATCGTGTCGCTCTCGGCGATGGCGGTCACTCCCACGGTAAGTCCCATGCCGGTAAGAAGGTTCTCGGCGCTGCTCGTATCGATGTGTTCGAGCTCGAAAACGCGCGTCACCACGATGTCGCCGGCATCGACCTCGGCGGTATCGGACGTGACCAGATCGGGGTCCAGACTCAGGACCTCGGTGACCGGCACGATTTTGACGATGTTGCCCTTGTGCCGCGTCATAACCAGATTCTTGAACTGCAACACCGATTCGAGCAACTGATACAGGTCTTCGACCTTCATCTTGCCGCTGAGATCGCCGTTGAGCTTCAGGGTGACCTCGCCGGTAATCTTGGCCGGATCGTATACATAGCTGAGATTGAGATACTTGCCCACGAGATCGAGCAGTTGGATGACCGGCACCTTCTCCGGCAAGGTCAGATCCACGAACTCGTCTGCGTTGGGCAACTGGCTGGGCTGATAGGCCGCTTCCTCGGTCGCCGGTTGCGGTTCCGCCTCCAGGGGGGCCGCTGCTTCGGGCTTGATCCCGATCCTCTCCGGCTCCACCGGCGGCGCCACGACCTTGTTCTCCTCGGGCGGGACGCGTTGGCCCGGCGCCAGCGTGATTTCCCTGGCGGCGTCGGGCTGCGACAGTGTATCCGCCTTGGGTAAGGCTCCAACGGCGATGTCCGTCTTCGTCTGTGCCCGGGGCCCGTTCGGCTCGACGATCTTGCTGTCGGACTGCCCTAAAGTAAGGTCCATACTCGCCGGCCGGAAAGGAAGCGCCGTCGCAAGAGCGGGTCGTAAATCGGGCACGAACACGACATCATCGTGGGAGATATCAGGCTGCGGACGCGCCCCCGCCCACTCGCGTTGCACCGCGCCGGGCTCGGTGATCCTGCTCGACGTGCTTGCCGCCAGTGCAGACGGACGCGGGGCGACGGTCTCAGCGGCTGCCACCGGCGACGGAGTGCGTTGCGATGGCACGTCGCTCGTGCCGGCGACCACCGTCTTGCACAGCCTGAGGTTCTCCGGGCCCAGTTCCACCGCCAGCTTGATGTCCTGAAGCTGGAAGATGGGAGCGATGGCCACCACCATCCCGTTGTGTATGTCGATCAGCGCTTTGGGCTTGTTGTCGCTCTGCGGCGGATGGGCGAACGTGCCGATGGACAGGTTGCCCACGGCCTCGGCAATCTGCTCGTTGGAAGGCAGCATCCGGGCCGTCGACGCGGCGCCAAGCTCCTTGACGTCGAACTCGCCCGGCGCGTCCACCACCTTCAGGACGGCCAGCGCCTTGGTCAGCTCGCCCGGCTCGCCGGTGATCAGCAAAGCGTCGGTTCCCGGCAGCCGGTTGGCGGTGCCAATCTTCAGCCGGGTCAGAATCGCCTTGCCCTTCGCCGGCGAAATGTGCCTCAGAGGAATGACCTTATGGTCGGCCTCGCCTGCCGTAGCATTCCCGTCGAAGGCAAATAGGGGCCCGGTACCTAAGACGACCATAGCAAGGAGGACTACAGTGAGCGCCCGATAACGCTCCGTGCGGAAAAAACGCCGTTCCATCATTGCCTGTTACCTCGTTCAAATTCACCCTGCTCCAAACTACTTCAAAGACGTCACATCTCACGACGAAAAAATACACCGCTGACGGCCCGGCCCAACCGTCTTGGGCAAGCCTGACCGGCCAGCGACCTTGTCTTTTCAAGCACCGAGCCTGCGTTCTTGACGCAGTAGTCCGGCGTGCAACGACGCTTATCTAATCAGACAGTACAAAGACGCAAAAGTTCCCGCCGCGACCACGAAAATCGCGCTTTTCAGTACTGGGAAACTGCCTGGTCCGAAAAGAATGAAACCGCGCCGGCGGTGGTCCGAGGCGAGAATACATCCCCGGCGGCAGCGCGCCTTTCAGGACCTATAATTTACGGTATCGCGCGCAAAGGAACGGAACGAGCAAGGCAAGAACGTCGAACCGCGCGACGGCATGAGAGATTGCAAAGACTACGCGGGCGCCGATAAACAACTGCGTATCGGGCGACCCGGTATCGACTGGGGCTATCGATTCTTGGGAGGCGAAGGCCGGTTTACCCGCCGCATCGCCTCGCGCCGCTTCTCGATGATCGACTTTTCCCTGGCCCCGTTGAGCTGCTTGCCCAGGTCGTCCAGCTTCTCCGCTTCCTCATCGCTCACCCGCGAGGAGGACTTGAACTCCGAGATCACCTTGTTCACCATGGCCGCTCGGTCCTCGGGATCGACCTCAGAGCCGGTCTTGTCCGACCGGAAACTCTTTTGCATGTCCCTGAGCCTGTTGACCAGCTCGCCCAGGGCTTCCTCATCTTTCTCGTTCATCCGAGATGGGGGGCTTGTCGTAGTGGGCCGGGGCGTGCTGCGGTTGGCGGTTCGGACCGGCGCGGGCCGGGAAGGCTTTGGCGTCGTCGGCGTCGCGGCCGCACCGGATGTCAGTAAGCTGGACGTCTCGGGGATCGGTTCCACCGTCAACTCCGTAGAACGCTGACCGTCCAGGCACGTGATGGAGCCGTTGCGAATCTCTTTGATCACCAGGTGCCCCACCTCGCTGCCCTGCTTGACCCAACGGTATTCGTTGCCGGGCAGGCGGATATACGCGAAGGACTCCTCGGGAGCCGCCGCCAGGTAGCTGGTGCCCACGAGATCGAACTTGGCGATTCTTGGGACGTCGGGACGCGATATCCTGGTACTGTTCGTTTTCGGGGGATTAACGGGCCTCGGCTGCGGGACCGGCGGGTTCAGAATTCCCGCGAGAAGCTGTGCCTGCTGGACCAGCGGCGGCGTCCGATCCTTGGTGGCAGAGACCTTGCCCCCGTGCTGGGTCTTGAACCGTTCCACCGCACCGGGCGAGCTCAGAACCTCTCTCGCCTGCTCGTCGCCCGCTGCATCGCCCTTGAGAAACGGCACGAAACCCAGGACCGACCCAACGACCAGGACCGCAAAAACCACCACTAACAGACCCGTTATGCGCAATGTGTTTATCATATTGACTGCCCTACCTTCTGGTACTTTTTGACAAGGCCGGCAGTCTACGGTTCCCGCCAATGCGTGATTTTTTCCAGAAACTCGGCTTCGTGACCCGCATAACCGCTGCTGTGCTCGGGCGTATGGCACTGGAGACACGTCATCTTCGGCTCGACCGTCCCGGTCACTCCGAAGCTGCTTACGTGCTCGGAGCCGGGCCCGTGGCAGTTCTCGCAGCCAACGTTCTTAAGCTGCGGCGTTCTTTCCGGGGTCACGAATCCGCTGGCATACTCCATCCCGACCACGTGGCAGACCACGCATTCGGGGTCATAATCGGACCCCACCCGCTCCAGCGTCGCGAAGGCGTCGGCGTGGGCCTTCGTGGCCCAGCGCTGGTACTCGTACTCGTGGCATTTCTCGCAAGTCTTTGACCCAACGTATGTTAGGCCGTCAGGCAGCGGCAGGCGCGGGTAGTTTTCCAGAAGACCGCTCTCCTTGACAAGCTGCTGGTAGTACCGATAGAGCTGGCTCAGAGCCGGATCGTCGGGCAGGTCCGCCGTAACGGGTATGTCCTCAAACTGCATGGCAATTTGCCCCGCCTGCCCGCCGACCTTTACGCTCAGCTTGCAGATATGGCGTCCAAACCGCCCCACCGATAGGACCAGGGGGCTCTCGCCCGGCTCGGTGAGGAGCTGAGGCTCGTCGAATTGTGAGGGGTAGACGATGCAATCGATCGTCTCCGGCGCCGTCGCAAGGAGGTCTTGCACGGAGATTCCCCCGTCGTCGCTCAGGAGCAGAATATTGAGCGTGGCAGCCGCCTCCGGGAAAAAGTCGCCGGCCTGCTGAATGCGGCTCTGCTGCAGATCGAGAGCGGCAACATTGACGACAAGCTTTCCCCCGGCAGTGTCGAATTCCTTCACAAAGGGCCCCGACTGGCCGTTTTCGGCTGCGGCTCGGATAATATCGAAGGGTCTCTTCGCATCGGTCCGAAGGTTCAGGGTCGCGGCAATTTCCATGTCGCGGGCGGCCAAATGAACCAGATCGTAGCCCAGGAGCCCGTACGCTTCGAAAAGAATGCGAAACTTGATCAGATCCTGCTCGCGGTCGCCGGCAACCAGGCCACCCGTATCGACGACCAGGCGTTCGGCCGGCGGGACACGACCGAAAATGCTCGTTCGCTTCTCGAGGCCCCCCAACTGGCCGCCGGAACAGCCGCAGGGCTTCAGCGCACCCAGCTCGCTGCCCGTAAAGAAAAGCACCACGTCGTCACCGCGTTCTGCCGAGGCCGCCGGCCCGCGCGACACGGGCGCCGGACATGACAAACCGACCGCCAGAACGTAACCGACTGCCAGCATTAGCTTTACACGTGCATACGGGAATTCGGGCCTCAATCGCGAGCAGGCCATCCCTGCCTCATTTCCTGCTGACACGGGGGCACCGGCTTTCTCAATAGAATCCGCGACACTGGATCGAAAGGGTAGTGCCGTCTTTGATCTTCACATCCAGGACGTCCGAAAAAACGGCGCGCTGGCCCTCCACGGGCGGCGGAGTGATCTCAACCTTGAGTTGATACCGCACTCCCGGCCTGTCCGGGCCTCCCGCTCCGGCGGAGCGCGAGCTGGTCGCGGCGCCTTTGATCTTCTTCTGCTCCAACAGCTTCACGGTTTCTTTTCTCGACGTGACCGATTCGATCTCAAAATCATCGGAGTAGTTGCTGAGAATCCAGATTTCCCGCTGTACCGCTTTGCCCTCGACCAGGTTGAAAAGCAGTATCTGCGGGGGGTTGATCGTGAATTCTGGGAGAACGTCGTACAGCAGCCGCACATTCTTGCATTCCGGGTGGCTCAGATCAATACTGATCTGCCCCTTGAGATTCCGTTCGAGCTTGGCCAGATCGGCCCGCGGCCGCAAAACGAACTTGGTCGCCTTCTCGTTTGGATCGAAGTCGGCGCCAATCGAATTGGCGGTGGACTTGAAGCCCGTGATGGAAAACGGCCGGCCGTCCACGCTGGTCAACGTGATATCACGAGCCCCGCCGTTTTCCTGTTTCAGGAAGAGCCGGAGCCTCTTTGGCTCGTACTCCACGCGCCGAACGATCTTGGCCTTCAGCGTCAGGGTGACCACGTCCCGCACGGGGTCGTTGCTCTGGATGTAAAGCTTGCGATTCACATCTCCCGGGTGTGTCCCGGCGCGGTAATCGATAGCCAGAGTGCCGCCCTTGCCGGGAGGGTACACGTCTCCGGCTTTGACACCGGTGGCGGCAACGCCGCAACAGCTCTTGACACGGATGATCTTCAGTGGTTTGTTGCCCGTGTTCTTGAACTTGAACTGCCCTTTCTGCCGGGTATCCGTGCCGATTTCGCCGAAATTGCATACGACCTTTTCGAAGGTGATCCGGGGTCCGTCCTTGGCTACCGGAGGTTGCGGCTTTTCTTGCGGTGTTTCGGCGGTCTCTGCGGCCACTGCCGGTTCCGGTTCCGGCGTCGGTTCAGCGACCTTTGCCGGCTCCTCCTGCACGGCAGGCGCCTTCGATGCGGTCGCTTGTTTATGACAGCCGACCTGGAATACCAGAAGCGCCGCGGAAAACAGAAGCACAAAGAAAACACGGGGCAAAGGCCCCTTCGCTCGGGAGGCAACCGTCCGTTTCGTTGCACATTCCTTGATCATACTGCCAACTCCCAAAAAGAAATCCTGCTCTAAGGCCCTTTCTCGCAAGACATTATAGCCGGTATTCCGCTTATCGGCAAGAAATCCGCGTCCTTTCGACAAAAGCCGCAAAATCGCAAGAATCCTGTTGAAAAATGCGGTGGCGGTAGTAGAATACAAGGTTTGTGAAATAAACGGGAGTCAACCTTATGAAGAAAGACGTACATCCAAAATATAATAAAGTGGAGGTTCGTTGCGGCTGCGGAAACACGTTCGAGACGCGCAGCACCGCCAAGGAGATCCACGCGGAAATCTGCTCGATGTGCCATCCCTTCTATACGGGCAAGCAGAAATACGTCGATACCGCCGGCCGCATCGAGCGGTTCCAGAAAAAGTACGGCAAGTCCTACATCAAGCAGACCAAGAAAGAACAGCAGCAATAGCTACTCTGTACCACGTGCACACCAGCTCCTACTCCCGCCGGGCCGGGAATGGGAGCTTTTTGCTGTGCGGAGAGAACGTGCCACGTACAGGACCGAGAAGTCCGCGCCGGCGGCGCCGTGCATCCCTTAATGCGGAAGACCGATGGTCGAAGAACAAAGCAGCCTGTTAGCCAAACTCGACGAGATCGACGGGAGATACTGCCAGATCGAGAAGCAGATCTCCGATCCCGAGGTGGCCCAGAACCCCGCGAAGCTCGTGGCCCTGTCCAAGGAACAAGGCAAAATCCGGTCCGTCGTCTCGAAATACCGCGAGTACAAGAAGATCAGGGCGGGGATCGAGGATGCCCGACAGATTGTCAGTGACGAGGGCGTCGAGCCCGATTTCAAGGCCCTGGCCGAGGAGGAAATCGAGAAGTTGAGCAGCCGGGAAGAGGCCCTGCTCCAGGAGATGCAGAACACGCTGGTGATGGCCGACGACATGCACGTCGGTTCGGTCATCATCGAGATTCGAGCCGGCACCGGCGGCGAGGAAGCGGCCCTGTTTGCCCGGGACCTCTACAACATGTACACGCGATACGCCGACAGCCGGCACTGGCGGGTGGAACAGCTCGATTTCAGCCCGTCGGAAATGGGCGGATTTCGCGAAGTTATTTTCAGTGTCAAGGGCGAGGCGGTCTGGTCGGAGTTAGGCTACGAGGGAGGCGGACACCGCGTTCAGCGCGTGCCCGAGACCGAGTCCCAGGGCAGAGTCCACACCTCGGCGGCCACCGTGGCGGTGCTTCCCGAGCCCGAGAATCTGGATATTGAGATCAATCCGCAGGACGTGGTCGAACACGTGAGTCGATCCAGCGGGCCCGGCGGGCAAAACGTCAACAAGGTCAGCAGCGCCATTCGGCTCGAACACGTCCCCACGGGCATCACCGTCAACATGCAGGACGAGCAGAGCCAGCACAAGAACCGCGCCAAAGCCTGGCGTATCCTGCGCAGCCGCGTTTTCGAGCTTCACGAGAACCAGCGCCGGGCCCAGCGAGACTCGCAAAGAAAGACCATGATCGGTTCCGGCGACCGGTCGCAGAAGATACGAACGTACAACTTCCCCCAGAACCGCGTCACCGACCACCGCATCAACCTGTCGCTGTACAATCTCGACAAGATCATCACCGGAGACATGGGGGATCTGATCGCCGCCCTGAGAGACCACGACCGGCAACAACGGCTGAAGAATCTCTAACCCTCGCGGCGGACGCGAACTCAGACGCAAAGGTTATCGAACGAAGAGGCCCGACGCAGGCGTATGATAGTTGTCGTCACAGGAATGGTGGGCGTGGACAAGAAGCGGTACCTGGAGAAGGTGTGCCGCTTCGCCAGCGAGAACGGAACGGAAGTCACCCTGTGCAGCGTCGGCGATATGATGTACGCCGAGGCCCCGGACGTGGCGCCGGGGCGCATCCTCGACATCTCGCTCAAGCGGCTGCATTCTCTGCGCCGCAGCGTCTTCAAGGATATCATCGCGCGGGCGCGGCGCACGACGAATCTCATCGTCAATACGCACGCGACGTTTCGCTGGCGGCACGGATTGTTTCCGGCCGTGGACTTCGATCAGATGCGACAGCTCGACGCGGACATGTACGTCTGCCTGATCGACGGCGTTGTCGCCATGCACCGCCGGCTGCTGGAAGAACACCACCTCGAGCACAGCCTCAAAGACCTGATCGTCTGGCGCGAAGAGGAGATCATCGGCACGGAGATGCTCTGCAAAGGAATCGACGAGGCCATGCCTTTTTTCTCTCTGGCACGCGGGGGCGACCAGGACACGATCGAAACCTTCTACCGTCTGGCCTTCGAGACCGACCGCAAGAAGGCGTATCTGAGTTTCCCGATGACCGCGGTGGCGGAGATCGACTCGGTGCTCCGCGAGATCGAGCAGTTCCGCCGCACCATGAAGCAGAGGTTCGTCTGCTTCGACCCGGGCGACCTGGAAGAAGCGTATCTGCCCGTGAAAGCACGCCGGGCCGCCGAGCAGGGACGCCGGTGCATCGACGTGACGACCTCCGGGCGGACCCTGCCTCTGAACGTCAACGAGGTGCTCCAGATCGAACACGACATCAACAGCCAGATCTACGCCCGTGATTTTCTGCTCATCGACCAGGCGGACATGATCGTCAGCTTCATCCCCGCGATGCCCGACGGCAAGGCTGCCATCTCCAGTGGCGTCGAACGCGAGCTCCAGCACGCCCACGAGGCCGCCAAGGAGGTCTACGTAATCTGGACCGCCGACCAGAGTCCCTCGGTCTTCGTGACACAAACGGCCAACGCTCTGTTCTCAAGCGTTGCGGAGGCCCTGGCGTTCCTCGAAGAGCGGTACGGGCCGCAAGACAAAACGACGCAGGTTTCATAGAATCCTCCAATGCCGCGCTTGGCACGAACGGGCGGCATCTGGAGTGCGTTTTGAGACGACGAAAGAAACTACAGGCAGGACCGCTGCCATGAAGACAGAAGCAGCGATTGCATCAGCGCAAAGCCGCCCATGCAGAGTCCATTGCAAAAGGATTTGCATGCCGGTCAGCCATGCGGCCGTAAGTGAAGTGTTCTCGCAATTGCCCTCAGCGTCGATTGTTGGCGGCAACATCGCCAGCGCGTGGGGGAAGGGATCGAGCTATTGGGCAGCCGAGCCCAGAGCAATCCTCGAATTCAGGTCGGACGAGAGCCGACCTTTCCGAAACCTTGAAGAAGTATTGGCTGCGTATCGACTTGCCGGCGACTGTCCGGCAGAACTACCGAAAGGAATGTTCTGCGGCGGCTGGATTGGGTTTTTGGGCTACGAACTGGGCCGATACATCGAAGAATTGCCCGAGACCACGCTCGATGAGTTGGGCACCCCACTGATCCGGCTGGCGTTTTACGACCGCTTCATCGCGTACGACTCTCACGACCGCACCTTCCGGATCGTGGTCCTGGAGATGCCCCATGACTCGGAAAGCCCGGATGAGAAGATCGCCACTCAGCGGTGCCACCTGCGCCGGGCGCGGGAAATCACTGTGGCGGAGCCTCGGCCAGTCGATATCGAGCGTTTCGATCTCTCGGGCGCTGCCTGCAACATGACGAGGGGACAGTATCTCGATGCCGTGAAGCGGATCAAGCGCAGCATCCGCGACGGGGAGGTGTACCAGGTAAATTTCGCCCGCCGACTCAAGGAGCGTTTCGCGAGCCGGCCCATCGAGCTGTTCCACTGGCAGAACCGTTACAACCCCAGTGGCTATGCCGCGTACATCGACGCCGGGAGCTTTCACGTCGTCAGCGCCTCGCCCGAGATGTTTATCAGTATCGAGGATGGGATCATCCGCACCAGGCCCATCAAAGGAACGAGGCCGCGGATCGGTACGACGGGCCCGGAGGCCGAAAGAATCAACGCGGCCCATCGACGGGAGCTGCTGACCAGCAGCAAGGAACAGGCCGAACTCAATATGATCGTCGACCTGGAACGCAACGATCTGGCCCGGATTTGCGAGCCGGGAACGCGACACGTCGCGCAACCGAGAACGATCGAGGCCCACCCCACGGTGTTCCACGCCGCCGCCACCATCGCCGGAACGTTGCGCAAGGACGTGACTTTTAGCGATGTTCTGCGCGCGACGTTTCCCGGCGGCTCGATCACGGGCGCTCCGAAGATTCGCGCCATGGAGATCAT
The DNA here is from genome assembly GCA_964415045.1 of uncultured Pirellulales bacterium. GTDB lineage: Bacteria > Planctomycetota > Phycisphaerae > Sedimentisphaerales > Anaerobacaceae > CAYPZL01. The sequence goes on along the minus strand of CAYPZL010000055.1, from coordinate 3,453 downwards.
CGATACGCTCGAACCCACGACCCGCGGTCTCTACACGGGCAGCATCGGCTATATCGGGATCGACGGAACGGTCCGCTTGAACATCGCGATCAGAACGATTATGATCGCGGGCTCCAATGCCTTCGCGCATACGGGAGGCGGGATCGTCGCCGATTCCGATCCGGAGGCGGAGTGGCAGGAGACCGTCGTCAAGGCAAGAGCGCTGCTGGCAGGAATCAGGGCGGTTAATGAGTCGTGAAGCCCACGGCGGCACGGAAGACCGAAGGAAATGTCCGAAAAAGTTTTTCTCAACGACAAGCTGATCGATATCAAGCAGGCCTCGCTGCCCGTCACGGACAGCGGTTTTCTGTACGGCGCCGGCCTGTTCGAGACCATGCGCAGTTACGCCGGTGTGGTGTTCTGCCTGGAGGACCATCTGGACCGGCTGTTCGCCAGCGCCGCCAGCCTGGCCATCACGCCGCCGTACGACAAGGCGTACGTGAGCGAAGCCGTCGATCAGGTCCTCGGCGCCAACGAACTGGCGGACGCGCGTCTGCGCCTGACTCTGACCGGCGGTCCCATGATGGCAGCCGAACAACAGCGCCAACCGACGCTCCTGATCACGGCGACGCCGTGGCAGCCCTATCCGCCGGAATACTACGATACCGGAGTAACCGTTATCCTCTGTCCCTACAAGCAGAACGATACGGAGCCGACCTGCGGACACAAGACCACCAGCTACTTCCCGCGCCTCCTGGCCCTGGGCCTGGCTCAACGCAACCGGGCGGCCGAAGCCCTGTGGTTCACCCCCGACAATCGCCTCGCCGAGGGCTGTGTCAGCAACGTGTTTCTCGTCAAGGACAAAACGCTCTGCACGCCTTCGGTCGAGACGCCGGTGCTGCCCGGCATCGCCCGCAAGACCGTCTGCCGCATCGCCGGGCGGGAGTCCATGGAGCTGATCGAAAAGGACCTCTACATCGCCGACGTCCTCGAGGCGGACGAGGTCTTCCTTACAAACGTAATCATGGAGGTGCTGCCCGTCACCCACGTTGAGAAGCACGCTGTCGGCGGCGGCAAGGTCGGGCCGGTGACAAGGACGCTGAGAGAGAAATTCACCGAAACCATCGAGCAACAGTGTCGGAGAAAGAAATGAGGGTCAAAGACGTGGCCGCTGCGGTCGAGGAGATCGCCCCGTTGGGCCTGGCCCAGGACTGGGACAATGTGGGTTTGCTCATCGGCGACCCGGACCGGAACGTGAGGAAGACGCTGCTGGCGATTGACGTGACGAAGGCGGTCGTCGCCGAAGCGAAGAAGCTCAAGACCGATCTGATCCTGAGCTACCATCCGGTCATCTGGGACGGGCTCAAGCGGATCAGGGTGGACGACTCCAGTCACGTCGTCCACGAGCTGATTCGCGCGGGCATATCGGTATTCTCCATTCACACGGCCCTCGACGCGGCGGTCGGCGGCGTCAACGACGGCCTGGCCGAAATTCTCGGCATCCAGAACGGCAAGCCCCTCGGCGATTACGTCAACTACGCACCACGGGAAAACCACAAGCTCGTCGTGTTCGTCCCCGTTGACGCGCTGGACGAGGTGGCGGACGCCGTTTTCGCCGCCGGGGCCGGGGCGATCAGCAGCTACCGCGATTGCGGCTTTCAAACGGAAGGAACGGGCACGTTCACCCCGCTGGAAGGCGCCAAGCCCGCGATCGGAAAGAAAGGCCGCAAAGAGCAGGTCCGGGAGATGCGGTTCGAGACCCTCGTGCCGGCCGACAAGCTGGATGCCGTGGTGGAGGCCATGAAGGCCGCCCATCCCTACGAGGCCCCCGCATTTGACATTTTCAAGCTCTTCGGTTATGGAAATAGGTTCGGGCTGGGACGCATCGGCCCGCTGGGCAAGCCCGCGAAGGTTGAGCAGCTTGTGGAACGGATCAAGCGGCAGACCGGGGCCCGGGCCGTAGGGCTCGTCGGCGATCCGAAACGCCTGGTCAAGAAGGCGGCCGTCTGTGCCGGCACCTGCGGCGCCATCGTCAATTCGGTCATTGCCGCCGGCGCCGACGCGTATCTGACCGGCGAAATGAAGCACCACCACGCGTTGGCGGCCCAGGAGGCCGGGCTGACCTGTATTTGCCTGAGCCATACGGTGTCGGAGCGGTTCATTCTCAAGAAGCTCGCCCGGCAGTTGCGAAGCCGAACGAAGGACGTAACCATCAGGATCAGCAAGAAGGATGCAGACCCGTTCACATGGAAGAGCATATGACGCAAGAGCCGAAAGAAACGCTGACCGACGAGCCGGAGGCAGCGGTCGAAGTGACAAGCGAGCCGCAAGACGAAGTACCTGCCGCAGAAGACGAAGCGGCAGAGAATCCGATGGATCGCGAAAGCTCAGCCGTGGAACCCGAGATAGAGGCAAAGGTCGAGGAGGTGATGCAATCGGACCCGGAGGCGACAGCGGATGTGGCCGGCCTGGAAGACGACGCCGAAGAAGAAACGCCCGATGAGCCGCATGCCGAGACGGACACCGACGCCGCGGCCGAAGACGAGGAAATGACGGAGGCCGAGGAAGCCGTGCCGCCGGACGCCGAAGCAGCGGCGGAAACGACCGAGCAGGAAGACGACGCCGACGAAGAAGCGCCCGATGAGCCGCTCGACGACGCGGCCGCCAGCGTGGAGGTCGAAGAACACCAGGAGGTTGAGACTGAAGACGAAGGGGATGTTCTCGAGCCGGCGGCGGAACCGGGTGACGAAGAACCCGATCCGGCCGAATCGGATCAGGCCCCCCAGGACGACGCCGAAGCACCTGAGGAGAGCGAGGCAGTGGCAGAGGCCGAACCGGAGGCGACCGTGGAATCGGTCATCGAGGCGATTCTCTTTGCCAGTGACGAGCCCCTGACGGACAGCCGCATCGCCAACATCGTCGAGACCACGGGCAAGCAGGTGCGCCAGAGTATCAAGGATCTCAACGAGCGCTACGAATCGAACAACCACGCCTTCCGCATCGAGCAGATCGCCGGCGGCTATCAAATGCTCACGCTGAGCGGCTACAACCACTGGCTCAGGAAAATGCTGCGGGCCCGCAGCGACACGAAACTCAGCCCCGCGGCGATGGAAACGCTGGCGATCATCGCCTACAAGCAGCCGATCATCCGCGCCGACATCGAGGCGATTCGCGGCGTGGCCGTCGGCGAGGTCATCCGCAGCCTGATGTACAAAGGCCTCGTCAAAATCGTGGGCCGGGCCGAAGTCCTCGGCCGACCCATGCTCTACGGAACCACAAAGAAATTCCTCCAGATCTTCGGCCTCAACTCACTCAAAGATCTCCCAAAGGTCGAAGAGCTCAAGAACCCCGACCGCTAAGAATCAAAATGCTCAAGATTAGCCGTTCGACCGAGAGGAATCCACCCGATGACGCTGGCTCTGTAAATACTCAAGTTGACTGATTTTTGTATTGGTTTTCATGCGGCCACCAGGA
>CAYPZL010000054.1:0-30859 GCA_964415045.1 uncultured Pirellulales bacterium | reverse complement strand
TCGCCGGCATTGTTGAGGCTGCCCGAATACTGCCCGGCGATATTGAAGCCGCCCCCGTACTTGCCCTCGAAGGCCGTGACATCCTTGACGACGAGACAATAGTCGCCCGGCGCCAGCTCGAAGCTGTCGAATGTGAAGTCGATCCCATTGACGAACTTCACCAAATTGAGATCGACCGTCTCACCGCCGATGTTGGTCAGCTCGACGTACTCGGTGTTCGGATCGTCGGAACTGCCGGTATCGGCCGGATGATACATAATCTCGCTGATCCGCAAACTCTCAGCCACCGGCCCCACGGCAAACACCGCCTCCTTCAGCGCACTCCAGGTCCGGCCGCTGAGCACTCGTGCCTCGACGCAGGTGCTCCGCTGCAGCACCACCGGATCCACGTATTTCGTTGCAGTCTCAGTGACGCCGCCGCCTTCGGGAGCGGTACTCTCTCCGGCCTCCAGCGACGCCTGGATAATGAAGTCGGAGCTTGTGCTTGAGACGTTCATGGCGTGGATTGCCAGGATATTGTCCCCCTGGCGAAGCAAGTCGGTGTGTTCGCTGACAAAGAACGGTTCGGCGGCATCGGCCTCATGGTTGCCCGATGCCGCGGAATCCCAGCGCGGAGTGCCGTTGAACAGGGTCCGTTCGATCTCCACGCCATTGAGGTAGGCGACGAAGCCGTCATCGTACCGGACGTTGAGCACCATGACGTTGAACTGTGCGGGATCTCGATCCAGGGTGAACGGAATACGAAGGTAGCACCCCGTCGCTTGGCCATACATCTGATCGACGACGTCCAGGCTGATGAGCGATTGATAGCCCGAGCTTCGTTCATATCCGACGCCGCCGGGGCTGCCGGTGACGAGCCTCCAGCTTGAATCATCGAACGCCTGATCGTCCCTCCAGGCGTCGCCAATGTCGCTTGTCGCCACGAAGACTCGCTTCGGGGCGTTCAGGGCCACGAGCTCGTGAGTTGCCACGGTGGCGGTCGGCTTTTCCGGGAGGCGGGGGTCTGTGCCGTCCAGGGTGTAGTAGATGTCGCCGGAGGCCTGCATTTCCAGGCTGGCCGCACGCGGCACGTAGCCGCCGGCCGGGCTGAAGGTGGGCGGATTCACACTCGGGTACCAGCCCTGCCCCTTGAATTGATCGAGCACAATCCCCGTCCGACGTGGGAAGTAGTTGGCGACCATCCCATTGATGTCCGGCAGCCAGTCATCGTCCCTCGTTCGGGGCCGGGAACGCTTGGCATCTCCCCATCGGGCGGACTCGGCGATGATGGCCGTGTCGATTTCAGCCGCGCGTGCCATGAACCGGTCGATGCACGGCTGCGGCGTGAGCAAGCCATCGTTGAAGAAGTACTTGTAGAGACGGTCGGCGAAACGCATCCGATACTCCGGATGCACGATCAGATGCGTGTGCAGCCAGAGAGGATTGGATTTGTTGAACGTGCTACCCACGGCAAGGGTCGTGGGAGCGAAGAGCCGGGACTCATGCACATCGTACAACGAGTGCTCGGCGTCGTGCCGGAAGAACACGAATCCATCAGGGCGAACGCGGTTATAGATGGCGTAGAAGTTGTTGGCGACGCGGGCCCAGGCACTGACGGGACCGTCCGGATCGCCCACGTAATAGGTGCAGAGCATGTAATCGATCAGGTTGTCGATGTCGAGCAACTTCGGACACTGCCGGTTGGGGGTGCCGTCGGGGTTGAGGCCCTGCACGCGGTAATAGATCTCATCGTTGTCGAAGCCGGCGCCGGTGGCCTCCCAGAGCTCGCGCCAGGCCTCGAGGTCGCCGTCCGTGGCCTCGATGTCGTAGCCGCCGTTGCCGGCGCGGGACTTGATCACATCGTAGTCCTCTTTCGCCTCGCCAAAATAGGTCTCGGCATAGGAGGCCTCGGATCGCTCCTGGGTCTGGAAGAGCCCCCAGTAGTGCCCGTTGACGTAGAGGTGATAGTAGCGGCTCCGCGTGTACGCCTGGCCCATGTCTCGCTGGGTGTCGCGCGAGAAGACTTCGCGCACAAACGTGTCGCGGTTGCCTCCCTCGAAGCTCCACGAGTAGTTCTGGCTGGTGCGCAGATCGATATTCTCGAATTCGTCCACGCCTTCGTCACCAAAGAGCGGGTATCGGAGTTTGGACATGCCGTACTCGGTGCGGAAGAACAGCCGAAATGCGTGCTTCGGGTTGTTGCCGCTGCGACTGTATCCGCCACGGATGCGCAGGCCCGCGTCCACCTGGAAACCCTCGGTCCCGTCCGGATAGATCAGCTCGACCGATGTGGGACGCTCCCACGCCTGGCCCTGCCTGCGCGCGTTGACGTAGATGCCGGACTTGGAATCGAACAGATTCCCGAGGTCCGTGACAAGGGAGATCGACGGAATGGCGAGCAACGCATCGTCCATCAGATCCTTGTAACGGACGTCGTTGACAACGTCCGGGTCCATGCCGTAATCAATGACCTGGCCGTTGACGCTGCCGGAGGGCCACGCGGGGCCGGGCGGCTCACCGTTCGGCGATTGGTGAATCACATCCTCCACGAAGATGTACGTCCTCGTTTCAATAGGGGAAGGCCTCCATCCGAGTTTCACGGCCGTCGCTCTCAGGCAGGTGGTCCGACTGATCCGGAGAGGCCCCTGGTAGACCGCCGCCGAGGAGCTGGGACGCGCGCTGTCCCAGGTGTAGGGCGAGCTGCCGTCGGTGGTGTAGTAGATCGTGACATCAGGCGTGTCGCAGGCAATGCTCACCGTGATCGGGCCGTCACCGAAACCATGATCGGGACTAATCCGGGGCTCGGCGGCCACTCCCTGGAAAACGCGGATGTTCGGTCCGCCCGGCGTGGGGAACATCATCTGGGACCAGGTATCCGAACCGTCGGGGAAGCGCCCGTAGGAAACATCCGTAATCTGCTGGCCGAAGCGGATGCTGTCTATCAGGGTCACGCCGTCGACGTCCACAAGAGCGAGTTCCTCGCCGCCGGCGCTGAGGAGAAAGGAGGCGTGCAGACCCGGGTCCGCCAGGTCGTTATCCGCCCAGATAAGGAGAAATCCCCCTGCCGGGATGGTCGTCAGGGCGGGGTTGTCCGGGGGGATTTGCCATTTTGCCGGCACGTCCAGGTTGTCCGTCAGGTACAAGCCGCCCACGTCGACCGGCTCTGCGCCGAGGTTGTGCAACTCCACCCAGTCGTCGTACTGCCCCTGCGGATCCGCCATATACTCGGCATTGGAGGCGAGAAACTCGTTGATAACGATGGGAATCTCCGTCGCCTGCACGCCCGCCGCTCCCAGGAGACACATCGATAACACGATCACGCGCATGATGCTGCCAGATACGTTCACCTTCATCCTCACTTTCGAACCAATGGTCCGCTAAGAGATCCCTCCGCCGCACATACCCCATGTCGGACGTATTCCAATCTTATTTCCCCCATTCTAACAAAAATCCAACAATCGAGTCAATTGCGGAAAGTTTGCCTGTCGTTTCACTTGTTTGTTTCGCTTCCACGTCATTGGATGCGTGTGCGTGGATGTGAACTTTGCACAGCACCACGGACCTTGTGCAGGCTTGGGCGGGACATGTGCCCCTCGGTGGACCGGCCCGCAAGATCCGATGCCGACCCGCGTCGCTTAGAGGCCCGGCGCCCCCGCGGGTTGTCAAGGTCGCTCGCCGTCCCCCGTGTCCCTGCCAGCGGAGGCGTCAAATCGCAGCCAGGGACGCATTTTCTCGACCGTTGCGGGCCCAATGCCCCTGATGACGGCCAGGTCTTCGGGCCGGCGAAACGCGGTCGCTCGCCCGTTTTCCTGAGCGAACCGCTCCCGGTAGGCCACGATCATCGCGGCCCGCACCCATCCGATGCCCGGGAGTCTGGCCAGACTGACGGATGCGGCCTCGTTGGGATTGACCTTCTCGTCCACGGCAGGCTGGAGAACGCCCGGCCCCTCGCGGGACATGCCCGGGACCCAGACGCCCGCGAGAACCGCGCAGGCAAATACAGCCACGGCAAATGCGCTCGATTGGGTGAGCCTGTCCTCCGCACCACGATCGGAAGTCAAAACGTCCGACTTCACAACACTCCCCTGTCACGCTGGATACGTGCCTCTATCGCTTGAACATGGACGCCTGGAGCCGCTTGATCGCCTTAAGCGACTCCTTTGGAGCCAAGTCCTGGGCCAGCAGTCCGCTGTGAGCGATCGTGTCGTCGTCTCCGTCGGCAAAACGACCACAGTTGACCGCCTCCACGAAGGGTTTGCTCAGCGCGACTTTATAAAACCGGCTGAGCCACTGGCTTTGCCGGGTCTGATCCCACTTTCGGTGCCACACGCCGGCAACGCGACCGTCGAATTTGCCCTCTCCGTTCTCGCTGGGAATCTCGACATCGGTGATGTGCAGCGGCTTGGCCACCACCGCGAAGCAGTCCAGAATGGACGATATCTGCATCATATCCCTGAGGTGCATTCCCGTCTCGTCCTTGCCGAACCGCATCTGCAACCCAAACGCGTCAAAATTGGTCCCGCTCTGGACCAACATATCCATGTAGACAAAGGGAGGGATGCTGTTGGGCGTAGTGGCGTAGTACTCGCCCCACGGATGGCTGACCTCGATGATTTTGACGGCCCGGCTGCCGGCACTGCGGACCGCCATGGTTGCGGCCCGCGTCATTTCCAAAATCTGCTCGAAATTGAAATTGAACTGATTGAACACGTTCAGGCCGCTGATCACGTACCAGCGGTGGACCACGTTGGCGTAGCGTGCCACCACCTTCGAGACAAACTGATACGCCAGTTCGCGCATTTTCTCGAATCCGACGCCGGATTTGAGGAGCCACGGCGGCAAGCTGTCTTCCGCAAAGCGCAAGAGCGGTCCGGCCCCGATCAGGACCTTGCGTTTGGCCAACATCGTGATGCACTGATCGACGACCGAAAAATCGAAACGCCCCTTGCGCGGCTCCATCTGCGCCCAATTCGTGGGAATCGTGACGGAAGAAAAAGACTCCAACAGCCTATCGAGGTACTGGGGTTTTGTCATCAGGCGCGGGTCGATCCGACAACCCAGACAGCCCCGGCCGAAACCGTGACTGCGGCACCGTTTGTCGAAGAGCGATTTGCCTTGCCGAACCGCCAGCTTCTCGGAATACACCATCGCCTTCCGGAGGGCCTCGTCCGCCAGGCGAGAAGCCTTCGCCTCGTCGTGGATGTTCTGGATGGCGTCGATGAACAGTTCCTGCGACTGTTTGGAAATCGCTTCCATCCCCTCAACACCGTCAAAAAACGACCAGTCCTCCCGCCGGTTGGTGATCTGCATCAGCTTGGCCCGGGCGATCTCAACGTTGAGACTGTACGGTCGCTTCCTTTCGGGCAGGCACGTCGTGGGCAGCAAAATCTTGCCGAAGCCTTCGATGGGCCAGAGTAAGGCCAGGCCCGCAGTTTCCATGTTCGGTCGGATGCATTCCACCAAACCATTCTTGAAAACGATCTTGGCTCGCCGGACGCTGATACCGTCCGTACCAAACAGATAGGCTCCGTAGAGCCCGAATTTGTCCACGACTTTGCTGTCTTTGAAAACCCGAAACTTCACAAACGCCCTCAACTCAACACAATGATTTCGATTCCGGCCGCTGCCGACGCACGCCAAGCGCGTTCAGGGGATTATAGCACAGACGGGGTCCGAGGCAATTCAAAAACCGCGCACGGGGTCCGAGACGGAGGCACGCGAGGAGAGACTGGAGACAGGCACCGTGACAATCGCCGGCCCGGATGTTTTCAATTCACAAGGCATGCACTGGCCCGATACGCGTTGTACGGTTCCGTCCGCGCCTGCGTGAGAAGGCTATTGGTTTCAATGAGGCGGGCGACGAGGGTAATCTGGCTGAGCAGCGTTTCGACGAGGTCTGCTTCCGTCGGGGCCTTCGTGTCGTTCCGGGGTAAGACAACGACCACATACCCGCAGTTGGTCTGCTCGGTCGCCAATTGTATCGCCGTCACACTCACATCGGCGAGTTGGACGACCGCCGGTTCCATACCGTCGTCCACCTTGGTTCGCAGGTCATGAAGGACGGCTTCGTCGAGGTTGACGCGGGCAAACTCCTCGGAATCGCTCGGCCAGCAGTTCCCCTGGCGGTCGATGATCGCCACAACGGGAGCCCCCTCCGGCAGGACTTCAAAGAGCTGACGAGCGATTCGTTCGTTGAGGATATAGCTGGCGGAGAACATCGCATCATAAGTATCCATACAACCGGCTCCTTTACGGCACAGGCGAAAACTGAATGACAGACCGAATTTCGGCCGGACTCTGCCGGAACTTTGGGAGTGTTTGTCGATATGAGGGGATTTGCACCCTCCGGGCCGACCAACGGAGGGATTGCCGCGAACCGGGAGAGGTTATCAGACGTACCGAAAAAGCTTAAATGGCGGGGGGTTATTCTCCGGCGCCGAAGCGCGAATACAAACTTGTCCTCCGCCCGGCGCGCCGCGCCGCCGCGGGACGGCTGCCTCCCGAGTCGCCGCCGTCAGGCCAAACCGGCATTGCAGCGCTTTGAAACAGGCTTGTTCTTGTATCGAATCATGCGCAAGCTGTTGCCCCGCTCATTGTATTCGGCAACGTGCATATAGGCGTTTATCAGCAGAAGCCCGCGACCTTCCGGCCGGTAGAGATTCTCGCCCGTACGGGGGTCCGGAATGTCCTCGGGATTGAATCCCGGCCCTTCGTCAGCCATTTTGACCTCAATCTTCTCTTCGTCGACCAGATACTCGAGGGTCACCTTCTTGCTGGGGTCCATTTTATTGCCGTGTTTGACGGCGTTGAGAAACGCCTCCTCCAGAGCCAGGTGCACGGCGAACGTGTCGTCCTGACTGAAACCCTTCTCCTCCAGCGCCGCGAGAATCTGCCGGCACGGCTCTGCCAGAGAAGAGGGCTTACTCTCCAGGACAATCGATGATCGGATCGGCGCCTCGGACGCCATAGCACAACCTTTCCTTCCCTATTCCCTCAACGGGACACCGACACGCGGCCCTTCCGACCGCCACTCCGCACTCGCCGGGCGTGCGTTCCTGGTGCGCGCCTGGTTCCACCCTCCTGTCACCGGCGATCGGAGAGACTCCGGATGGCACTTTCCACGTCTTCGTAGATATCGAAGACGCTCGTCAGCCGGGTGATCTTGAACACCTCGTAAATGCCAGAGTGAATGTTGCAGAGACGAAGCTCTCCTCCCTGCTCGTAAATCCTCTTGCTGATTCTGATGAGCAGACCCAGCATAGCGGAAGACAGGAACTTCACATGGCGAAAGTCCAGAATCAAGCGAATGCCGCTTGCCTGTTCGATCACCGCCTCGATCGATGCTCGCACCGACCGGACGTCCATCTCTTCCAGAATCTTTTCGTCCGTAAAAGCCACTACTGTCGCGTCGTCGGTATATTCGACGCTGATTCGAGGCTGGATTTCAACCATGCCAGATTCCCCACTCAGAACCACAGGACCGGCCCATCCTACGTGGCACGTGGGTCCGTGTCAAGTATTTTGGAAATAGCGTAATCTCGCCCCGTCTGCCGGTGTCAATACCGCCCCGAAGCGGCGTGTGTCGCACGGACGCGCGCAAATTTCCTGCATTCGTAAAAAAAAACTCTTGCCATTTGAAGTAAACAATAGATAATAATACCAATTTCACGCAGAGCGGCGATCTTTCACGTTCTGCGCGAGACAGGGAAAGTGTTTTGGGGTCTGGAAAATGGCTCGCGGTTTTGTACGCGTGGCGTGCCTGCTTCTCGCGAGCGGCTTCCATAGTCACCCTAAGGGAAAGGTGTTTGAAGGTCCCAGGTTGTTTCGAAGGAGAATACAATGAGAGTCAGCAGATCGACAGGATACGCTCTCCTGGCCGTTGGCTATATCGCCAAGACTCAGGGTAAAGGGGTAGTTTTGTCCCAGAATATCTCGAAGCAGTACGACATCCCGCTGGAATACCTGCTGAAGATCCTGCAGCAATTGGTTCGGGCCAACGTCCTGCGCAGCAAGCGCGGACCGCGCGGAGGCTTCTCGCTGGCCAAGCCCCCGGCCAAAATCACGATGCTCGAAATCATCGAAGCGGTAGACGGCCCGTTGACGGGCGAGCTGAATCTCACCGAGCAGGCCGGACGCGACAAGTACGCCGCCAAGGCCGAACAGACTTACAACAAGGCGATTTCCCAGGCCCGCGGCGTGTTCCAGAAAGCGAAGCTTTCGACCATGCTGGGCGGCAAGTAAGCCCGTCGCCTCAGGTCACCGACACGCTGCGAACACAGACAGTTAGAATCGCATGTTTTTTCTTGTCCCGGTGAAGGTGTGCGCATATGGAGATCCGCGAATTCCAGGGCGTGATCGCCCGCAAATATGAGAAGCGGGACCGCGAACGCGGCGTATCGCGCACCTTCCTGTGGTTCATCGAGGAGGTGGGCGAACTGGCGACGGCCCTGGCATCCGGGGACAAGGACAACGCCGAGGAAGAGTTCGGCGACGTCCTCGCCTGGCTTTGCACGCTGGCCAACATCAGCGACATCGACCTCGAGCAGGCATGCCGCAAGTACACCGGCCCAGGCGTCAAAGGCTTCAAGCCCAAGTAGCGTGACCAGGGTGTCACTCCACCGGCGCCCCGCGCCAGGGCAGGCCCGAGAGGCCGAAGGCGAAGACGTGCGTCACCAGCAGCCAGCCGACTCCGAGGATGATAACGGCGGAAATAGGGTACCCCGCGTACGGCTCGGCGAATTCCTGGATCAGGCTGTGGATAATGGCGATCCCCAGGGCCACCGGCGTGACGAAGCGAATGCAGTACATCCAGAGCTGTAACACGACGTAGTCAAACACTTTGTGACGCGCGCCGCTGAGGCCCAGGTTGGACACGATATGGGCCTTGAGCTTGTCGGTGCGGTACAGCCAGCCCACCACCAGCGTTTCGACGATCCCCACCGTGATCAGCCCGTACTGGTTCAGGAAGTGGTCCACGATGTCAAGCCAGAGGACACCGGCGTGGGTCGTAAACAGCAGAGAACCGCAGAATCCCACGATGCACATCACGGTGATGACCGCTTTGCGCGGCAGGGCAAACTTGTCGAGGATCGCCGAGGTGAACGCTTCAATGATCGATATGGTTGACGAGATGCCGGCGATGATCAGGAGCAGAAAGAACAGAAAGCCGAACAGGTGCCCGTGGGGAAGCAGCGAAATCGCCTTCGGGTACGCCACGAACGCCAGCCCGATGCCGCTGCTGACCACGTCCTGGATCTCCTGATTCTGGCGTGTTGCCATGTATCCCAGAATGCTGAACACCCCGAATCCGGCGCAGACCTCGTAGAGGCTATTGGAGAATCCCACGATCAGACTGTTGCGAAAGATGTTGGCGTCGCGAGACAGATAGGATGAGTAGGCGATCATAATCCCAAAGCCTAAAGACAGAGAGAAGAAGATCTGCCCGTAGGCCGAGATCCACACTCGTAGATCGGTAATCTTCGTCAGATCGGGCGTCACATAGTGTTTGACGCCTTTGGCCGCACTGGGCAGGAAAAGCGCCCAGATGATGATCGAGGTCGTAATGATCAACAGCATCGGCATCATGACCTTCACCGCCCGCTCGATTCCCTTCTGGACCCCGCCATACGTGATGAGCCAGTTGATAAACCAGATGATCGCCACGGCCGCAGCGATCGGCCAGCGTATGCCGCCAAGACGCCAGACCCCATCCACGTCAGAGGCCGCCAGGAACTGCTGGAAGAAAAACGCATTCGGATCGTCGCCCCAGCTCAGATTCAACGAGAAAAGCATGTAGTTGGCGCACCAACCCACAATCACGATGTAGTACAGGGAGATGCCGAACATGACAAAACTGACCGCCCACCACCCCAGCCACTCCCATTTGGGATCGATGTGCCTGAACGCCATGGGAGCCGACGCTTGTCGATGATGGCCCAGGGCAAATTCCAGCATCAAAATGGGTATGCCGACGGTGAAGAGGGCCACGAAGTACGGTATGAGAAAGGCGCCTCCTCCGTTTTCATACGCCACATAGGGGAAACGCCAGATATTGCCCAGTCCCACGGCAGAGCCGATCGCTGCCAGTAAGAACCCGAGGTTTGTGCCCCACTTGCTTCGTTGCGCCATACGGACCACCTATTCCTGCGTCGGCGGGTTCGTTGCCTGCGCCTTATCCGCTCGGAGCTTGATCTGCTCGTGCTCAATGCCCAGCAACTCAAGGGAATCCCTCTCAATGACGCTACGGAGGTTGCCCCGGGGCACGGCAGGCAGCTTCGTGTCGCCCAGAAGTGTATTGAATCCAAGCAGCGTCTCCATACACTCGCCCGCCTGGCCCAACGGAAAGCCGCTGCCGAACAACAGCTTCTCCATCACGTTGCGTTCGTGGGCGGCCACCACAATGTTGTACGTCTGCCAGACCTTGGCCGGCCGAACCGTCAGGTCCGCGTAGACGTTCTCGTGTTTGCCCACCATGGACAGCGTCTGCTCCACAAACGGCACGCCCATGTTGCCGATGACAATCTTGAGATTGGGAAAGGCGCGCGCCACCTCGTCCAGCAGATAGGGCTGAGCATACTCCAGAACCGCCTCCGCACTCAGCGCGTGGCTTCCGTTGTGGAAGAAGATGGGCAGGCCCCTCTCCTGGATCGCTTCATAGAACCGCATCGCGAGGCTGTGCGCGGGATGAAAACCGCACATGGAGCAGTAAAGGACCACGCCGCGAAATCCCAGCTTCTCGGTCAGGGAGGTCAGGCCTCTCTCGTCAATCCGCTCCCGGGTCGGATCCGCCGTGGCGAAGCCGACCATTCTATCCTTGTGCTTGTCCACGTATTCGGAGAGCTTTCGGTTAACCTGGTCCGGCGGTCCGTCAAGGCCCGCGTGAACGATACAGGCATCCACGGCTTCGACGGCCGCCAGGTGCTCAGAAACCTCTGCTTCACTCAATGACCGAACGTGTGTATGACAATCCACGATCATGGTTGCATCCTAAATCGTCCCGACTGCTCTCCCACGACCCAACACGAAGCGGCCATGGTACGCCTTCATCCTCGGACACGTCAAGGGCAAATATATCCTACACACCCTCCTTATCGGCCCAGAGAGCCAGATTTCTTGCATCGGATTCCTGAGCCGGCACCGCGTGGCACCCTTCGACATGACTGTCCCGTATGCGTCCGGATCGGCCCGGAAACCGCCCGGAGATCCGACAGGATCCGTTGCGAATGGCGTGATGTCCCAGTCTCGGTCCCGCCCGCGAGCAGATCCGCGCTCGCCCCGCCACATGGCCGAGCCAAAAAGCCAGAACTCTGCCGGTTCCCCACCCCCGGCGACGCGAAGGCACAGCCCCCCGCCTCCTGTGCCTTCGCCCGATCCACAGGCCCTCCCCCATCGGGGGTGGTTCTCGTTCGCCACCCATGAGGCGTTTGTCACGACCAAAGTGTTGACACCAAAATCTGAAAAATTCAATATTTTTTGCGTTTTGACCTGTACCGGCTCCAGCCCCCGGGTGCCGTCCACAGCATTCAGGAATTTCCCATCTCTGGCTTGACCCCCAAAATCCCCGGCTATACCATGATCTCTGCTCGCGGGCGTTTGCGTCGCGACGGCGGGCGATGGGCCGTCCGAGTGGCGGCTTTGTACCGCCCAAAGACGGACACGCATTGAATATTCAGCGGAAAGACGCGTCTATTCCGATAGATGCATATGGATCGGCCGTAGCGACGCGGCAGTCACCGTGATGTGTTGGAGGCCGCCGCCTCGCTGGCGAGTATGGCTTTGGAGGCCGCTTATGGATTGTCCGGCGTGCCGGAATGCGATGATTACCCTGGAACTGGCCGGCGTGGAGATCGACCATTGCCTCGCCTGTGGCGGTATCTGGCTCGATGCGGGCGAGCTGGAGCTTTTGATGAACGAACCAGCCAAGGCCGAGAAACTCCTGACTTCCTTCCAAGAGGACCGCTCCAGCAGCGAAAAACCGCGAAAATGCCCGATCTGTGACAAGAAAATGGCCAAGGTTGTGGTGGGAGATACGGCGCCGCCGCTGCTGATCGACAAGTGCCGCCGGGGCGACGGCCTCTGGTTCGACAGCGGCGAGTTGGAGGATATTCTCCGCAGGGCCCAGCTTGACGCCCAAAGCAAGATCCGCAAGCTGCTGGCCGACATGTTCGGCCGCAACCTGCCCGAAAACTCGGTAGGAGCCGACTCGTGAGCAGATTTCTCCAGGAATTGGCGCACACTTTAATCTATGCGTTGCCGCTATGTGGCCTTCTGCTGTCCGGCCCTGCCTTCGGCCAGGCTCGGGGCTATTCCCTGCCCGTTGTGGACCTCTCCACGGAGACACACCGGCAGGTGATCGTGGATCGCGAGCCGGGGCAGTATCTGGGCCATCCCACGACGGTCCTGCTGGAAGACGACAAGACGATGATCGCCGTCTATCCCAAGGGGCACGGCCGCGGCGCCATCGTGATGAAGCGCAGCACCGACGGCGGCCTGACCTGGTCCGAGCGCCTGCCGACCCCGGAGAATTGGGCCACATCCAAAGAGACGCCTACGATTCATCGCGTCATCGATCCGCACGGCGTGAAACGGCTGATCCTGTTCTCCGGCCTCTACCCCATCCGCATGGCCGTTTCAGCCGATGACGGCCAAACCTGGACGCCCCTGGAGCCCATCGGCGATTTCGGCGGCGTCGTGACCATGGCCTCGGTGGAGCGACTGGCCGACGGCAGCTACATGGCCCTCTTCCACGACGACGGCCGCTTTCTCCGAGGAGCCGGCAAGCGTACGAAATTTCGCGTGTACAAGAGCCTCTCAGCCGATGGCGGG
The DNA here is from genome assembly GCA_964415045.1 of uncultured Pirellulales bacterium. GTDB lineage: Bacteria > Planctomycetota > Phycisphaerae > Sedimentisphaerales > Anaerobacaceae > CAYPZL01. The sequence continues at coordinate 18,055 of CAYPZL010000054.1, read as the reverse complement.
CTGACCTGGAGCCAGCCGGCAGTCATTGCCGAGCACCCCGAGGCGCACTTGTGCGAACCGGGCTTGATTCGCTCGCCGGACGGCAAACAGATGGCCGTGCTGCTTCGAGAAAACAGCCGCAAGTTCAATTCATTCGTGATTTTCTCGGACGATGAAGGCGAGACCTGGACCAAGCCGCGCGAGTTGCCCGGCGCGCTGACGGGGGATCGCCACGTCGGCAAATACGCCCCCGACGGCCGACTCTTCATCACGTTTCGCGACACCACGCATATCAGCCCGACGAAAGGCGACTGGGTGGGCTGGGTCGGCACCTATGAGGACATCGTCGCCGGCCGGGAGGGCCAGTACCGCGTGCGGCTCATGGACAATACCAGGGCCGCCGATTGCGCCTACCCGGGTCTGGAGCTGCTGCCGAACGGCACCTTCGTCACAACCACGTACGGTCACTGGACCGAAGGCCAGTCGCCTTATATCGTCAGCGTTCGTTTCAAGCTCTCGGAACTCGACGCGCGGGCCGCCGCCTTGCGCCCCAAACATCACGACCTCTACGTCAGCGGCGCAGACGGATACCACACGTATCGCATCCCCGCGTTGATTGTCACGAGAGACGGCACCTTGCTGGCCTTCTGTGAAGGGCGTAAGAGCAACCGGTCGGACTCCGGCGACATCGACCTCCTGGTCAAACGATCGCAGGATAACGGCAAAACCTGGAGCCAGCAGCAAATCGTTTGGGACGACGGCGCTAATACGTGCGGCAACCCCTGCCCCGTCGTCGATCAGTCAACCGGTATCATCTGGCTTCTGATGACCTGGAATCACGGCCAGGATCGCGAGAGCGCGATCAAGAAAAACTCCGGGAAAGACACGCGTCGGGTCTTTGTCACGTGCAGCGACGATGACGGCCGGACCTGGGCGAGTCCGCAGGAAATCACCGCTTCCACCAAGCGTCCCGAGTGGCGCTGGTACGCGACGGGACCCGGCGTGGGCATCCAATTAACCCGCGGGCCCTGGAAAGGCCGTCTCGTCATCCCCTGCGACCACAGCGTCGTCTTGCCCGACGATCCGACCGGATACCATTCCCACGTGATATTCAGCGACGACCACGGCAAGACGTGGAAGCTCGGCGGGACAATCCGGCCGGCCGTCAACGAATGCCAGGTCGTGGAGCTGGCCGACGGAACGCTCCTGATGAACATGCGGAACTACAACCGGACCAAAACGACGCGGGCCATCGCCACCAGCGCCGACGGCGGGATGACCTGGTCCGAGGTGCGCCACGACCCGGCCCTGGTCGAGCCGATCTGCCAGGCGAGCTTCCTGCGGTACACAAAGCAGCCCGATGAAGATCGAAACCGGCTGCTCTTCTCTAATCCGGGCCACGGCCAAAGCGGCCTCCGGCGGGATATGACCATTCGCATGAGCTATGACGAGGGCCTGACCTGGCCCATCCAGCGGCTGCTCTGGCCCGGACCGGCCGCTTACTCATCCCTGGCGGTCCTGCCCGAAGGAGACGTCGCCTGTCTGTTCGAAGGGGGCCGGCAACATCCGTATGAACGAATACTTTTTACCCGCTTCACCCGTCAATGGCTTATTAGCGTCCAGGGGGAACCGTAGCACGGCGTATTCACATGATCCATTTCACTCGTTAGTTCTATGAAAGGACTGGGCCATGTACTACATCATTCTCATTGGCGTAGGCGTAGTTGCCATCGTTGCCGCACTGGTTTTGAAGAGTAGATCGTAGTAGCGTCTGAGAATCCGTCAGACAGAAGGGAGAAAGCATGGCAGGAGTACTAATTCCACTGGGTGTCATTGCAGGCATCCTCGTTCTGCTGGTCCTTTTCGTGATCGGCATTTACAACGCGCTGGTTCGTCTGCGCAACCAGGTCGATAACGCCTGGTCCCAGATCGACGTGCAGCTCAAGCGCCGCCACGACCTGATTCCCAATCTGGTCGAGACGGCCAAGGGCTACATGAAGCACGAGCGCGAGACCTTCGAGGCCATCACCGAGGCCCGCAGCCGGGCCATGGGCGCTAAGAGCGTCTCCGAGGCCGGCAAGGCCGAAGGACAGCTCGCCGACGCCCTGAGCAAGTTCATGCTCGTGGTGGAAAATTATCCCGACCTCAAGGCGAACCAGAACTTTCTGGCCCTGCAGGAAGAGCTGACCAGCACCGAAAACAAGATCGCCTTCGCCCGGCAGAGCTACAACGACCAGGTCTTGTTCTACAACAACAAGATACAGATGTTCCCGTCGAACATCGTGGCCGGCTCGTTCGGCTTTACCAAGCGCGACTTCTTCGAAGTCGAAACGCCCGCCGAACGCGAGGTGCCGAAGGTCAGCTTTACGTAGTCATCGGATGCCGACATGACAGGGGATTCCCGCACGCGTGCTGCGCGCGGGCGCGCGATTCTTCGCGTGTCGCCGAGCAGCAACGGGCGTTGATCCCCTCGTGGAGGCGTAATGATCTGCTTTCTCCGACCGACCGGTCTGCCCTGACGGTCGCTGACAGGTTGTCCCTACGTCCGAATGGGGTGTTTGGCCTTGCGGGAGAGCACGGAACGTGAAAGGTTCGTTCGCACTACAGAATCGAACAGGCAATTATGTGGGAACTGATAAGAGCGAATAAGCGAAATTCCGTCCTTCTCATGGTCTTGATGGCGGTCGTCCTTCTACTGCTGGGCGCGGTCATCGGCATGGCGATCTTCGGTCCGGAAGGCGGCTTCTTCGGGTTGATGATCGCCACGGTGATCTGGCTGGTGCTGACGCTGATCAGCCTGTCGTCGGGCGATCAGATTCTGCTGGCGGCCAGCCGGGCGCAGCGCGTCACCCACGACGTCCACCCGCAGCTCTTCAATATCGTGGAGGAGATGAAGATCGCTGCGGGTCTGCCGGCCATGCCCAAAATCTACATCATCAACGATCCGGCCCCCAACGCCTTCGCGACGGGGCGCAAGCCCGAGACGGCGTCGGTGGCCGTCACCGCCGGACTGCTGGCGCGGCTCAACCGCGACGAGCTGCAAGGCGTCATCGCTCACGAGATCAGCCACATTCTCCACCGCGACATCCTCTACGTCACCCTCGCCGGCGTCATGCTCGGGGGGATCGTCCTGCTCTCGCAGGTCTTTCTGCGCGGGATGTTCTGGAGCTCCATGTCGGGCTCGCGCCGGCGCTACTCATCGGGTGGACAAGGCGGCGGCCAGGCACAAATCGTGATCATGGTAGTGGCGATTCTCGTGGCGATTCTGGCCCCGATCATGGCGCACCTGCTCTACTTCGCGCTGTCGCGCCGACGGGAGTACCTTGCCGACGCCGGTGCGGCCCGCCTGACCCGCTATCCGGAGGGCCTGGCCAGCGCCCTGGAGAAAATCGCGGGCGACCGGGCTCCGCAATTGGCGGTGGCCAACAGCGCCACGGCCCCGATGTACATCGTCAATCCGTTCAAGAAAAAGGGCCAGATGAAGCTCTCGGACCTGACCAGTACGCACCCGCCGATTTCCGAGCGCATCCGCATTCTGCGCAACATGTCCCAGGGCGCGTCGTTTCGGGATTATTCCGAGGCATTCAGCAAAACGACCCGCGGCAAGAGCGTCGTGCCCGTTGCGGCTCTGACGAAGGAAGAGGTCAAAATCCGCCGCGGCGCCGCCGGACCGACGAAAGAACAGAAAACCGAGCGACAGCTTCGCCAGATCGGCGACATCATGCGCCGGGTCAACGGCTTCGTGTTTCTGACCTGCGTCTGCGGCCTGAAGCTCAAGATCCCGCCCAACTTCAAGGGCGATACCATCAAATGCCCCCGGTGCAGCAAATCCCTCGATCTCCAGCGCCGCCCCGCGGGCAACGGGGCCGGCGACGCGGCCCGGGACAGATCGTGAACCGGTCTTGAAAAAATCCGCCCCAGACGGTAAGCTGCTGCCGACATAATCTGAATCGGTTGGACCAGAAAGACAATATGGAGAGGCCTTCATGGCGGACAGACCTCAGCAGTACGAGCACGAACACATCGAAGAGGAGCTGGAAGACCTACGCAAGGAGCTGGAGCATTTTCAAAAGGAAAAGGAACGCGTCCGGGCCATCGTCGGCAAAATCGGCGGCGTGCCGAAGACACAGGCCAAGATCATCAACGCCGTGTTCATCATCGTCATCCTCGTATCTCTGGCGATCTCAATCGTCGGGGGAGAGAAATGGCGACTGCTGATGATCGAGATTGCCACCGTCGCCCTTTCCATCAAGATCATCTACCTGATCCATTCCCAGATGCGCGTGGCGCACTTTGAATTCTGGATTCTCTCGTCCCTCGAATGGCGCATCAATGAGATCATGAAGCAACTCCGCGCCCTCCGCAAAGACGAGAGCGAGAGCTGACCGTACCCCGGCGAACCGCCTGCCCTGCGCAGACGACAACTACTCCACCGCGTCGAGATTCTCCAGGATTTTGTTGTAGATCAGTTGCGATTTGGTCTCGTTGCCGAAGACACCGACACGAATCGAGAGTTCCGTCATTTCGTCTGAGATCGATTTGAGCTTGATCTGGACCTTCTTGTCCTCGGCATCGCGTGCCACGATGGTGGCCGAGAGCGCGTCCTTGCCTCCTTTGCCCTCGATGATGTTGAGCCCCAGATCGTTCAGCGCCTTCCGGCTGGCGGCGTACAGCGTATCGATGTCCTCGGACACATCGGTCTCGAGGTCGCCGCCCATGTAGGCAACGGTTCCGGCCGCTCCGGCCCCCACGGCCACCGCCAGACACCCGGCGCAACAACACGCCAACCCCACCAGCAGCAGCCACAACGCAACCTGCGTTCGCATCTTTGTCTCCTTGAACTGTTTCGTTACCATCTCTAACAACGAAGGAAGTATCTACGATCTGCCCGCGCTCGTCAAAGGGAAAGCAGAGATGCTCCCGCAAAAACCTCTTACGAACAGCGCCTGGCGTCACATCCGCCCGCACCGGGGCGCGCGTGGCGAAAATCCCGGTCAGAGGATTTTCCTTATCGCCGCGCGGATGCAACTGAAGGGTTTCGCGTTTCCCGGGCGTGTCATTCTCACCAAACCACTACAACACGTGCGCGTGCGAGAAGCCGTCCGGCCCCAGCAGACCCGGGACGTACTTGCTGAAAATTCGCAGCCTCGTCTGCCTTCCCCGCTTCTCTACTTGGCCTATGGGATACATGTAACAACTGTCTTCTCTCACGCCTCGAATTCCCGTACTTGCGCGTTCCGCTTGTCGTCCACCCGGAAGTGCAGCGCCCCCGCTCGCGAGCCGAAATGCCAACCGATGCATTGTTAACTTTTTTTTACATCTCCCCGCTTCGCGCGCCGGTTCCACCGGCGGCAATCTCCCTTCCCGGACCAGGATCAGCGAGGCTTTCCCGACCCCAAACCACCCCGCCTTCCGAGGGCGCAATGAAAAAGGTCCCGCTTTCTACGGGACCCTTAACCCTCGACCCGGTTGACTCAAAGGCGATCCACTCAGAACGCACGCACCTGCGTCGCCTGAGGTCCTTTCCTCCCTTCGCCAACTTCGTACTCCACTTCCTGTCCTTCCAGAAGCGACTTGAACCCGTCGGCCTCGATATTCGAGAAATGCACGAACAGGTCCTCGCCCCCATCGTCCGGCGTGATGAAGCCGAACCCCTTCTTGGCGTCAAACCACTTCACTTTACCTTTGCTCACGGTACTACTCCTTCGTCCCTCGGTACTACAAAAACGGCGAAACAGCGATTTCGGTCCGGGACGGCTTCTGAGGGAGCAAAGCAGTTCCCTAACCAGAATCAAAAAAAATACTACACAAGCCAGTGCCCGTTTGTCAACAAAAATCCGCGAAAAAGCCCCGGCCAGGGGCCCCTGGTTTCAGGGTGGGATTTTCGCTGTATACAGGTCGAACAATGGTCGTCGATCGGCGTCAATGCCATGGACAAATGCTCTTGCTCTGCGTGACGTCGCCGTGGCAATCGTCGGCTGAGCTCCCGTTAGACCAGCGGCCTCTTGCCGTTGAGCCCTTCGTAGGCGGTAATGTACCGCGCCACCATGTTGTCAAGGCACCACTTGTTCCGCGCGTCTTTCATGATCCGTCGCGCCTGTTTCTCCCATTCCCTGGGATGCTGGCGGAAATAGCGATGATGCCGGACGGTCGTCTCCAGCCCCCACCAGAGCCCGCTGGCGTTGTAATCGCGAAAAAGGACGCCGTTGCCGTCGTCGATGGGGGCGCCCCAGGCGCGCAGGTTCAGGGGGGTGATCTTATCGCTGTAGCCGCCGGTGTCCCGGTTCGTGGCCGTAGCTCCGTAGAGGTTGCCCACCACATCGATCTGCCCGAACGGCTCGTAGAGCGAGGCACCGAAGACGTCGCTGGCAGCCGCGTACCCGAGGGTGCTCAAATCCTGATCGAACCGGCGATACGCGATCCGGCCCCCGGAGGTATAGGCGATCCGCCCCATGATCTCAGCGTGCGTGGGGTTTCCGCCGACGGGATCCGCGATCACGGCGATCTGGACGTCCCAATGCTGGCCAATGAACGGCAGGGCGATTTCTTCCAGCAGTTCGACCCCCTTTTGAACCGGGTCCAGGCGGGCCGGCCAAAACAGAAGAATCGCCTCCGGATCGACCACCAAGCCCATAAGCTTTTGAAACTTGGCCAGATTGAGCTTCTTGCTCTCCACGATGCTGTCGTCCGGGCCGTACGCCCGGGCCAGCCCCGGGCTGTCGGGGTCCGGGTTCTCCGCCTGGTTCTCCGGATAAACGTCGGGAGATATGCCGTTGGGGATGATCACGACGGACCCGCTGTGGTACTTGGCTTTCGTCTCCGCCCGCACGCTCCACGGGATAATGGCCCGGTCAACGAAGTAGTCCTCCACGACCTCTTTGAGGAATTTCTCCCCCACGTAGCTGATCCTGGTGGCGTTCTTGATCGCGGTGGCCTGGGAATCCATGCAGCCGCGGCACGGGTCGGGCGAAATGTACAAGGCGGGCCAGAGTTTCTGCAGGTTGACGCCGTACAGCATATCCAGGGGCATGTGGCCGGTGTGTGTGTTGTGTACGGTATGCAGAACGGGGATTCCCCGCAGGCTGGCGTACGCCACCGCCGCGCCGCCCGCCATCCAGTCGTTCGTGTGCAGGATCGCCCGGCCTTCGTACCGGCTGCGAATCTCCTTGATGTAATGGTTCACGATTTGTCTCTGGAACTCCGCGGCGTTGGCCAGCGGCGCCCCGTCGTAGGCGCTGCGGTACCCCTCGAAGATCGACGAGCTGACCAAGTGCACGTTCTCGGGATTCAAATGGTGCCTCTTTTGCGTCCACTCGGCCTCACTGAGGCCGGCCTCCTCCCGAAAGCGCCGGCTCAGGTTGATCGTGATCAGATGCACGGGAATCCGGCGCTCGGAAAGGCCCTTGCACAGAGCCGAAATGACCTCCCCCAGCCCCCCGCTCTTGCCCGAGACGTATTTGGCAAATTGCCCCATTCCCTCCGACGGTAGCCGACCGGTCTCGGGCGTAACGATGACGACGGGGGTCTGCGCGCTCTTCTTGAGGATATTGAAGCTCTTGATCTCCTGCGACAGCTCGTCGACGGCGCGCGTGAGAGTATAGGCCGCCGTAGTCACCGAATCATAGGGGCAGGCGACGGCGCCCCCGGCGCCGTCGGCGCGGCCGGCGGTGTCCAGACAAAGGAGGTGATCCGACGTCGTCAGGTAGCGGAATCGGCGTAACAGCTCGCCTCCGGCGCGGGCGGCGTCTTTTTCCAGATCCTCAATCGCCTGAAACAGCATCCGCTGGCCGCCTGAGGCAAGCACCGCCGGCTTGCCCGTACCGTTCGTATGAAAGAGATCCATTGTGCCGACGCGATCGACCATGGGACAGGCGGTAATCTGGAACCACTCCGCCACCTCGGTGGGATTGGCCGGCACGATATCGACGCGTTTTGCGAATTCCCCAGGCAGGGCCTTCCAGAATTCGGACATCTCGTGACAAGCCAGGGTGCCTTCCCGAACCAGCGGAAAATCGCAGACAAGCACGACCACCTCACCGCCGACCTGCTCGATGCGCTCGGCGTATTCGCCGGCCGTCATGCACACACCACCCGATTCGGACATCAACTTCCGGCTCAGTTCGATATCGCGCGGCAGGACGGCCAGTTTCCGAGGGCGACCTTTGCGTCCCCGGGCACGAAAGACCCGGTTGCAAGCGGCCGGCGCATGGGCGCGGACATCCACCATCTTGTCGCTCGGCTCACACAGAATGGCCTTGAATCCCATGTCGGCCACGATATTGGCAATCTCGTTGTCGTAGAGAAGGTGGGCGTCCGCGAAGGTGGTCGGCTTCACGCCGAACACGTCGTCCAGCTTCTGCCGGTGGAGCGAGACCTGATTCTGAAACTCCGTCTTGCGCGGATCGGAAAATGCGGACACGAGTGAATGGTAATACGTTTGCTCGAAGAATTCGACCTGTCGATTGTGACCGGCCGCATCGAGCTGCCCGCGCAGGCCCTCGATCACCTCCGGCTGAAACTGCTCGGCCTGTTCCAGAAACGTTCCCGATACGGCGTAGGCGACTCGGAAGTCCGGGTGCGTCCCGATCAGATCGGCAAACAGACGCAACATCGGCAGATAGCACTGTTCGGCCTGTTGGACGAAGATCTCCCGGTTCTTCTCGTTCCAGAGAGACGCGGCTTCGTCCGGGCTCAACCGGACCGGTTGGTGCAAGCGCAGGCACAGCGTCACCAAAGGCATTACCGTTCGCTCCCATGATGCGCAACCGGACCGGGCAACGGCGGTTGGCGGAGACATCCTTGTTTCACGTATCGAATGGCCATATCCACGCAGGCGGCCCCTTGCAACAACCGGGTCGTAAGACGGCGAACCGACTCAAGACACACCTCATCAAAAAACAAACCAGTGCCGCTACTCTACCGCCTCACAGGTTCTTACGCAAGTCCCATCGTGGCCTCGCACTGCCAATAAAGATCGATGGCAACCTCCCGGCGCAGCCGTCATTCGCCGAGAGTTCCGATAACATAGATGTGGCCTCGGGTCTCCGGTCGCGCGGATCGTTGCCGCGTGACGTTTCGGCGCCGTGTCAAAGCGCGATCGTCAGAAATGGGATAAGGGCTGAGGAAGAGGCGATGCGTCGAACGATGTGTTCCTTGCCCGGTCCCATGTCCCGCTTGGGCCAGAGCGGTCGACACCGCACGACGACCGCACGCCTGCGGCTGTCAGGAAGCCGACGCGTTCTTCCGCGCTTGCCGGATCAGCTTGTGAACCCAGTCCTCAAAATACAGGGGATACAGATTCAGCTTCTCGGTCACCACCCGCACCCCGTCCCGGGACAACAGGCTGGTCATCTGCTCCTGGCGCCCGGGGAACTGGGCGACGAACCTTCTCCGATACAGACGTTTCAGCATCCGCCGTCTTTCTCTCCTGATGTCGTCGGCCTTGTCGATGGCCCGAAAATACCGCCGAATCTTTGCAACACCCACATTGTCGCCGTTCTGGAAATACGGGATGAGCCGGCGCGGCAGCTCATTTGGAATCACGAACTGTTCGTCGATGCCCCGCGGCTCCATTTCACCTGCCTCGTAGTGAAGAAACGGGTCGTAAAAGAAAACCGCCGGATGGTAATCCACCCGATGGGAAGACAGATAGGGAACGAACACCTCCAGGGCCTTGCCGTTTTGGAACAGGTTCACGGGGCCGTCGCCGACACAGATCGTGTAGCAGAGCTTGTTGAAATCCCGCCGATTGTACCCGACGATGGCGTTGAAGATGCCGCGGAGCTTGGGCAGCGTTACCCGTCGCACGTCAAAGATCAACAAGCGCGAACCGACCGTCTCCACCGCCATCTGCTCGATCTCCTCGATGGCGGTTCGTATGTGCGTCGCCCGCGGGTGAAACAGCCGACAACGTTTCAGGCGTTTGTCCGAATGGATTCGTTCGGACATATCGGCAGCCAGAATGGGATCGATGGTCAAGAGATGAATCTGGTCCCGCCGTTTCGGATGGCTCAGAATATCCTGCTTGTTGTCGTTCAGCTCAACTCGATCTACCACAGCGGCGTTATCCTTTCACACAAAATGCCCACGCCTTGCCCTCCTTGTATACGCCCTTACCCGGTCCGTGTTCGGCCGGCGCCGGCCCGGCACGCCCCCGTTTTCCCTGCCAAAAATACGTATTTCCCCTAATTGACGAGGTCTGCCCAAATCTCATAATAGCACATACGATTGGATAAGGGACCCCAGGGGATGGCAGATAGACGGGGCGCGCCGGGACGCGTTGGCCCGTCTGGTGCAGGAGTCGCCCTACTGGTTGCTTCCGAAACAAGGAGGTAAGATGGTAGCGACCACACATACAGAGTTGCTCTCCGCCCAGGAGTGGAGCCTGCTCAAGGAGCACCTGGGTCTGCCGCCACGGCAAGCCGAGATTGCCAACTTTATCATGCACGGCAAGTCGGACAAACAAATCGCGCGCGAGCTGGGCATTTCCCTGCCCACGGTGCGCACGCACATGACCCGCCTGTTTCGCAAGCTCGATTTGAACGACCGCGTGGAGTTGGTCCTCCACGTATTCACGTGCATGCGAGAGCATCCGGAGATCTGCGGCTGACCGCAGATCACTTGCACTCGATATAGAGTCCGACGACGAGGCAAACGAGGCTGAAGCAGGCCAGCAGGACCACGTACAGACACTGTTCAATCGTCAGGGTCAACGTCACCCCGGCCACCGTGACGGCCACCACGATCCCCGAGGGCGTGCCGACGGCGCCGGCGAGCGTGCCGAGCAAGCCCACGTGCAGGGAGGCGGCGCTGACCGTGCCCGCCGCCGGAACACTGTCGGCAGGGGCGGTCAACAATCCGAACACGCCCAGCGCCGTGAGCAACGCCCCCTTGCCGAACCCGCGCTGCGACAACTGCCGACCGAGCGAATGCTTGGCCCGGAAGAACAAAACGCGGGCCCGAAGTTCTTTGCACCCCATCAGGGCGGCAATTTCGGCATAGGACATCTGCTCGTAGCAGCGCAGCGTCAGTACGTTGCGGTAGCTCAACCGCAGTCGCGCCATGGCGTCGACGACGACCTGCGAGAGCTCTTTTCGCATGACGTGGTCCAGGCCGTCGTCATGGTCCCGGGCAAGATAGTCGGACAAGCGCTGCCGGCTCAGCGAGGAAAACTCCACTTCCTGTGCTCTGGCACGGTCACGATAGTAGTGTTGCGCGTTGCCCAGCGCCGTGCGAAACAACCATGGCCAGAAGCGCTCCGGCTGCTCCAGGCTCTTGATGTTTTCGACCATTTTCAGCAAGGTCTCCTGAAGAAGATCGAGGGTCAGATCGTGGTTCAGCGTCAACCGATACAGGTAGGCAAAGAGCCTCCGCCTTGCCGCCTCGGCAAGGTGGTCCATGCTCTTCTGGTCGCCAAGCTGCGCTTGCGTGACCAGCTTAACAAATCCGGCACTTTCATTCATGGGGTTCACTCATTCGGTATAGTCCGAAACCGCACGTTTCGTTACAGTCCCAACGGAAAACTTCCGCAAAAAAACAGTATACCACACGCCCCGGCACGGCTGCGAGGCGGCTTCGTACCGCTTCCCAACGTTTTTTCTGTGAAAACCGGTGAATTTTCCCAAAAAACGCGTAACACACTCACAACAATCGGGACTGAACGTATCGAGGACCGCGTGCAGATGGCCGCGCAAAGCGGATGGTGCGGCCGGATGCTTCGACGGTGGTGGGATTGGAACCGCATGGGCCGTTGTGGCGGTGGGTCGCGGTAGAGGGACGACCCACCGCTCGATGCGGTAACCGCCCGCGGACACGCCGAAAACGAGCCTGCATACGACACCGGCGAGAAACCGCTCACGCCTGTGTCCGTGAAAACATCCTGCCATACGCGTGCCGGCGGTAACGGCAGGGTGGGTTCTCGACCCGCGCGGAAAGACGTCGCGTGCACAAACGCGTGGGTCAATCCCGGCGCGCCGGGACTGCAGTGTCGTACGCCGATAACGGTCTTCTCCGACGTTGCCCCATCCGGATTCTTCTTGCGTTTTGCCCCCCCGCTCAGTAGATAGGAGAGGCGTTCCTCGGCCACTCGGGCCGCTGGTGCGAAAGCGACCGGGCATTTGCGCGCGGACAATAGCACAAAGCCTTCATTTGAAAGGGACTTGCTCATGTTGAAGGTAGGGATGATCGGCGCCGGTTTCGTTGCGGGGTTCCACGAGCGAGCCCTGCGTTCCGTCCGAAATGCTGAATTCGCAGGCGTGTACGCTCCCGCAGGGGCCGAAGAGCTCGCCAAGCGGGCTCAGGCGGACCGTCTCGGAGACACCCAAGTCTACGATTCGGTCGCAGCGCTGACCGAGGCGGTAGACGTGGTGTGCCTGTTTGCGCCGAATTTCGCTCGCCTCGAGATCATGCGCGAGGTGGCCAAGGCCATCGAAGACGGGGCCGAGGTCAAGGGCATCATCGTGGAGAAGCCCCTGGCGCGCAATCTCCGGGAGGCCGACACGCTGGTCCGCATCGCCAAGGCGTTGAACGTGCCCACGGCGTACTTCGAGAATCAGATTCACATGCCCGCCGTCGTCCAGGCCCGCGCCCAGCTCGCCCAGGTGGAGAGGAGCATGGGGCCGGCCCATCTGGCCCGCAGCGCCGAGGAGCACGGCGGACCCCACGAGCCCTGGTTCTGGGACCCGACCACCCAGGGCGGCGGCGTCTGCTGCGACATGGGCTGCCACAGCATCGCCTGCGGCATGTTCATGCTCACGCCGACCGGGAGGCCGGTCGATTATCTCAAGGCCGTCCGCGTCAACGCCACCATGGCCCTGCTCAAATGGGGCAAGCAACCCTGGCTGGGCCAACTCCAGGAACGGGGCGTGGATTATTCGGCCGTACCGGCCGAGGACTATTCCAGCGTCACCGTCGAGTTCAGAGACCCCGAGAGCGGCCGGCACAGCATCGTGCAGGCGACCAACTCGTGGATGTACGATGCGCCGGGGCTGCGGCTGTTGATGGAAACCTTCGGGCCGGGGTACTCCTACACGGTCAACTCGCTGCAATCGCCGGCGGGCCTGTTCATCAGCGACGCGGCGGCCGCCGCCGTGGCGGACGGGGAACTGGCCCTGGAAAAATCGCAGGCCAGCCGCGGCTCGCTGATCCTTCAGCCGGACGAAATCGCCCTTTACGGCTACGTCGCCGAATGGCTCGACGCCTTGGCCGCTTTCGAACAGGGCCGGGACGCCCTGCTCAACCTCGAATACGGCAAGCTCGTCACCATGCTCATCATGGCCGCATACATGTCGCACGAAAAGAAAAAGACCATCGACTTGACCGATACACGCATCCTCGATGAGCTCGAAAACTACGTCCCTCTGATCCAGCAAGGCAAGGGCAAGCAGGTCCTCTGATCGCCTCGCGCAACGGGCCCAATGCCGGACGACAGCGGTCAAGGCCATCAGCGCTTCAGAAATCTCCGTGCTGGGGCGGCGCCGAGCGGCCGTAGAAGGAAACCGCCCTCGCGCCGGATGGTCTTGCCGAACGCAAAACCGCAACCGCGTAACTTCTTCTTGAGCAACGCAAATTTCTCGCAGGTCTTCCGCCTCGGATAAAGCGCCGCGCCGATGATCAAGTGATCCGCCTTGGGAATCGTCCAGCAGTAGTAGTCGGTAATCTCACGGTCGAACAGGGAGGTGAAGTACGGCAGACTGTGATCCCTTTCGACCCATTCCTGCACCGCGAAATACCGCCTCGCCGGGACGCATTGCGATCCCAAGCCGCGACGGACCCTCGAAGCGGCGCCGTCGGCCCCGACGAGGATTTTCGCAGTTTCCGTATACGTCCGCCCGCCTTGCACCAACGTTAGTTCCAGTGAGGCGCCTCGGACTGCGTAGGACACCAGCCGGCAGCCGGTCCGCGCGTCAACCTCCGGCGGAACCAGAGACAACAGCCAGCAATCGAATCGCTGGCGGTTCATATTGATATAGTGACGCTGGTAGTACCGCTCCAGAGATCCCGGGATGTCCACCGCCTTGACGACAAAGAGCTGGGGGTTCTCCAGGACGCTGCTGGGCAGGCCCAACCCCAGTTTCGACAGCATCCTCTGGGCATCCGGAGCCAGAAGCCCGCCGCAGCATTTCTCGCAGGCGAATCCTTCGGACGGCTCCTGGAAATGTCTCTTGTCGATCAGTAAGACTCGATAGCTTCTCCCGATCAGTCTGGCCAGCGTGGCTCCCGCCGGCCCGGCTCCTGCAATGGCCACGTCAAACATACGCCGTCCCGCAAATTCGAATCCAAATCCTCGTGAAAGCCCGTCGCGCCGCCCTCTGCCCTTCCTGCGCGACCGGGTACAGTTCGTCCCTGCGATTCAACACACAGATGTCAACCGCCATCCGCATCCTGTTTCGCCGGAGCCTATCTTCTTTACGGCCGTCCCGCAACGCAAGAAAAAACCCGATGCCGAGGTTCCCCCGGGCATCCGGTCAGGACATGGTAGTAGCGGTGTGGGGGGGCGGCATGGTACAATATGTCGGTGACGTGCCGTGGGTGACCGGATGAGACGGTGCATGGTGTCGGTTGCCGATACGGCGGGTCAGTTTCTTTGCCATGACGAGTACATAAGCTCACGACGGACCGGTGCGGTATGATTTCCGCCCATCGGGTCTGTCCCTGTTCGGGAAGGTACTCTGATGGACGCAAGGACAAGTGACAACAGTTCCACCGTTCTTCCCCGCACGCGTGTGCGGCCGCTGCGCGGACACGGCGGCAGCTCGAAAGAAGGCCTCGTCGCGTTGATTCTCGTCGGCCTGCTTGCCTTTACGATGACAGCAGTGACCCGGGGGCAGGACATCTACGAACAGGAGGACATGGACCAGATCAACCGTCCGGGACTGGAGCAGCTCGACCGCATCAACCACGCCTTGGAACTGGCGGGAAAAATTTTCCTGGGCATAGGAGTCGCTTTGCTGGCGATCGTCGCCCTGAAGATCCTCAGCCCCGTGCGGATCTACGACAACACCAAGGACCGGCACCTGCGAAAGGCCGTGCGCGGCGTGGACGATCTGCTCCAGAGGGTTCAGAAAGAGGCGGAGGCGACCAGCGAGGACGCGAAGGAGGAGGCACCCGAGGAAGGCGTCCTGGCGGGCATGACGGAAGTGGCCGAATTCAGCGAGGCCGAACAGGTCCCCTCTTACGTCCTGACGGTCAACGATCTCATGCTGGACAACATCCGAACCACGTTGAAGAAGCTGCGCCGCTTCACCGCCGGCGATGCCCAACGGTACCGGGAATATCTCTTTTCCGTAATCAAGGGCGTCAAGACGCTCACGGAGCAAAGCAGCGAGGCCGGCATCGCCTCCGGGCTGGCCGTCGATCTCAAGGACTATTTTCGGGACGACAAGCGCTGCAAGGCCTGGAGAAGACTGCTGCGCCGGTTTGCCCGGAAGGGGAAATATCAGGAGAC
The DNA here is from genome assembly GCA_964415045.1 of uncultured Pirellulales bacterium. Taxonomy (GTDB): domain Bacteria; phylum Planctomycetota; class Phycisphaerae; order Sedimentisphaerales; family Anaerobacaceae; genus CAYPZL01. The sequence continues at coordinate 2,631 of CAYPZL010000054.1, read as the reverse complement.
CGCGCAGTCCTTCCTTCTATTCATCCGGGACATCCGAGAGGGGAGGCCGCTGGCAACGACTCCCGGACCGAAGACCGTGACGGCCGACACCGTGACGATCTCTCCCGTGACGGCGGCGCCGGTGATTCCCGATTCGCTCAGCGAGCAGACCCTCCCCGCCGTGCAGCAGGCGGCGCTGGCGGAGGCGAAGAACCTGTGCTCCCTGATCCGGACCGGCCAGGCCGTCGACCCGGTCCACGCCTGGCAGTTTGAATTGGTGCAGCGACAGCAGCAGGTCCACCTGCGGGACGGGGCGCAGCAGATCTTCCGCGTCTTCCTCAATTGCGAGCGAAAAGCTCTGCATCGGATGACGAAGATCAAAATGCTGCCCTGCCGCACGTGGAAGCACGTTCTGCGCATGCTCGGTGTGGACACGGCGGCGCAGGTGCACGGCCGCATTGAGAATCGGCTGCTCACCATCCAGGAAATCATCGTGCTCGAGAAAGCCTTCTTACAGACCTTCGCCAAACGAGAGTCTCTGCAGCGCGTGTATGGGCACGACGCCGACGCCGGCCTGATGATGGACGTGCACCTTCCCGAGATTCGCCGCGAAGCGCTCGCTCTGCTGCGTCGGTTGCACGAGATGGAGCCCAAGCGCTTCGCCCGGGCCACCGAAGAGCTGAACGAAGAGGAGACGCCCCAGCACAACGAGGTCAGCCGGTTGATCGAGCATTACGTCGACCGCAGGCACAATCCGCCCGGCATCGACAAAGAGACGCAGGAGGCCTCGGGGCCGTGACGCGGCGCCGCGACACAGGCTCTCCGGATAGAGCACAAAGACAATCCCGAGAAGTATGAAGAACAAGCCGATGATCGTCGAAAGCATCCTGGCCGACCCCGCGTGGTATGGCGGTTACGTCACTTGCTTGCGGAGTCCGCCGCCTGCCGGTACGACTCGAACTTCGCGCCGATGCCGGCCCGCTCGGTGTCTCCGGCGTGCACGACCACGCGGTAGCGCAGCGTCAACTTCCGGCCCTTGGGGATGTCCAGCCGCCCTCCTTCGAGCCAGTACATCGGCGTGGGCGAGAAGAAGCCGTAATCCCGCGTGAACCACGGGGCCGGATACCACCGGTTGCCCGGATGCTGCATGATGGCGATCCCCTCCGTCACGCCGTCGCGCGTGCCCCAGTAATCGCACCAGGGTGACGGAACGCCCCACGTGGCTTTTTCGCCCTTGGCCCCGGCGGCGTTGACCAGCGTCCCGCCCGACTTGACGCTCAACTCGGGCACCACCCGCGCCGAAAACAAGGCGTGGTTGGTCTTGAGAATCTGGATATCCGTAAGAGGCTCCAGCGTGATCGCAAAGTCGATAAAGCGCACGTCCTTGCCCGGCGCGGTGACGACGATCCGCCGCGTGTCACGGATGATCGCCTCCTTGCCGGGTTGACGCCACAGACACGTATCGGTAAAGGCGACGCGCTGCCCCGCGGCCTCGACGATCTTCGGACCCTGCGAGACGATTTGCCCCCGCTCGTTAACGTCCTGCCAGTAGTTGCCCCCGTTGACGCGGTCGCAGCCGAAGAACAGCGAATGATGGTGCGGATACGGCTGCGACGTCTCGGTCGTAATCGACTGCCCCGACGCCGGCCCGTTCACCGGCCAGAAATACGGATACTTCTGACCCGCCCCGAACTTGTAGCACGTAAACACCTCCCCCGCGACGCTCACAACCACCTGATCGGCCTCCACCTTCGCCTCCACCTTCTGCCCGCACACACCGGCCCCCGTCACCGTCAACACCACCAGAGCGACCACGCCGACCTTTGCCCAAACAACGTTCATCCTGTTGCCTCCGGAAACATCATGCCTTACTCACGGCGGCGCAGCGCGCCGCCCACCGCGACCATACTACCACGCACCACGCGCACCGGCCAGCCGAATCTCCCCCCTCCCCGAACGCTGTATGCGCAAGTCCTGCGGAACGTGAATACCGCCCTTCGTCTACCGCTCGGGTGGCAGCGTCAAGGCCGCAGGCCTTGGCGATGGCGCAACGTCAGGAAACCCTCTGTCATCATGCAAGGCAAAGAAATCCGCCGGTGACGCCGGTCAATCGGTTTTAGGGGCCGACCAGGTCGTGGCCGCGATGTAGCGCTCGCTGCGTGGTTCGTCCAGCCAGTAATAGATGGTAACCAGCCTGCCGTCCGGGCGCTGCACGGTTCGCGTGTAGCCGATATCCGGCTCGCCCGCGCCGCGACGCAAAACATGCTGATGTCCCCAGGTCGCGCCGTCGTCGCTGCTGAACACCGCGTAGATGGTGCGCGGCTCGTCGCGGTTGGCGCAGGTGATGCAAAGCCGTCCGTCGGCGAGGCGGACCATGGAGGGCGGATTGCCGCTGTGGGCGCCGTTTTCCGGAACGGGCCGGGCCAGGCGTTGCCAGTTCAGACCCCCGTTGCGCGAGCGGAACAGCTCGATGAAATTGTGCTGCTTCGGGTCGTTGTCGCGACGGCGCAGGGCCGCCAGCAGGTCGCCGCCGGGCAGGCGAACCGAGGACGGCATGATCGAATAGCCGCTTGCCGGCTCCGGGCCGATCCAGGCGAACTAGTCCCTGTACAAGCGTGATTTCTTTGCCTTTGGGGGGCGGGAATTTGTCGA
>CAYPZL010000053.1:0-30889 GCA_964415045.1 uncultured Pirellulales bacterium | reverse complement strand
AGAAGAAATGAACCGATGGAGAATAGTCCTTGACAACCGGCAGCCTTTCATGAATTCCCATCACATTCCCACAGCGGAGCGAGGCGTTCATGCCGTTTTCCGCACTCAGGGCAGTAGAGCGGTGCCATTTGCTCAAGCTTCGACTCCATAACCATGTCTTTGTAGCACCTGTTGTTATAGAGAAGGAAACAAGACTCCATTCCTATTGGATTGTCGTTATATCCAACGGAAAGCGGAATGTTGTCTTCTTCATTCACGATCACGGCGCCAACCTTCCGCTTGAGGCAACGTGATGCTCGCGACTGGGATACTGCGGTGGCCATGAAGACTTCCGGCATCCTTGGATTTCGCGATGAGTCGCTTCCTCTCATGAGATCCAACGGGCTGTCCATTTTCTTCTTCAAGACCTCTTCGCGATGGGTGGTTGGTTCGATATGCTCTTCATTACGGAGTATATAGTCGGCTTCATATACACAATGCCTTACATCCTGGCCCATGGGGTCATCCTCACCCGAATCCCTCATATCATCTCGCCGAAAGCGGTGCTCATTATCGTATGAGCCGCACTTCTGGATTCTCTTCCAGCGAGTCTCATAATCGGCATGGACAGCAACGAGCCAAAAGTGACCTTGAGGGATAGTCTGTCGCAAGAACTCTACCTCCCCTATATTTCGTATCCCATCTATCACGACCGGGCCGTCACCGGTGCCGTCTATCCGACTCAAACCAAGGTCAACCCAATAACCCCTTTTGTGCATGGCTGACCCTTCGAAGTCGCCGAACTCCCCGTTTCGACCTCGGTTCCCAATGTTCTGTAATTCGTACCGCCAATTGGGGCCGTACGAATCTTGTGTGGGTTCCTTCCTATGTAGCTCCCGGAATTTCTCTTTGATGAGATCTGACAGCGATATCCGCGTGAAGTCTGACTTCTCCATAATTCTGGACAGCGTCGTGCAGCCACTTCCCAGCGATCCGGTAAGCCCGATGAAAAGCCTATTTCCAGGATTATACATCTCAATTCTCTCCTGAATGATATGGCGAGACCTTGTCACAACCCGGGACAACTAAAGGTCTGCGGTACTTATATGGCCTCTCCCCTCTGCGTGCTCTCCCCGAATTTCAATGGCGCCGGAAACATCGCATTCTCCCATCATGGCCGATCTCGTCCCTGTCTACGACAGAAAACCGGCCCGGCCTGGAACTCGTTCTTCGCAGCTTTATCCGCGTTGCTTCATCTGGCGGTATTGTCACCGGTTCGGGCGGAAAGGGCAAGAAAAAACCCCGGTTTGGAGGCATTTTTTCGTGAAGAGGGGGTTCAATTGATTAAGGATTATTGATTATTGACTATTTTCTCGGTCTCCTCGGTGTCCTCGGTGTTCTCTGTGGCCAAACATTCAGTTTTCGCGTAGTCCGCGTCTTTCGCGGTTGATGTCAAGAAGTTCACCACCGAGGCACGGAGGGCACGGAGGAGTGAGGGATAGATTTGCCGTAAGCCAACTCCGTGTGCACTGTGTCTCTGTGGTGCAGTCGCCGGAATTCACATGGGTTGGATGTGCGGATCGCATGGGGAATTGAAGTTGGTGGGGCTGCGCGGTGATTCGGTCATTTGGATTTGTTTCGGATTTCGAGCTTAGGATTTTGGATTTCCGAGCCGGGGTGGGGGCGGCGTTTTAACGGCCAGTGTTAGGTCTGTTTCGGTGGCCGGATCCTTCGCTTCGCTCAGGATGACTATTTCCGGCTCGGTGCCGGGAATAGTCAAATTCGTGCACCACTTCAGAACCTAATCCCGGTGACATGGAAAATTTTTTTTATTCCTTTTGTGGCAGGGAGTTACGCGGATTGGGTCGGCGGGGATTTTCATTTTTTTCGCAAAATTCGTGCAGCTTTTCGCCATTTATGGAGGGCGCCGTTTTTGGGAGCGGCGTCCCGGGAAGATGTGACAGGGAGGCGTCGGGGCGGTCCCTTGGAGGGTCGGAGGCAGCAGTCGCGAGCCCTTTAAGGGTTGCGAAGAATGTCAAAGACCCAACGCTGCGAGGACTGTATTTGTGCCGACACGTTGCAGGACGGCCGGCGAACGTTGCTGATCTGTGCGAACACGCCGGCGTCGCCGGGGCAGATGGTCCGCGTCAAGCCCGACGGCGCGTGCCGGCGGTTCCGCCCGAAACGCAAGGTGGTGCGGGGCGTGCCGCCGGAGCCGCACGACGACGACATCCGCTACATCCCGCTGACCAAAGGCAAGGTCGCCATCGTCGATGCGGCCGATTACGAGTGGCTCAGCCGGTACAAGTGGCAGGCCCTGGATTTCGGCGGCCGCATCTACGCCAGCCGGGCCGCGCCCGGGCGGGGACGCATCTCCATGCACCGCGCGATCATGAAGCCGCCGAAGGGGATGGTCGTGGACCACATCAACGGCAACGGCCTGGACAACCGCCGCTGCAACCTGCGCATCTGCACGTTCGCGCAGAACTGCGCCAACCGGCGCCCGCAGCGCAACCGCGCCTCGCCATACAAGGGCGTCGCGCCCGGGCGCAACGGCAAGGCCACCGCCCAGATCGGGTACCGGGGCGAGATCATGTGGCTCGGGACGTTCGACGACGAGATCGAGGCGGCCAAGGCCTACGACCGCAAGGCCTACGAGCTGCACGGCGAGTTCGCCTACCTCAACTTCCCCGACGAGATCGAGAGCAAGTGAGCCGCGGCGCCGAGGCAGGCCGAGCAGGCGTGTTCTGGCACTGCACAACACGGCGGGGCCGCATGGCGGTCCCAGAGAGGCGCCAATTCGGCACGTCCCTCAGTTGCCTTTGTCCGGCGTATCTGGCTCGCCGACGCCGTACAGATGGCCGACCGTGCGCACGTACAACTTGTTTTCGAAGATTGCCGGAGTGGCGAAGATCTTCTCGCCGAAATCGTTCCGCGCCAGGAGCTTGAACTGGTCATCGACCCGGATGACCGTGACGACGCCGCGCGCGGAGGCCGCGACGAGCCTGTCACCGGCGACAATGGGGGAGGCGATGTACTGGCCCGGCGCCCCGAGTCGTTCCCGGAAGAGTTCTTTGCCGGTCGAGGCCCGGAGGCAGGTCAGCACGCCGCCGTCCCGCAGGAGGTAGAGTCTTCCCTGACAGTAGAGCAGCGAGGGCGTCTCGGGAATGCCGCGGCGAATTTCCCAGGCCACGTGCGATGGGCGGGCATCCTTTCTCGCTCCGGGGCGTACGGCCAGGAGGCCGGGGTGACTGTGGGCGGCAAAGCCCGACATCGTTTGCATCCATTCGGCTTCACTGATGATTCGATTCTTGTCATGGTCGAAGATTCTCAGCAGAACGTCCATGTCTCTGACCGGCAGTCCGTATCCGGGATTGTCCCTCGGCAGCTCCGGGCGCTGGATGAACGCAAAGCCTTTCGTCATCTCGTCGCGCTGAATCTGATTGTCGCGATTCCGGTCGAATTCCTTGACGGTGAACTTCCAGGTCCCGGCCGCGTCCCACTCGTCGTCGCCGCGTCCGCCCAGGGCCGCGGCGCTGGCGAAGACGAGCCCGTCGCCGGCGACGGGGACGGTGACTGTTTCCGGCGGAAAGCCACCGGCCCACCAGATTTCCTCCCCCGTGGACGGATCGTAGGCGGTCAGTCGTTTGGAGCCCAGCACGACAAGCTCTTCCTTCTCGCCGTGACGCCAGATCATGGGCGTCGACCAGCCGGCCTTGAACAACGACCTCGGCGTCTCCCAAGCCGTCCGTCCGGTGTCTCGATGGACCGCCAGCAAACGCGATCTGCCGTCGTCACCGTCCAAAGCCAGGATCACCTTATCTTGGTACAAGATCGGCGAGGTGGCCGTTCCGTATTTGCTTCTCGGCGTCTCGATCTTACGCTGCCAGAGCTCGTTTCCCGCACGGTCGTAACAGATCAGCCCGTACGTGCCGAAATAGACGTACACGTGCTTGTCGTCCGCGGCCGGCGTGGACGAGGCGGCGTTGTTCAGCGGATGAAACCTTCCCCTCGTCTCGGCCCGGACGATCCGTCGCCAGAGGATGCTGCCGTCCCGGCGGTCGATGGCCAACGTGACAAGCTCCTCTTTCCGGGCCGGTTCGATGGCGGTCAGAAAGATGCGATCGTCCCAGATCACGGGAGACGAGTGGCCGGCGGGAACGCCGGTCTTCCACAAAACGTTCGTCTCCGGACCGAAATGAACGGGGATGCGATCCGCCGGCGCCACGCCCTGTCCATTGGGCCCGCGAAACTGATTCCATTGGACCTTTCCCTGTTGCCCGTTTGCGATCAGGCCAAGCGAGAAAATCATGGCCGCATAGATACCGACGGTCGCCGTAAACTTGCGTCTGCATCCCAATAGCATAGACACTCCCGTACTCTTTCCTGCGCTTACCCAGGCTGAATTTCACGGAACCATCGTGATGGAAGTTGTTTCAGCTTGCTGTGCGACGGTATCATACGAGAATGGCCCGCTGCCTTTCAATGCCTTTGTCCGTTCGTTCGGGCCAGGAAAAGCCTGTGGATCGACCGGGAGTTTGGTATACTGAAGTCAAAATAGGCCGCTTCGGAACAGGGCCCGCTCTGTCATTTTCCCAAAAAAAAACACCGCCGACAGGGGTAACCCTGCCGTGTTTGCTGCCATGACTATATGATGACAAGGAAAGCTTCTATGGACGATTCGGTGCTTGACGACGCGATTCGAGGCGTTCGCAGGGGAAACACGGCTGCGTTTGAGACCGTCGTTCGCCGGCTGGAAAGGCCCCTGCGGTCGTGGCTGGCGGCGCAGGCGCCTCCGGGCGTGGACGTCGATGACGTGGCGCAACGGAGTTTTGTCGCGGCCTTCACTCGTCTGGAGGACTACGAGCTCGGAACGAACTTCGCCGCGTGGCTGTTTACGATTGCCCGCTTTGCCCTGAAGACCGAGGTTTCGCGTCTGCGCCGGGTGGCGGATTACCACGTGCGGTATGCCCCGGATTTTCTGCAGCGGGAGCTGGAGCGTCGCGGCTGCGAGCCGCCGGAGCTGCAGCAGGCCCGACTCGAGCATTTGCAGACCTGCCTCGGCCAGCTCGGCCAGCACCTCCACCGATTCATCACGTGGCGCTACGCCGAAGAGATTCCCCTGGATGAGATGGCCGCACGCTGTGGGCGCTCGGTGCCCGCCGTCAAGAAACAGTTGTGGCAGTTGCGCCGCAAGCTTCATCAGTGCGTTCAGGCCCGTATGGCAGCCGAAGGAGAACCGTCATGAAAAACGACGAGCGCTTCATCGAGTTGTGGAACGACTACCTGGAAGGCGAGATCGACCAATCCGGAATTGCCGAGCTTCAGGCCCTTGCGGCGGGAAACGAGCATTTGTCGCAGATGGCGGCAGACGGTTACCAGATGCACCGCCTGCTGGGATTGATCGCGCAGGATAGTGCCTCGCGACAGGACGAGTTCGTTCGCGAGACCCTGTCGCGCCTGCCCGCGGATGATGACCATTTCGTTGAGGGTGTCATGCAGCATCTTCCGCAGCGGTCGTCTCGCCGAGGCGCCATGGCGCGCGCGCCGCTGGCAAAATGGCCGTTCGCCGTGGCTGCGGCCGCTGTCATCGCGCTGAGCGCAAGTCTCTATTTCCTGCGTCCGGCTTCCGAACGGCCGATCGCGAAGGTCGCCGGATTGAACGGATCCCTGCAATGGACCGGCGACGGCGGTCGGGTCTTTTACGACCTGAGCGTGGGGACGCAACTGCCGGGCGGGACCATCGAAGGCATGACACCCGGGTCCTGGTTCGAGTTGGAGTTCAACGACGGTTCCGCGGTCACGATTTCCGGAAACTCGGCACTCACGTTCTCGGATTACGGGCAGAAGAAGCTATATCTCAAAGCGGGCAACGTCTCCGGCAATGTGAAACCTCAACCGGCGGACCGACCGATGCTCATCTACACGCGATCCGCCATGATGGAAGTTTTGGGGACGCAGTTCGAGGTTGAAGCAGATCTTGTCGCGACGATGCTGAACGTCAGCGAGGGGAAGGTGCGGATCAAGCGGCTCAGCGACGGCAACACGGTTGACGTGCCGGCCAAACACCGCGTGATCGCGGCGGCGGGCCAGGACATGCGGCCGGCGCCGGTTCCTGATGCGGCCAATCGGTGGAAGAGTCAATTGCATCTCGGACCTGAAGGCGCCTACGGGAAGTGGTCGCCGAGAACGGCTACCGAAGAGGCGAGACTCGAGGCCATTGGCTACACCATGCCCCGGGGATTCACCATTTATGCGGCGGCATTGGGGGTCTCTCGTGGTGACACGCCGCCGGTGATCCTTCAGGCCGGCTCCCGTTTGAGAGTGCGCGGGCACATCGCATCGAGCCACGAGGTGTACTTCGGCGTCAGTGTCATGTATGCCGCCGGTGGATTCGCTGGCAAGTTTCAGACCGTTCGACCCGCTGTCGAGTTTTCCGGCGGAGAAGATTTTGAGGTCCTCCTCGACCTGCGGGATTTTGGGCTCGACCCTTCGCTCGGTGAAATCAAGGACAAGCTGCCGCGCACTCCCTTCCACTTGGTGCTTGAGTCGGTATGGTGTCACACCCTGGACCAGCCGTCGGGACTGGAGATTATTGAGGTGGAATTGCTGCCCCCCGCGACGTCAGCGAATCCGGCGCCGCAGCCGGCGCCGCCCGTCATGGACATCTGGGCGGCCACGTCGCAAGGCGATCTGGACACGGTCAAACGCCATCTCGCCGCCGGGACCGATATTGACGCGGCGTTCATTGCACCGGGAGTGGTTGCTTCCGGAGCGACGCCTCTGCACATGGCGGTCTTGGCCGATCAGCGTGAGGTTGCTCGATTTCTCATAGACGAAGGGGCCAATATCGATGCTCCCGCCAAGGATGAATACGGCGGTACACCGTTGCACTGGGCCGCTGTTTTAGGGCGTGTGGAAATTGCCAGGCAGTTGATCGCTGCCGGGGCCGATGTCAACGCCAGGGACAATCACGGCACCCCGCTGGATGCGACCCGCCACGAAGGTCTATCCGAGAGCGAAGCCCGACTCGAAATTGCTGAGCTTCTCCGAGCCAAGGGCGGCAAGCACAGGAATGAATAATCCCCAGAAACAACCAGAAATCGACGTCAACGATGGTTGCGGCCGATACCGCCGGACCATCTCAATGCGCCTTCTTCACGATTGGGGCGCCGGCACAATCACATCTTCTCAGTGGGAACCCGAGAACACGCGTGTCGGTGCCCATATTTATCTTGCGGGCGGACAATGCAACTGTTGGCCGGGGGGATTGTGAGAGACGAACTGCATTTCTGGCAGGCTTGGGCGCCGTCCGGCGGCAGGAAGAACGACGACGGACGCCGGTGGAATCACCGGTGGTTGTCAGCAACTGTATCTTGCTGACACGGAAACACGAACAGGAGCATCTATGAGCAGAACCTTGGTCATTAGCGCTGCAATCGCGACCATGCTTGGGGCGATAGCCTCGGGCGCGGAGCACGGATCATTCCCGCCCGATGAGACGATCGAATTCGAGGGAAGGAAATGGATGCGCTATTCGAACAGTCACGTTGACATTGAGGAGTTTCAGGGGAAGACCGCCCTTTACGTGCAGGGAGACCGAAGAAACGCTTCTGTGTATCTTTCCGGGGTCGAGTTTCACGACGGGACTATTGAAGTCGACATTGCTGCGCCCGCTCGCTTCGCCCCTGGGATTGGCTTTCGCGGCCTTGATAAGGGACAGTGGCGTAACCGGATCATGTTCAGTCGCAGACGCGGGAAGGATGGGGACAGACGCGAAGTCGTGGAGCAGGTCGTCGTCACGCGCCGGACCGGCACGGTTCTCCTTCTCAACACTCGGAGGCCCGCGTTTCCCAGTACTCGTGAAGGACATCTCGGGCACGTCTGGTTCCACGTCAAAGTCGTTGTTCAGGGGGACTCGGTGAGCGTTTATCTCAATGGCGGCAAGAAACCGGACGTCACAATCGGAGGCCTGTTCGACGCGAATGAGAAAGGGGAGCTTGGCTTCTGCGGCGGGCATCTCTACTTCGCCAATTTTCGATACACGAGTGCTGATAAGGTCGCACCGACCGTGACCGAACGACAGGGTTAGGGAGACGTCCGCCTTGAACCGCTTCATGGTTCGAGACAGATCTCAAGGGAAAGAAGTAACATGAAGGGATCAAGGGAACTGAATTGGAAACGCGTGCCGGCCTGGTGGATTGCGGTGTCGATTCTAACAGTCGCATTCAGATCTCCGGCCGTCATGGCACAAGGGAGGAGGTCGGTCGAGGAGTTCTCCGCCATTCAGCAGTCTGAAGTTTCGGCCATCGGGGAGGTGTCCTCATCGCGTATGGTTCTCTCGACGATGACGTTTGCCGGTTTTGCCCTGGCCGTGTGGGCATTTGGTACGTTGCTGAGATGTCGCCCGCCGCTTGGGCGCGATGGGACGGCGCCCCATCCGTCAGACCTCTACAGCCGCCAGGTTGTCCGGCTTGTACTGGTGTTCCTTGCCCTGGGCGTTCACGATCTGGTCTGTACCCTCTTCGCCCACGACCTGGGGAGTCTCTGGGAGGTTAACCCGCTGGCCGCGCGCTTGTTGGCGCACGTTCCGACCCTTGTGGTGTTCAAACTGGGTCTGACTATCGGTGCGGCCGTCATTTTCCTCTGGGCCCGGTCCTGCCGCCTGGCTCAGGTTGGCTGCTGGTGGACGGCCGTTGTCTACACCATTCTGATCTTCCGCTGGACCACCTATTGTTCCGTCTTTGTAGTCGATTGAATATGATGCCGGAGAATTGTCTTATGGCTTGCAGATATAGCATAGCGCGTATGACCGATCCATCGCAATCCGCGTCTGCGCGGTTGCCGAGACCCGCTTCAGTATGCCGCTGTCAGAGGTCGTAGGCAAAGAAGACTTTGGCAATGGAGGCAGGTCTTCCTGTCGGAACAACTGAGATGTGTAGGTGAATGAGTGTTAATGCGAATGAACGAAAATCGTACAATCGGTCGCATCATGGCAGCCGGAATCGCTGAAGCATCGTTCTTTTCCAGGGACCTGGATTCACGCAGAAGAGCGTTATTGCTTGTCACCCTGGTAACGACAATGATCCTGATATCGGGGTGCAGCCGTTCTCGGTACGCCAAATGGGCCGACCGCGATGCCTATGGTACCGTCTCTGAGGGGCAGACCGCGGCCCTGGGCAAAGCGTATCAGTTCGATATCGTTTATGACCCGGTCGACTACACTCGTTACCTCAAGGAGGTCGAAGACGAGAACGGCAGACAGAAACCGGTATTGACCATCGAGGATGCCCTGAGGGTGGCGTTCAAAAACAGCCGCTCGTTCCAGACGCGAAAAGAGAACCTCTACAGTTCCGCTCTCTCTCTGGCCACCAATTTCCGCGGCTGGGACACCTTCCTTCCGGCCGGGAATGTCAATGCCACGGGCGAAGCGGCGCGCACCTCCCGCGGAGGACCGGAGGGGGGCCCCGACAACACCAACCGATACATCAGTGCCGACGGCAACTACTCACTGACCCGGCGTCTGGTCGGCGGCGGACTGCTCACTCTCGGCGCCTCCATGAACGTCGTGACCAATCTCCTCGGCCAATCCGATACCGCGATCGGCTCGCTCGTCGAGGGCGGTTTCACGCAGCCCTTGCTTCGTGGGGCCTGGCGGGGATTGGCCTTCGAGGACCAGCACCGTCGGGAGAGGGATTTCCTGATCGAGGTCTACGAGTTTGACCGGTTCCGACAGACCTTTGCCGTCGATATCATGCGGCGGTACTATCAAGTCCTGACCCTTAGAGACGTTCTCGAAAACAGCCGGACCAATATCCAAAGGCTCACCCTGGCCTACCTGACAACCCAGGCGATGGTCGAGGGCGGCCAACTCCGCAGGACCCAGGAAGATCAGGCCGAGCAGGACCTGCTCAGGTCGCAGATCAGTTTTGAGCAGACGCAGTTGGCCTACTCGCAGGCGCTCGACAATTTCAAGATCGCGCTGGGGCTTCCGATCTCGGAGGAATTGAAGCTGGATTATCCCGGCGCCCTGCGGCGGCTCAATGAAAAGGGCCCGGAGCCATTGCCATTTGCAGAGTCGGTCGCCACCGAGACCTCCTTCGGAACCGACACCGCCCTGCTGAGGGCCAGAGCCGCTGCGCGGGACGCCGAGAAGGATGTCGAGATTGCCGCGGACCACTTCAATCCTCAACTCGATCTCGAACTCAGAGCCTCGGCTGCGGGAACCGAGAAGGCGCAGCCTGCACGGATCCAAACACACCACCATACCCGAAGCGCAAAACTGACGTTCAACTACAATCTCGATCAAGCCGGCAACCGCGACGCCTATCGTAACGCGATGATATCGCGCGACCGATCCAAGAGAGCCCTCGCAGAGACCGAAGACACCGTCACTCTGAACGTGCGAAACTCGTTCCGGTCTCTGAAGCAGTCGCGACAGAGCTTTGTGTTGCAGGAAAAGAGTGTCGAAATTGCGCAACGCCGGACCGCACTCATCGCGATTCAGCGTAAGCAGGGGCAGGCCTCCACCCGCGATGTCCTTGAGGCCGAGGCCGCCTTGAACAGTTCGCTCAACGGTCTGACCAGCTCGCTGGTCAACTACACCATCACCAGACTCGAATTCCTTGCAAGCCTCGGCATGCTCGACGTGGATGCCGACGGGAAGCTGACGGAACGAAAGACCCCCTTTGGCTATGACCGGCTTCAGGAACGATATCCCTATTTGAAGTCGGGGCAAGACGACACGAATCAGATCGCGGCCTCACCACCGAAGGGATCCGAAAGAGAAGCCGCAGAAGAAAGGGATACCGAACGCCTTTGAACAAACCTGGAACGAGAATTAGGACAAAGAGAAATCAGATGAGAAACACACTGCTGCCCGCGTTGCTCGCGAGCGTTTTTCTTGCCGGATGCTGGCCCTTTGGCGACGAGGAAAGGATCTCCTCGCAACAAGTGGCAGAGGCCGTCAGGGAGAACCTAATCATCACCACCACCGAAGACGGCACGGTCGAGGCGGAAGAAAAGGTCTTGATCTCCAACGAGCTGAAGTGGCCCGTGATCATCAAGAGCGTTGTCGAAGAAGGAACCGTCGTCGATAAGGGGGAGCTGATCATCGAGTTCGAGTGCAAAGCGCTCGAAGACGCCATCGACCAGAAGGAGCTCCATCTCAACAACGCGCAGCTCGCGCTTGAACAGGCGAGAAAGGACCTGGTTATTGCGGAGAAGCAGCATGCCATCAACCTGGAACGGGCTCGAAATGCACTCAAGGATGCGGAAGAGAACTTGACGCTTTACAAGGATCAGTCCCAGAGCAATCTCTCTCTGATGGAGGAGACGGTTCAGAGGGCTAAAGAAGCGCTCGAACGGTATAACTCAGAGGGGGGGCAAAAGGAGAACTCTCTGAGAGATGCTGACATCGCGATCACGATGGCCAGAAAACGACTGAAAATCGCGCAGGAACAGCTCGCGTTCAAAAAGAAGGTCAATGAAAACCCCAAGTTGAATAAGCCCTACAGCGAAAGCGAGATCGAATCTGACGAACTCAACGTTGAGGCCCTGAAGAACACCCTGGACAACGCCATTGCCGCGAAGGAGCTGTTGATCAAGTACGACATACCGCAGATGACTCGGCAATTGGAGGAAGATGTAAACCAGGCCGAGAAGGACTTGAAGATACTCAGGACACACACCATCGTCCAGACGATGCGTCAGAAGGAAACCGCGGTAAAAGAGGCCAAGCTGAACCTGGAAAAAGCCCAACTCGCCCAGGAAGCCGAGTTGAACTGGAAGAAGCAGGAGATCAAGGGCAAAGAGAAAGAGCTGCAAGAACACCAGGATCAAATGGAAGAACTCAGAGAGGACGAGAGGAAGCTGAAGGTGACGGCGGAAAAGGCGGGCCTGGTGCTGTACACTCCCGGCTGGAGGGCGGAGGGCCTGAGGCTGATGATTAAAGAGGGCGAAGAGATCTACCCCAGAGGACAATTGATGCAGATACCCGACATGACGACGCTTCGCGTCAAGACGATGCTCTTCGAGGCCCTGAGAGAGTATGTCACAGTAGCAGATGGTCACCATGAGAACAAAATCGTGGAAGCGGAGATCGAGGCCTATATTGGCGAGGCCTTCAAGGCCCTTATCACACAGGTCGCGACAGGTGTTGTGCCCAAGGAAAATTTCGAAGCGGAAGCCCTCAAGATCAAAACCGATGGCATCATTCCCAGGATCAAACAGGCGGTCATTGATGCGAGAATGACGAAGGACCAGGCCCGGCAATTCTACACCCGGCTCCAGGAGCAGGAGGCCGAATTGGCCGCCCAGACGGGCGGCACCCCCAAGCCCATAGAGATCAACTGGGACGAGCTTCCTGACGTGCCCAGGACGGCCACCCCTCAGCCGGAAGACCAGCAAGGAACGCAGGCCATCCTGGTCCTCGATGCCTTTGCCCAAAAGACGCAGTTCTTCGGCCGGGTCGTCGAGTCTTCCCCCCTTCCGAAAAGTACCGGCCCCGAATGGCTGCAAACGGGGACCAAGGCCTACGACCTCTACGTGGCCGTTGACTGGGAAGCCAACGGTCTGACCCCCGGGAAAGACGTGAGGCCCGGTATGGGCGGCAAGGTGACCCTGCTTCTGGACGAAATCGAAAACGCACTGACCATACCGGTCCTCTCGGTGTACAACAGGAAGAACCACTATTACTGCATGAAACTTCAGGACGGGACCCCAACGGAGACGGAGATCACACTGGGCAAGATGAACGAGAGCCGGGTACAGGTGCTCTCCGGGCTCAACGAAGGAGACAAGGTCCTCCTCGTGGCCAAGGCCGATGATGGCATACAGTCAGAGAAGGTTACGGGTGAAGCCGGCGCCTCCTCCGGTACCAACGAGGTAGAGGAGGGCGAATAGATGAAACCGGTCATTCACCTTGAATCGGTCACCAAGACCTATCATGTGGGGCTTGGCGTAACGGCCCTGGACAACGTCGAACTGGTTGTCCCGGAGGGGCAGTACGTCGCGATCATGGGTTCCAGCGGTTCGGGCAAGAGCACCATGCTCAATCTCCTCGGCTGTCTGGATCGACCCACCCGCGGCAAGTACTATCTGGGCGGCGATGATGTCTCCACTTTCTCCGACAACCGGCTCTCGGAGACGCGCAACGGCCGGCTTGGATTCATCTTCCAGTCGTTCAATCTCATTCCCTGGATGACCGTCACGCAGAACATCGAGATCCCCCTTTTCTACCGGGGGATCCCGCGAAGGAAACGACACCGCAAGAGCGCCGAACTTGCCGAGCTGGTGGGGCTCGGCCAACGCCTGGACCACCGCCCCTTCGAGCTGTCGGGCGGACAAATGCAACGTGTCGCCATCGCCCGAGCGCTGTCCAACGATCCCCTGGTACTGCTCGCCGACGAACCCACCGGCAATCTGGACACCCAAACCGGAGAGGAAATCATGGACGTCTTCGCCGAACTCAGTGCACGCGGAAAAACCATCATCATGGTCACCCATGAATCGCATATCGCCGGACACGCAGACCGTGTCATTACGCTCAAAGACGGCAGGATTGAGGCGGACGTCATGAACGACAAAAAGGAGTGCCAGACCCATGGGTAAGCTCGTTGACATCATCCTGCTGGCCTTGCACAGCCTCTCGGTCCATCTGGTTCGCTCGGGACTGACCATGCTCGGAATCGTGTTCGGGGTGTGCAGCGTCAGCATCATGCTGGCGATACAGACCGGCGCCAGCAAGGAGGCCCAGGAGAAGCTCAGCGTTCTCGGCAGCAACAATGTGATCATGAACTCGGTCGAGCCTGCGCGCGAGACCAGCGGCGGCCGCGGACAAGGCAAGATTGTGCTCAAGAAGTACGGCATCCAGCACCGCGACATCAAGTGCATTATCGATAATGTCCCCGGGGTAAAGGACTATGCTACCGTACACAAAGTGAAACTGAGGTATTACTGCCCGGAGGACCGCAAGCGTTACTCCCTGGTCATGGGCGTGACGCCGAATTATGCCGATATCCTCAACCTCCGTATTTCGCAGGGCCGGTTCATTTCAACGGTGGACATGCTCCACCGGAAGTCGTACTGTGTCATCACCAAAACACTGGCGCGGAAGGCGTTTCGATGCATGAACCCTGTCGGAAAGACAATCCGATTGAAGGGACAGCCGTTCCGGATCATTGGCGTGATCGATTACATCCCGTCCAAGCTGGGCATCAACGAGGAAGACATCCCGATATTCATCCCGAAAGCCACCAAAACGGGGCGCTTCGGCCAGATCAATATCAACTGGCATGAGGGCAACATGACCTCCGAGGATGTCCAGGTCGATCAACTGATTCTGCAGATGGAGGATGAATCGGCGGTTGTCAAGGCGTCTCCCGTTATCCGGTCGATCATGGAGAAGAATCACGACAAGCTGGAGTACGCCATCATGATTCCTTTGAAACTGATCCAGGCGAAGGCGGAGCAGCAGAAGATCTGGGATATGATCTTCTTTGCGATCGCCTCGATCTCACTGGTCGTCGGCGGTATCGGCATCATGAATATCATGCTGGCCAGTGTGACCGAGCGCACCCGGGAAATCGGCATACGGCGGGCCCTGGGAGCGAAGAAGATTGAAATCGTCATACAGTTCCTCGTCGAGGCGATGCTGATGACCACCCTGGGGGGACTGATCGGCGTGACGATCGGTTACTTCGTCCCCCCTCTGCTGAAGGACATCGTGGATGTCACGCCCATTGTCTCGGTCTCTATGCTCATCGGTCCCTTGCTGATGGCCGTCGGCGTCGGTGTTGTCAGTGGTCTCTACCCGGCCAGACGCGCGGCATCTCTCGACCCGATCGAGGCACTGCGACATGAATAAGGCCGGCGGACAGCCGGAAACGAACGCCGGCGATGGAGTATCATGTGCTCAAAGGAAAGGAGCGTTACGACGTGTATGCAGGAAACCTCCTCGATGAGGTGATGAAGCTTGAGATTTCCCGGTTCGACAGGTACCTGAAGGTCGAGAAGTAGGACGGTTTGACTAAGGAGTCGCGCTATGAGATTTCGAACAAGCTTCGCCGTGGCGTTGTTGCTGGCCGTTTCTTCGACGTCGAGTGCGCAGTTTCCCTGGCAAAAGCCCATCCCCAGGAGCAAGGAGGCGGTCGCGAAGATTCTGGGGCCGACCCTCCGGAAGGAGCCGTCGCGCGACCTGACCATCGTCTGGGTCTGGGGCATCGACAAACTCCACGAGAAGGGGACTCACGAATACGCCTGGGTAATGGATGACTACGTCAATACCCTTTTGCCTCAGGTCCCGCGCGTTACTGCCATCCCCTCGATGTATTTCCCGAAGCAGGAGTTATGGGAGAAAGCCGATCTGGTCGTTTTCTATAACTGGCCGCGTGAGAAGAAGTGGGATTACGATCTCATCGACGCATATCAGAAGCGCGGCGGCGGATTGATCTTCATTCACATGTCCCTGTCGTCGGGTTCAGGTGAAGAGTTGTCGAAGCGCGTTGGCCTGGCATGTGATTACGCAAGTGGCACCACCAAATGGGGAGTCCTGCCAACGCCGGTGACGCTCACTGAGGCGGCATCACAACATCCTATCTTCGAACGCTTCCCCCCGACGTTCGACCTGGCGGATGAGCTCTATTGGCACTTGAGGGGAGATCCGAACAGCATCACTACCCTCGTGACCTCACCCGCCGGGGCGGCAATAGCAAACAAACGAGTAAGCGGTCCTCCCAAGATCGAAGATCTGGACGGCAAGAAGTGGCCCGCCATGTGGACGAAGAAGGTGGGCCGGGGCAGAGTGTTCGTCACGGCCGCCGGCCATAACTACTTCACGTTTAACGATCCCTATTTTCGAATCATTCTGCTGCGTGCCATGGCGTGGACGATGAACGAATCGTTCGATCCGTTCAAGCCCCTGGTTACGAAAGACATCAGGTTGATCCATTAGTGTTTGTGCGCTCGCCGTGCAAAGCAGTTCCGCCAATCGCACTTTGACGGCAGGAAAGGAGCAAGCCGAATGAAGGACAGAGAGTCGCCGGCGACGGCATTGCCGAGCGGTAGTATCCTGACCCGCCGCGACTTTGTGGCGCTGGCCGGCGCGGGTCTCTTGGGTTCGGTTGTGCCGCACAGGCTTGCAGCGAACACCGCGCTGACCGGCCGGCGCCGTCGGCCCAACATCGTTCTCATTTTCGCCGACGACCTCGGCTACGGCGATTTGTCGTGCTACAACCAGCGCGCCGAGTCGACCCCCAATATAGACTCGATTGCCGGGAACGGCGTACGGTTCACCGACGGTTATGTCAGCGCGCCGGTGTGCAGCCCGTCGCGAGCCGGGCTGATGACGGGACGCTACCAGCAACGGTTCGGACATGAGTTCAATGCCGGCGGCGCGCGCCGATCTGACACTGAGGGTCTGGGGCTGCCGATATCAGAGACAACCATCGCTGATGTGCTCAAGAAGGCGGGCTATGCAACCGGCATGATCGGCAAATCACACCTCGGATCGCAACCCAGGTTCATGCCCACCAACCGGGGCTTCGACGAGTTCTTCGGCTTCCTCCACGGCGCCAACCTGTATATCGAACCGTCGGACCGCCCCGGCGTTCACAGCCATGAGCAACGTCGGGGAGCCGTACGCAGTCCCCGAACCAGGACCGCGCTTCAATCCATCTACCGCGGAACCGCCCCTGTGAAGGAGCGGGACTACCTGACTGACGCATTCACGCGCGAGGCTGTGAGTTTCATTGAACGTCACTCGAAAGAAGCGTTCTTCCTCTACGTCGCGTACAACGCGGTGCACACGCCGCTGCAGGTCACGGACAAATACTACAAACGCTTTGCCCACATCCGCAGCGAACCGCTGCGCATCTACAAGGCGATGATCAGCGCCCTGGATGAAGGTGTGGGAGCGATCCTCAGCCAACTGAGGCGGAAGGGCCTTGAGGAGGATACGCTTGTGTTCTTCATCAGCGACAATGGAGCCGTGCATCGCCTTGGCTCGAATCATCCGCTGCTGGCGGGCAAGCTCTATCCTTTCGAGGGCGGACTCCGGGTGCCGTTCCTTGCACAGTGGCCCGGCCATATCCCCGCCGGCCTTACATTTCGTCAGCCGGTGATCTCCCTCGACGTGTTTGCCACTGCCGCCGCTCTGGGCGAAGCAGAGCCGCTCGCCGGCCGTTCCATCGACGGTACGAATCTGATGCCGTATCTGACCGGTACCTCGCAGGGTGCGCCGCATGATATCCTCTTCTGGCGCAACGGGACGAATCTGGCCGTGCGCAGGGGCAAGTGGAAATACGTCAACCTCAACCGGAAGCGCACGTTCTTGTTCAATCTGCAAGAGGATGTTGGTGAAAAGCACGACCTGTCGAACGAGGAGCCTGAGATCGTGGCGGAACTGGAAAAGGCCCTGGCCGCATGGGAAACGCACACGGTCAAGCCGCTGTGGCCGAGCCGCGGCACCGTTCCAGTGAAACTCGATGCTCACGGACTCGGCGGAGGGACATACGAGCTGTTCATATAGTTTGGACCTCGAGTCCTGAGCCGTGGACTTCCACTCTGAAAGAAGAGGGAATCGATGCGAAAGACAAAACGACGCGACTTTCTGAAAGCCGGTGTCGGTGCGGCGGTTGCCGTGGGATCGCCATGGCCTTTCACAGCTCGCGCAGGCTCCGCTCAGGAGACTTCCGCCAAGATCAATGCGCGGGTCGCGGCGATTCGCGGCGACGACCTGGACGCGATGACCCGGGACGCCATCGATGCGCTGGGGGGAATGCGGACGGTTGTCAACGAAGGGGAGACCGTCTTTATCAAACCAAATTTCGTTACGTTCCCCTGGGCGAGATACAATCGGTGCTTCCACACGGGCGAGTGTACCAAACCGGAGATCGTCATCGCGGTCGCGGAAGAGTGCCTCAAGGCGGGCGCTGCCGAGGTCATCGTGGGGGAAGGTTCTCACGTGGCGAAATTCGATTGGCAATATGCTGTCACGCTGGACGGCGGCACCAATCTGGTAAAGGAAGCGGCACGGCTCAGCTCCCGGTATGACGGCAAGGTGACGCTGGCATGCCTGGAGACGGACTCGCCGGGCTGGGTCGAGGTTCCTTCCCGGACTCGACTGAACAAGATTGCCATTTCCAGCCTGCTCGCCAATGCCGACAAGGTGATCTCCATTCCGGTGGCGAAGACGCACTGCTGGGCGCAGCTTACCCTGGCGGCAAAGAACTTCATCGGTGTCACGCCCATGTCCCGCTACGCCCAGTTGATCGACAATACGTGGTGGAATCGCGGCACCTTCGATCACAGCAGCCCGCAGGCCATCGCACAGGTCTATCTGGACATCGTAAAGGCCAGGAAGGTCGATCTCTCCCTCATCGACTTCTCCATCGGCATTGAGGGCGACGGTCCTTCCAGAGGGCAGGGGGGCAAGACCGTCGACATGAAGCAGCGTCTCGGCTCGTGGGCGATCATCGCCAGTGCGGACATCATGGCCGCGGATGCGACCGCCGCCCGGGTCATGGGCTATGATGTTGGGAAGGTGAAGCAACTGACCATGGGGTACAAAATGGGCCTGGGCCAGATAAGGGAGCCGTCGATCGAAATCCTGGGTGAAACACTCGACAACGTGCGCGTGGATTGGAAACCGGCGCGGCTGAAGGGGTACAGGGCGCAGGCGTGAAGGAGCCTCGCTGTCCGCCGCGACCCTTTACGTTGCTCGCAATAGCAGAAATCAGTATACAGGCAGGATACAGGAAGGAGAACTCTATGTGTCGAAGGGTATCGTACGCGATCGCGATTTGCTGCATATTCGTATCGGCGTCCCGGGCCGCAGTGAATTGGCCGGGCTTTCGGGGGCCGTCGTGCGGCGTCGTGGAAGACGCGGTTCTGCCGGTCTCGTGGAGCACGACCGAGAACGTGGTATGGAAGATCGACGTCGTGGGCAGGGCCTGGTCCAGTCCCGTGGTGTGGGGCGACAGGGTATTCCTGACCACGGTCGCCAGCGAAGGCCACGTGGAAGAGGCCAAGAAAGGGCTTTACTTCGGCGGCAACCGGAACAAGCCCTCTTCGGCTACTCATCACTGGATCGTCTACTGCTACGATTGGGCCGGCGGAAAGACCCTGTGGCAGAAGACGGTTCACACGGGAAAGCCTGCTGAGCCCGTTCATATCAAGAACACGTACGCGTCGGAGACACCGGTGACCGACGGCGAGCGGGTGTACTTCTACTTCGGCAATCTCGGCGTATTCTGCTTCGACCTGGAGGGCCGGGAAGTCTGGCAAAAGAGGCTCGACCCGGTCCGGATGCGATACAACTGGGGCACCGCGGCCTCGCCCGTGCTCCATGGGGATCGGCTGTTCATCATCAACGACAATGAAGAGGAATCGTATCTGCTGGCGCTGGACACGAAGACGGGCGAGGAGGTCTTTCGCATCGGCCGCGACGAGAAGAGCAACTGGGTGACGCCGTACGTGTGGGACAACGCCGCCCGCACGGAGCTGGTGACCTGCGGGACGGGGAAGGTTCGATCGTACGATCTCGCGGGGCAGTTGCTGTGGGAGATGGGCGGGATGTCCGTCATCGCGATTCCTACGCCCGTGGAGGCCGACGGGCTGCTCTATCTTTGCAGCGGGTACGTGGGCGACAGGAAGAACAGGCCCATCTACGCCGTCAAGCCTGGGGCTTCGGGCGATATCACACCCGAGGACGAACACGATACCGGCCAATACGTTGCCTGGTATCACAAATTCGGTGGGCCCTACAATCCCTCGCCGATCGCCTACGGAGACCATCTGTACGTTCTCTACGACCGCGGGACCCTGAGCTGCTACGATGGTCGCAGCGGGAAGATCATCTACGAAAAACAGCAGTTAGCCAAAGACGCACGAGCGTTTACGGCGTCGCCCTGGGCCAATGACGGCAAGCTGTTCTTCCTCAGCGAGGACGGCGACACCTTCGTCGTGCAGGCGGGCCCGGAGTTCAAGGTGCTGGGCCGAAACGCGCTGGACGAAATGTGCATGGCCACGCCCGCGACGCTTCGCGGGAGTATCATCATCCGCACGTTGAATAAACTGTATCGGATCGGGCGGTAGTTCAACATTCACTCACTTTTGGAGGTACACAGCGATGAAGTCGATCAAGGCAATTGTCGTGGCATTCGTTGCAGCCGTAATGGTGGCAATACCGTGTATGGCGCAGGACGTGCAGCCGCCTTTTACGTGGGCAGGGAAAGGGGCGGCGTGGTACATCAGCGAGCAGGGGATCGAGGATACTGAGTTCCAGTTCGAGTTGTCGGTTGACGAGCAGGGGATGGTTAGCGGACAGGCGAGCAATGAAGACGGAGTCTCCAAAGTCAAGCACATCTTCTACAGCGAACCGAAGCAGTATGACTGGCCCGGATATTTCTCGAGGAAAATCGTCTTCGTTCTTCTGTTCAACGAGTCCGGCGGCTATCCCATGGTGGGCGTCTACAACGGGCGTCTGCTGATGGACAAGTTTCTCTATGGCGAAATACTGTTGACCGGCTATGAAGCCGGCAGTGACACGGCCAGGACCCTGGGAGTCGGTGATGCCGAGGCGACGTTGATCGAAGGCGATGAGCTGCCGTACAACCTTCGATCGACGCTGGAAAAATGTTTCCCCATCGGCGTCGTCAAGATCGAAGGCGATTTCAAGAGCGAAGATACCGGCGCTGCCGCGGAGACGCCCGAATCGCAGGGTGACGCCATTGCCCTGTTCAACGGGGAGGATCTCGACAACTGGCACATCTATTCGCAGGACTCCGGCGCGGATCCGAAGAGCGTGTGGAAGGTCAAAAACGGAGAGATTCTGTGTTCGGGGAAGCCGACAGGCTTTCTGCGCACGAAGCAGCAGTACGGCGATTACAAGCTCACGCTCGAATGGAAATGGCCCGAGAAGGGCGGCAACAGCGGCGTCCTGCTGCGGATGGGCGGCGCCGAGAGAGTCTGGCCCCTCTGCATGGAGGCGCAGCTCATGCACAAACGCGCCGGCGATCTCATCGGCATGGGCTGCAATTTCAATGAGAACAAGGCCAAGGAGGGCGGGCCCATCAGCTACACGCCGCGTATGAACGACTCCAACGAGAAGGAACTCGGCGGTTGGAACCGGTACGAGATCACCTGCAAAGGCGACACCATCGAGGTCTCCGTCAACGGCCGGCTCCAGAACAGGGCCACCGGGGTCACCCTTACCAAGGGGTATATCGGCCTCCAGAGCGAAGGCGTTCCCATCATGTTCAGGAACATCAAGCTGACGCCCCTGCGGTGAGAACGACAGAGGCTTCCTCGTGGGACGAAAGAGTCGGAATCCGTGTGACGGATACAGATCCGGACCGCTGATGACAGGAGTATCTCGATGAGAATGCCCCGAATCCGAATGATGATTGTCGCGCTGTGTTTTGTCCTTTCCTGCTCGGGCTACGCCGGGCAGATCGTGCTTCATCGGCCGCAGGACGTGGGGATGTCGCCGAAGAAGCTGGGGCAGGTAAGCCCGGCCGTGCAGGAACTGGTGGACGCCGAGAAAATCGCCGGCGCCAGTGTCCTGGTGGCGCGCCGGGGCAAGGTCGTGTTCTTCGAAACGTTCGGAATGATGGACAAGGAGGCCGGGACTCCGGTCGCGGAAGATACGATCTTTCGCTTTTACTCGATGACCAAGCCCGTGACCAGTGTGGCGGTGATGATGCTGGTCGAGCAGGGCAAGATCAAGCTGGACGATCCCGTGTCGAAGTACATCGAGTCGTTCAAGAACCTGAAGGTCTACGACGAATCGGGCACGCCCGTGGAACCGGCGCGGGAGGTGACGGTTCGCGACCTGCTGCGGCACACCTCGGGGCTCACCTACGGTTTCTTCGGCAATACCGAAGTGGATAAGATGTATCGTAAGAGAGGCGTACTCGACAGAAAGACGTCGCTCAAGGACATGGTCGAAAAGCTGGGCGAGATTCCCCTGCTTTATCAGCCGGGCACGAAGTGGCACTACAGTGTATCCACGGACGTGCTGGGTTATCTCGTCGAGAAGGTCTCCGGCGAGTCGCTGGACGCATTTTTCCGAAACCGGATCTTTGAGCCGCTCGGCATGAAAGATACCGGGTTTTACGTGCCGGCGCAGAAGGTGGATCGTTTTTCCGTGTGTTACAGCCCGATGCCGGGCCAGGGATTGACAATCTCGGACGATCCCCGCCAGAGCGAGTTTCTCCGGAAGCCGGGACTGCTGTCGGGCGGGGGCGGCCTGGTCTCGACGATAGGCGATTATCTCCAGTTTTGCCTCATGCTGCTGAACAAGGGGGAACTGGACGGCAAACGGCTCCTCCGCACCAAGACGGTTGAGATGATGACCCGGAACCACCTCCCGGATTCCGTAAGCTGGATGGGCCAGGGATTCGGGCTGGGTTTCTCCGTGCGGGTAACCGAAGGCAAGTACGGCGCCGGCGAGTACGGCTGGGGTGGGGCGGCCAGCACCCATTTCTGGATCCACCCCAAACACGAGCTGATCGTCATCGCCCTCTCGCAATTGATGCCCTATTCGAACCAACTGGCCAACGCCGTCAAGCCGCTGGTGTATGAAGCCATTGTCGAGTGAATCCGAAGCCGGCAACCGGTATCTCATGAACTCAGAAAAACCGTAACTTGCTACGCCGCCGGCGCGTAGAACATGGGGCCGGGTCCAGAGACTATGGTTTGCCTCAGAAAGTGTCGCACAATGGTGCAGGCTCCAAGAACTGATGCAGTTATAGAGAAGGGAGACTGGAGATGAAGAAGGTCAACTCCTGGATTTTAGTAATCGCATTGCTCGTGGTATGCGGGCAGACTAAGAAATCGGCCGCCGCTGCGCCGGATGTCGATATCTGGAGGGCGGCAGCAAGCGGCAACATTGAGGTGATCAAGCAGCACCTGGAAGCTGGTATAGACGTCGATGCCAGGGAGCCGCCAGGGGGTGGCACCCCTCTGATCGTAGCGGCTATTTTCGGCCAGACCGAGGCCGCCAAACTGCTGATTGAAAAGGGGGCGAACATCAACGCCGGAAGCAACGACGGAACAACGCCTCTGCATGCAGCGGCCTTCTTCTGCCATACAGAGATCGTCAAACTGCTCTTGGGCAAAGGCGCAGTGGTGGATCCGAAGAACGTCAGAGGCGAAACTCCCCTTGATGCAGTCGCCGGCGAGTGGAGCCAGGAGCTGGAGGGACTTTACAAGTGGATCGCGGAGCTTCTGGGGCTCCAACTGGACCTTGAGAGAATAAAGACTACCAGGCCGAAAATCGTCGCGATTCTGCGCAAGGCTTCTCGTAAGAGCGCCGAGTCGCGAGAAGTGGCAGAGGTGAGGAGCACTGGTTATAGAGGGTCTTATTTCGTCAACGGTGAAATCCACGTCAACACGTATGGCACGCCGGAAGGCAAGCCGCTCACGACCGGCCACTGGGACTTCAAGCCGTCCTGGTCGAAGACCGGCGACATGCTTGTCTTCTTTCGCCGATTGAAGAACGACCCCGTCGTGACCAAGTGGAAAACCGCCATCTGCATCATCAACGTTGACGGAACGGGCTTTCACCAGCTCACCGACGGCACACACACGGATTTCAATCAGACCTGGACGCGCGACGGAACCAACACGCCCATCTGGAACCGGAAGAACCCGGCCACGGGCAGCTTCTACGTGATGAAGAGCAAGGTGGGGGCCAAGCCGGGCCAGGAGGTCGCCCTCACCGACAAGCGATACCACACCTGGGCGTACACGTGCCTCAAAGACGGCAGAATTCTCGTACAGTCCGCACATCCGCAGCAGGGCTGGGGCTATTTCCTGATGACGCCCGATCCCGGCGGCAAACCCCGCTTCGAGCGCATCGACTGCGAGATGGCGAAAAAGGGGCTGCTCGATCGCGTCAGCGTCTCGCCGAGCGAGACAAAGGTCTGCTTCGAGTATCAGACTGGATTCAGGTACAAAGACAAGGGACGTACGCTCTACATTGCCGACTTCGACGCGAAGAAACCTTCAATCACAAACGCCAGGCCGTTCGCAAACGAAGAGGGGGCGAATCGCTGGTTTGCCTACCCGCGCTGGACGAAGGACGAAACAGCGATTGTGTACCATGCCAGCCCGTCACTCTACCTTTATACGTTGAAGGACGGCTCTACCGTCAAAGTGTCGACGAACGACGGCGCCGACTACCGGTACCCCCACTGCGAAGCGACGCCGAAGTAGGATGTTCATCAGCGACGAAAACGTCAAGAAGATGAGTGTGGAGTGAGTAATGCAGATTGCCGCACGCTATGATAGTCGCTGTGACCTGGAAGAACCCGTGAGCCCGCGGAAGACGGCGTTGATTGGCTGTGTGATGCTTGCCTTCCTGGCCTGGCCCTGGGGACAGCCGATCCGTGCCTTCGAAACGTCGCCGTCCACGGGTGCGAAGCCGGGATCGTCTTCGTTCGTATTGAAGCGAGACGCACAGACCGGATTTATTGCCAGCTTGCGGCGCGCGGGGGATGCCGATGGCGTCGAATACATTCGTCCTGGTTCCACGTTGGGGCCGGTCAGGCTGCGAGTGAGGAGCAAGCCGGAGGAGGCCTGGCGCGACGTGGCTTCCCGCCAAGACGATCTGGAACTGCATTCGGTACTTCAGCCGGGAGACGATTGCCTGCGTTGGGACATCACCGCGATAAACAGGACTGCCGCACCGCTGGAAATCGGCGACCTGGCGCTGCCGTTGCCGATGAACACGGATTACGTTTGGGACCACGCCGAGACATTCGTCCGGCGGGTGTTTCGGCACGCGCTGATCGCCGGACACGGCTCATTTCTGTACTGGCTGCCCGTTAAAGGCACGGGGTGGTTTCTCGTGATGATCCCCGAAAAGGACGCGCACCTGGAATTCTTCACCGCCAACGGAATGGACTATGCTCTCGGCAAGGAAGAGTTCACCGCGTTCATTCACTCGGAGGCTGCCGCGGAACAGGAGCCGCGCGGGACCTGGCGACAGTTGCAGACCGGCCGCACGTTGCAACCTGGCGAGAAGGTTTGCTACGCGTTCAGTTTTCGCTGGGCCGATTCGTATCAGGGGGTACGCGACGTCTTGTACCGCCACGGCGGCGTGGACGTACAGGTCGCGCCCGGCATGGTCATACCGCGAGACCTGGAGGCTCGTCTTGCCCTGCGCACCCGCCACGAGATTGACGGCATCAAGGCGGAGTTTCCGCAAGAAACCGCGATTCAGTCGGTCGGCAGGGCCGGTACGGATACGCAGGTGTTCCGCGTCAAATTCAACCGACTGGGAGAAAATCTGCTGACGGTGCACTATGCCAGCGGACGCTCGATGCCGCTGGAGTACTTCGTCACCGAACCGCTGGAGACGCTCCTGAAGAAACGAGCGGCATTCATCGTCAAGAACCAGCAGCACCGCGACCCGGCGAAGTGGTATGACGGGCTGTACAGTCTATGGGACCGCCGCCAGGACGACGGCCGCAACCTGTTAGGTCCCGATTATCCGGGAGGTCAACATCCCTACGCGGTGAGCGGCTCGGATGACCCATCGAACGGAAAATGCCTGCTCGTTGCGGAAAAGAACGTGGCCTTCCCCGACGCCGGGGAAGTCGCCTCGCTGGAGTATTTTGTTGAGCGCTTCGTCTGGGGCAAGCACCAGCGCACCGACGACGAACGACCGTACCCTTACGGAATCTACGGCTCGGATTCATGGCACCGGAACCGGTTCGCCGACCGCGATCCGCTTGACGAAGGCGTCAGTCGTCCCGGCGGGCCGAGCGCGTGCCGCATGTGGCGGACGTTTGACTACACGACCTATTTCGCGCTGTACTTCAACATGTACCGCATCGCCAAGCAGCGGCCCGATCTGGTCAAGAAGCTCTCTGCGGCCGACTACCTGGAGCGCGCTTATGGCACCGCCCGCGCCTACTTCGAGGTGCCCGCGAATATTCGCATGGACGGTGGCTGGAGCTTCACCGGCTGGGTCTATTGGCAGTACACGGTCGGCAACTTTCATGAGAAATACCTGGTGCCGCTGATCGCCGCACTCGAAGCGGAAGGTCAACAGGCCAGGGCGGCCTGGTTGCGCGCCGAATGGGAGAAGAAGGTCAAGTACTTCATCTACGACAGCCCCTGGTCGTTTGCTTCCGAGATGCCGATTGACTCGACGGCTTACGAATCGACCTATGCTGCCGGAAAGTATGCCCTGGAACACACGCTGACGCCGGACGTGAACCTCTGGTACGACCGCAATCTGGAAAAGTGGTTCTCGCATCCCGTCATCGAAAGGCAACGACACGAGGATTTTATGCGGCGTCAGCATTGGGCCAATCTCGCCTGCCGCGGCGTGCTGGAAACCAGCTACTGGTCGTTGGGCAGCGACTTTCGCGGTTGCGGCAGCTCCAGCTACACGCTCAGCTACATGTCCCAGATGGGCGGTTGGGCGGTGCTCGATTACGCCTTGCGTTACGATCCGGACCCCTGCGCCAACCTGCGGCTTGGCTACGCCTCGCTGCTAAGCTCCTGGGCGTTGATGAACACGGGCGACGCGGACTCGAACTACGGATTCTGGACTCCGGGACCCCGGCATGACGGGGCGATGAGCTGGGGGTTTCAGCCACGTCGGGTCGGCACGGAATGGAATCCGGCGATGCGCGACCTGCCGCGCGGCGCCTGGCCGGTGTGCGGCGAAGCGGATCAAGGGCTTGTCGCCGGCATCGAAGCGGCCTGCACCGTCCTCTTCGACGACCCCGTCTTCGGCCTGTTTGCCTATGGCGGTGAGGTCAGCGAAACCGACGGCGCGATTCGCGTCGTTCCGCGTGACGGTGTACGTCAGCGATTCCACGCGGCGCTGGGTCCGCGACGGTTACACCTCGCGCTCGACCGTGACGGCTTCGCCCGCGAGCAGCCGATCACATTGTCCCGCAGCTTGAATCGCTTCGCTTGCGAGATCGAAAGCCGCGCACCCCACGAACATGAAACCAGGCTGACGGTCGAAGGTCCGCCGCCCGGCGCCTACAACCTCAACGTGGGAGGCAAGACGGGACGCGTTTGGCTGAAAGACGGGAAGCCCACGGCGCTTGCCATTACCGTACCGGGCAACCGAACGGTATCGGTCAAGATCGAGCCGCTCGCCCCCTCGACCGTTAGCAGGTGACATAGCTGGCGTTTGCCATGTCCACGAATAGAAATCCGGTTTGAGGGCGAGGCGTTCGAAACATAGGAGTACGAAAATGAGCAGAAGCAAGGCACACTGTCAATCCGCAATAACCAGACGGGGTTTTCTGGACGTTGCTGCATCGGTGGCAGCATGTACGATCATCCCCCGGCATGTGCTGGGCGGCCCAGGCAAAATCCCGCCCAGTGAGAAACTCAACATTGCCTGTATCGGTGTGGGGAATAAGGGCTTCGACAATGTCAGGAATGTCATGAGCGAGAATCTCGTGGCGTTCTGTGACGTGGATACGAAGCTGGCAGCCAAGGCGTTCGAGATGTTCCCCAAGGTGCCGAGATACAGGGACTACCGCAGGATGCTTGACAAGGAAGCAAAGAACATCGACGCCGTGATCGTGACGACGCCCGACCATGTGCACATCCCGGCCAGCGTGATGGCCATGCGTATGGGCAAGCATGTGTACTGCGAAAAGCCCCTGGGCCAGAATGTTGCCGAGGTGCGTCTTGCCACCGCGGTGGCCAGGGAGACCGGTGCGGTCACACAGATGGGAAACAGTGCCCACACAGGATACAACTATCGTGCCGTTGCAAAGATGATCCAGGATGGCGTCATCGGCGAAGTGCGGGAGGTCCATTGCTGGTGTGATAAGTCGTGGCCCCCGGGTGACCGGCCGAAAAACCGCCCACCTGTACCGAAGGAACTGGACTGGGATCTCTGGCTGGGTCCTGCGCCCGTACGACCTTATCATCCCACCTATCACCCCATGGGCTGGCGCTACTGGTGGGACTTCGGTAACGGCCGGCTCGGTGATATGGGCTGCCACATGATAGACCTTCCCTTTATGGCACTCGATCTGAAGTATCCGCTGACGGCAGAGGCATACAGCGATGGTCCGGCCCATAAGGAAAGCGCACCAGGCTGGCTCATCGCCAAGTGGACCTTCGGCGCCAGAGGTGAGTTGCCGCCTGTGCATCTGACCTGGTACGACGGCAACGCCGGCAAGCGGCCAGCGCTGCAGAAAGAGCATAATATGCCGGACTGGCCCGAAGCGACGCTCTTCGTCGGCTCCAAGGGCATGTTGATCGCCGACTACGGCAGGTTTAGGCTGTTCCCGGAAGACAAATTCGAGGGCGTAAGGCGTCCTAAGATGCCGCGCAAACCCTCACATGTGGACGATTGGGTCCAGGCCTGCAAGACCAACGATCCACTGCGGCCAGGCACGAACTTCAGCTATTCAGGCCCGCTCACCGAGACCGTCCTGCTCGGCATCGCGGCCTATCGTGCGGGGGAAAGAATCTCCTGGGATGCGAAAAACCTCAAGATCACCAACAACCCACAAGCGGAATGCTTCATCCGGCGTGCAAAGTACCGCGAAGGCTGGGAGGTCTAGATGCGAACGAGATCGTATACACTCATCGTGATGGTGCTTGTGTCGAGCAGTATCGCAATGGCAGAGAACCACTTTGCCGCCTGGCACAATAGCGACAAGTGGGACGTAGCCGGGGATGCCACGCTCAATCCAGATAACCCAAGGCGGTTGGTCGGCAAGGCCGGTGACGGTATCCTGATCAACGGTAAAGACGGCAAGTGTCCCAGTCTCGTGACCAAGCGGCGTGACTACCGTGATGTCGAAGTCCATGTGGAGTTCATGGTGGCAAAGGGCTCCAACTCGGGCGTGATATTTCACGGAAATTATGAAATTCAGATACTCGACAGCTACGGAAAAACAAAGCCTTCAGCCGGCGACTGCGGCGGGATATATCCCCGGGCCGAGGCCGAGCCGACATATCACCACATCGGCGGCGGCTCCGCTCCGAGAATCAACGCAGCCAGGCCCCCCGGAAAGTGGCAGACGCTGGACATCATTTTTCAATCGCCCAGGTTCGACCGGAGCGGAAAGAAGACGGCCCACGCAAAATTCGTCAGGGTCGTGCATAACGGCGTGGTAGTACAGGAGAATGTGGAAGTGCCCTACGCTTGCGGCACGAATTGGGATCGCAAGCAGTACCCCCAGGGCCCCATCATCATCCAGGGCGATTACGGGCCGATAGCCGTTCGCAACGTACGGATCAGGGAATGGCAGGCAGGAGAGGAGAAAAGACTGAATGTCCCACCCGAAGGATTCACCGCCATCTTCAACGGCAGGGACTTCTCGGCCTTTCGCATGCACCCCAAGGTCGAACGCATGTGGACCATCGAAGACGGCGTGCTCAAGTCACACGGCCTGCTCGAGGAATGGGGCGCGGACCTGGTCACCAGGAAGAAATACAAGGATTTTGTGTTACTGCTCGATTTCCGCATGCCCGCGGATTCCGACAGCGGTATCCATTTCCGCAAGCTGATCCCCGAGATGGGCTACTTCGGACAAACAGAACAGATGAACCTGGGGACCGGCCATCGCATGGGTCAACTGGAAAGCATCGGTTTCATGCGTGCCAATAAGCTGGAGGCTGCCCAGCGTTTGAAGGCTGGTGACATCCCCAAGATCAAGCCGGTCGATCCGGAGGTCGGCCGCTGGCATACGGTCAAGATTACCATGATCGGCAGAACCCTTTCGGCCGAGCTTGACGACGAGGTTATGATCGATCAGTACGAATACCCCGAATGGCTCCTCAGCACCGAGGCGGAACAACTCCGCTTGCAGAAGCACCGCTACCTGGAGAACGAGCATACAGGCGAGAAGAACCCCTGCCCCATCGAGTTCCGTAATATCTTCATCAAGGAGATCAAGCCACGTGCACTGAATGTTCCCCCCGAGGGCTTTACCGCCCTGTTCAACGGCAGGGACTTCGCCGGCTGGCACACGCCGCCCCTGGTCAAGGAATACTGGGTCATCGAAGACGGTATCCTCAAGTCACCGGGCTTGATTGAGAGCTGGGGCGCCAGCCTGTCCACAAAGAAACACTACAGAGACTTTGTGCTCATGCTCGATTTCAGAATGCCGACGATTTCGGACAGCGGTATTAGTTTTCGCAGGCTGATTCCGGAAATCCCTGGATTCGGAGATATGGAGCAATTCAACCTCAGATCCAAAGGCGGAATGGGGCATCTGGAGAGCTACTATTTTCTGCCGAAGCAAACTGCGGAGAGAATGGGGCTCAGGGAGGCAGAAAAACCTCACGTAAAGTATATCGACCCGGAAGTCGGCGTCTGGCACACCGTCAAGCTGACAATACAAGGACGTAGGTTCTCGGCCGAGTATGACGGAGAAGTTCTCTACGACAACTTCCAGTATCACGACTGGATGATGAATATGGAACCGGCCCCTATCGTCCTCCAGAAGCATATAGTCGTCGATGGCGACAACCTCGGCAAGATGAACCCCTGCCCGATCGAATTTCGCAATATCTTCATCAAAGAAATCGAGCCGTCCGAATCGTCTGAACCGGGCGCATCGCTGGAATCGAATGCTGCACTTGTGAATCTGCTGGCCCGCATCGATACGCGGTCGCTTCCGCCGGGGTACAATCCGCAGAAGCACCAGGACTACGTGGACCGACGAATGGCCGGGTTGAGCGATGCCCAGCGGACGCAGGTCGGGCGATTGTGGCGGGAGAAACTGAGGATTGATCCCGATATGCCCAATCGCGGCCAGTCCTTCGTGAGGATTATGGAATATGTAGCTGGGAATCTGAAATGAGCCTCCCCATCGTTATCTATCTGAGAAGCGCCCTCTCGCTTGGCGCTAAATAAATCCGTAATCCACCGGCTATGCCGGTGAGAATTGAAAAGGCTCTGCCG